>CAYZKQ010000038.1:0-21413 GCA_964478975.1 uncultured Vicinamibacterales bacterium | reverse complement strand
CGCACCGCGCCGGGCGACGCGGCGCCGTGGCTGCGCGCGGGCGGGGACGGCTGGCAGGTGGTCCACCAACTGTCAGCGCATCATGTGCTGGTGGTGGAGGTCGAGACCGCGCGCGTCGGCGAAGCCGCCGCCATCGCGCACCAGCTCGTCGATCCCGTCAAGGCGCAGTATTCCGAGATTCTCGTCTACGTGTTCCGGCCCGCGCGGCGCGGCGGCCTGCCCGCGGCGCGCGTGCAGTGGACACCCCGAACGGGCTTCGTCACGACGTGGTACGAAGACCGCGCGCGAAGCCCCGCCAGATGAGGGCGCCGCCGGCGCACGCCTTCCGGCCCGCGCGCGTCACGGCGCTGGCCACAGCCAGCCGAAGACGCCGCCGGTGAGCAGGCCGTAGACCAGCCCGTCGATCGTCGACTTGATCGTCGTGCTCCACGCGCGCCGGTACCAGATCGACTGCTGCCAGAGCGCCAGGGCGTAGCCCACGAAGGCCGTGCACCCCGCGAAGCGGAACACGGCCAGATACGGCGCGCCGGGACCGAGCGCCCGCCCCGCGATGTAGGCGGCGAACACACCGACGACGAGGCAGTAGACGAACCAGAGGACCAGACTCCGCGCCATCGACGGCGGACCGCTCGGAAACACCGTCATGACGCCCACCGGCCCCTTTTTCAATTTCTCGATGAACTCCGGCGCCTTCAGAGCGGCCGGACTCTCCGCGTGCGGGAAAAGGTAATCGCCGGGCGGCAGGCCGAACGGCCGCAGCGCCGCCAGCACCTCGTCCTCCCGGGGCAGCTTCCGGTAGTCGGTCCGGTGGTAGGGGAGCACCATGTGAATGATGGAGCTCGCCACGAAGACGATCACCGCGGCGATCAAAATCGGCAGCCACAACGACAGGATCCCGACCATACACGCCTCCTTCCTGACCGGTTGCGGGACGACTGGCCCCGCGGGTGTCCCAGCCTCCGGCCTCCAAGGCGTACCGCCCTCTGCGTGGGGTTCCGCACCGCCGCCGGCGCCCGCCGGCGACCCGCGGGGACCGGAGCCGGGCTACCAGGCTAGTCGCTCTGCCGCGCCGGATCCAGCGAAAAGTCGTGGGGTATAGTGGGGCGGCTTGGTGGAAGGAGAGATAACCATGTCCAGGCTCGCGACGCGAAGCGCTGCGGTGCTCGTCCTGGGGTTCGCCGGCCTGGTCGGACCGGTCGCGCCGCAGCCGGCGGACCGGCCGGCCGCGGGAGCCCTGACGTTCGACCGCTACCACGGATACACGCAGGTCAAGGCGATTCTCGATGGACTGGCCGCCGCGTTCCCGGCGCTCGCCCGGGTGTACTCGATCGGCAAGGACTACAAGGGCTTCGACCTCTGGGCCATCGAGATCACCAATCAGAAGACCGGACCGGCGGGGGAGAAACCCGCCTTCTACGCCGACGGCAACATCGACGCCGACGAGCCCTCCTCGACGGAGGTCATCCTCTACCTCGCCGACCGGGTCCTCCGCCGCTACGGGTCCGACCCCGAGGTCACCCGGCTGCTCGATACGACCGCCCTGTATCTCGTCCCCATGTGCAACCCCTACATGGCGGATCTCTACGTGTCGACGCCCATGACGGGCATCGTGTCCAGCATCAATGCCCGGCCGCGCGACGATGACGGGGACGGCAGGCTGGACGAAGACCCGCCGGACGACGTCGACGGCGACGGCCGGATTCTGCAGATGCGCGTGCGCGATCCGCGCGGGCGCTTCCGCACGCATCCCCGCGACGCGCGCCTGCTGGCGCTGCGCGACCCGGACGGGCCCGGCGAGTGGACGGTGTACTCCGAAGGGCTGGACAACGACGGCGACGGCGTCATCAACGAGGACTGGATCGGCGGCACCGACCTCAACCGCAACTTCCCGTTCGACTGGAAGCCCGAGTGGATTCAGGAGGGCGCCGGCCCGTATCCCCTGTCGGAACCCGAGTCGCGCGCCATCGCGGAGTTCATCGTGGCCCATCCGAACATCGGCTTTGTGATCAACGGGCACTCGGGTCCGGACGACGGCTTGATCTACCGCCCGTACGGGTCGCGTCCGGATTCGGCGATCCCCCAGGGCGACTTTCAGGTCATGGCGGTGTTCGCGCGGAAATTCGCGGCGCTCAGCGGCGGGCTGCGCATGGTGGCCCCGTACGGGGCCGAGGCCGAGCGGCGCTTCGGGCCGGGCCGGCAGATCTACGGGTACGGCTTCCTCATGGAGTGGGCGTACGAGATGACCGGGGCCTTTTCGTTCGTCCCGGAACACGGCATGATTCCGGGCGACACCGACAATGACGGGCGCGTCAGCGACGAGGAGCTTCTCCGCCTGTCGGATGCGGAGTTCGGCGGCCGGTTGTTTGTGCCGTGGACGCCGCTCGCGCACCCAACCCTGGGCCCGGTCGAGATCGGCGGATTCGTCAAGTTCACCAAGCCGAATCCGCCGCCCGGTCGCTACCTGCAGCGCCTGGTCGAGACGTACGGCGCGCTCTACCTCTACTGGGCGGGCTCGCTGCCGCGCCTGACCCTGCGCGATGTCTCCGCCACCCGCGAGGGCACGCTTTACATCGTCCGGGCCGCCGTGGAGAACGCGGGCTTGCTGCCCACGTATGTGACTGAGAAGTCGCTCGAACACGGCTATGCGGACCCGGTCACCGTGACGATCGAACCCGACCCGGGCGTGGAGATCCTCCTCGGCGAGCGCCGCACGGTGGTGGGGCATCTGCGGGGAACCGGGTTCGACACACGGCGCGCGGTTTCCTCCGGCCAGGCCCCTGCCGGGCCCTCGGCCCGCGAGGTGCGCTGGCTGGTCCGCGCGGCGGACGCCGGCCGGACCGTCGAGATCACGGCGCGCGCGGCGAAGGCGGGGACGGCGCGCGCGCGGGTGTCGCTGCGGCCCTGATCGTCAGGCATCCCGCCAGCGGGCGGCGCGCTTTTCGAGAAACGCGTCCATCCCCTCGACGGCGTCCTCGAGGGCGAGGTGGCAGGCCATCTGTTCGCTCGCGAACGCGTACGCCGACGCCAGCGGGCGCTCGAGCTGCGCGTAGAACGCGCGCTTGCCGTCGCGGATGACCGCGGCGCTCTTGGCGGCGATCGCGTCGACGAAGCGCTGGACCGCCGCGTCCAGCTCGGCGGGGGGCACGACGCGATTGACGAGGCCCCAGGCGAGCGCCGTGGCCGCATCGATGGGTTCGCCGGTGAGCAGCAGCTCCATGGCCCGCTTCCGTCCGATGTTGCGGGCGACCCCCACGGCGGGGGTGGTGCAGAAAACGCCGATCTTGACGCCGGGCAAGGCGAAAGTCGCCTCGGTCGACGCCACCGCCAGGTCGCACATCGAGACGAGCTGGCAGCCCGCGGCGGTGGCCACCCCGTGCACGCGGGCGATGACAGGCTGGGGCAGCCGGGTCAGGGTCAGCATGAGGCGGCTGCAGTCGTCGAAGAGCCGCTGCTGCCAGGCGGCGTCGCCCGCATGGGCGCGCATCTCCCGGAGGTCGTGCCCGGCTGAAAAGCCGCGGCCGGCTGCCGCGAGCACCACGGTCCGCACGGACGCGTCGGCCGCGACGGCGTCCAGCTCCGCCTGGAGCGCCGCGATCATGCCGGACGACAGGGGGTTGAACCGATCGGGCCGGTTGAGCGTCAGGCGAAGCGCCGCACCCTCCCGCTGCCGGATCACGTACGGCGCGTCGGCCGCGCCGGTCGAGTGCACCTGCATCGCTGTCCCCTCCAGGACCCACGAGTCTCGATGGCTCAGGATACTCGATGCGGGGACCCCGAGCACGGGGCGGCGAGAAAGGTGACCCGCCGACGCGGCTTGCGTTACCATGCAGGGCGTTTCGGCAAAGCGTATGGCTGAGCTCCGCAAACGAGAGGCCATCATGCAGAAGCCACGCGAACGCATGCTCCGGCTTGCGGGGGGAATCGCGATCGTGTCGGGATGGAGCACGTGGGCGGCGCTGTCGGCGGCGCCGGGACAGGCTGCGGGCGAGCGCGCGGACCTCTATCGCGACCTCGTCTGGCGCAACATCGGGCCGGCGAACATGGCCGGGCGCGTGACCGACATCGAGGCGGTCGAGGCGAACCCGGCCGTGGTGTTCGTCGGCGCGGCGTCGGGCGGCGTCTGGAAGTCCACCAACGCGGGGACGACGTGGGAGCCGATCTTCGACCGCTACGGGACGTCGAACATCGGGGACATCGCGATCTTCCAGCCGAATCCGAACATCGTGTGGGTCGGTACGGGCGAGTCCTGCACGCGCAACAGCGTCGGCTGGGGCGACGGGGTGTACAAGTCGACCGACGGCGGGCGGACGTTCGTCAACGTCGGCCTCCGGGACACGCACCATATCAGCGAGGTCGTGACCCACCCGACGAACCCCGACATCGTCTATGTCGCGGCGCAGGGGCACCTGTGGGGGTACACGGGCGAGCGAGGCCTCTTCAAGACCGTGGACGGCGGGCGAACCTGGACGCGCCTCGCGGGGGGACTGCCTGACGACGGGAAGACCGGCGCGAGTGATTTGAAGATGGACCCGCGCGACCCGGACGTCCTGTACGCCGCCTTCTGGGAGCGGATCCGCCGGCCCTATCGCTTCGACAGCGGCGGTCCGAACGGCGGCATCTTCAAGACGAGCGACGGCGGCCGCACGTGGCGGAAGCTCACGGTTGGGCTGCCGGCGGGCGACACGGGCAAGATCGGGCTGGCGGTCTCGCGCCGGCGGCCCGCCGTCGTGATGGCGATCGTCGAGCACGGGTACCAGCCGCCGCGCCTGCTGGGCGGCAAGCCGAATCCCGAGTACGACGACCTGACGAGGTTAGGTTCCGGGATTTACCGGTCCGAGGACGGGGGCCGCACGTGGCGTTACGTGAATCGGTACAACAACCGGCCCTTCTATTACAGCCACCTCTACCTCGATCCCGTGGATGACCAGCGCGTGTACGTGCTCGCGGGCAGCGCGCAGGTGTCGGAGGACGGCGGGCGGACCTTCAGCGGGCTGTTCTCGGGCATTTCCGGCGACTTTCACGCGCTCTGGATCGACCCCGCCAACCCCGATCGGTTCTACGTCGGCAACGACAAGGGCGCGTACGTGACGTACGACCGTGGGCGGTCGTTCGTGATGTTCGACAACATGGCGATCGGCCAGTTCTACGCCGTCACGCTCGACAACCGGGACCCCTACTGGGTCTACGGCGGCCTGCAAGACAACGGCAACTGGGGCGGGCCGTCGAACAGCCGCGACTGGAACGGCATCCTCAACGACCACTGGTTCAAGTTCCACGCCGGCGACGGCTTCCACACGACGGTCGACCCGAACGACTGGCGCACGGTCTACACGGAGGCGCAGGGCGGCGTCGTCCGGCGGCTCGACGCGGTGTTCCGCCAGATGGGCGCGACCATCACGCCCACGCCGCGCACCGTCGTGAACTTCGGGGACATCGTCCCGGACTACCGCGGGCCGGACACCCGGTTACCCCCGGCGTTCCGGTTCAACTGGAGCGCCGCCCTGACGCTGTCGCCGCATGATTCGCGGATCGTCTACCTGGGCGCGAACTACCTGTTCCAGAGCCCCGACCGCGGCGAGACCTGGCGGATCATCAGTCCGGACCTGACGACGAACGACCCGGTGAAGACGAATCCGGAGAGCGGGGGCCTGACACGGGACGTGACCGGGGCGGAGACGCACTGCACGATCGTCACGATCAGCGAGTCGCCGCTCGTGCCTGGGCTCATCTGGGTCGGCACCGACGACGGCAACGTGCAGGTCACGCGCGACGGCGGCGGGCACTGGACGAACGTCCGGCCGAACATCCCCGACGTGCCGGCCGGACACTGGGTCAGCCGCGTCGTGGCGTCGCGGTTCGCCGCGGGCACGGCTTACGTCGCGTTCGACGGCCACCGGAGCGACGACTTCCGGCCCTGGGTCTTCAAGACCACCGATTACGGCCGCACGTGGACCGGGATCGCCGGGGACCTCCCCGCCGGGCATCCGGTGTACGTCGTGACCGAAGACGTCCGCAATCCGGACCTCCTGTTTGCCGGCACCGAGTTCGCCGCGTTCGTCTCGATCGACGGCGGGCGGCACTGGGACCGGCTCATGAACGGGTTGCCGACTGTGCCTGTCCACGACCTGGTGGTGCACCCGCGCGACGGGGACCTCGTGGCGGCCACCCACGGGCGCAGCGTGTGGATTCTCGACGACATCACGCCGCTCCAGCAACTGAGCGAGGCGGTACTCGCCGCCGATGTCTGGCTCTTCACGCCGCGGGTGGCGACCATCTGGCGCGCGCAGAGCCGCGGGGCGACCCGGGGGCATTTCCTGTTCATGGGGCGGAACCCGCTCACCATCGAGCAGCAGCCGCCGGGCAACTCGCCCGAGGAGCTGGTCAACCGGGCGGCGATTCACTTCTACGTCAAGCGGGCCGGGCCGGTGACGCTCGAGGTCGCGGACCGCACGCGGCGCGCGCGCCACGTCGCGGCGGTCGAGGCGCATGCCGGGATCAATCGGTACTACTGGCCGTTACGCTTCGACGCGGCGGAGGGCGGGCGGCCGGGGTCGGGCCCGCCGGCGGGGCCCGGGACGTATCTGCTCCGGCTGACCGCCGCGGGCCGCACGGTCGAGGGCCTGCTGGTCGTGCGCGATGACCCGGCGCTGCTCCCCGAGCGGTGAGCGGCCGGCGCGGAGCGTCGGCCGGCGCGCAAGGGCCGCCCGCGCACCCGCGCCCGGGCGGGTGAACGGACAGACGAGAGGAAGTCAGGTTTGCAAGGACGGAGAGCGAGGCGATGGGGTTCGAGGAGATTCGGCTGGCGCTGCGGCTCCCCGCGGCGCGTCCGGGCCTGACACTCGCGGCGGTCGTGACGCTGGGGCTGGGCATCGGCCTGACGACCACGATGTTCAGCGCCCTCAACGGGTCGCTGTGGCGGTTGCGGCCGCTCGTCGAGCCGGAGCGCGTGATGCACCTCGAGCGCGTGATCATGGGGCGGCAGGCGGCGGACCCGGCGGTCCCACTCCACGACTTCCTGGAGTGGCGGCGCGCCCAGACCAGTTTCGAGGACCTGGCGGCGTTCTACATGGAGCCGATGAACATCGCGAGCCCGGGCGAGCCGGCGCAGCGGGTCAGCGGGGCGTTCGTGACCGCCAATACGTTTCCGATGGTGGGCGTGGCCCCGATGCTCGGCCGCGGCTTTACCCAGGAGGACGACCGGCCCGG
Organism: uncultured Vicinamibacterales bacterium; assembly: GCA_964478975.1. Lineage (GTDB taxonomy): Bacteria > Acidobacteriota > Vicinamibacteria > Vicinamibacterales > JAHECP01 > CAYZKQ01. The sequence continues at coordinate 14,207 of CAYZKQ010000038.1, read as the reverse complement.
CGCGCCGCTCGTGGCGCTCATCAGCGCGGCGCTCTGGCGCGACCGCTTCGGCGGTGAACCGGACCTCGACCGAATCCAGCTCCGCGTCGGGGGCGAGCCGGTCCCCGTGGTCGGGGTGATGCCGGAGCGCTTCCGGTTCCCGTACGGGGAGGACCTGTGGTTGCCGCTGCGCGCCGACGCCCGTGTGGCCGAGCGCGAGCGGGGTCCGCTGTTGCAGGTGATCGGGCGGCTGAAGCCCGGCCGCCGCCGGGCCGACGCGCAGGCCGAATTCGCCGCGCTGGCGGCCGGGCTGGCGGCGCGCTTTCCCGACACGCACAAGGACGTCCGCATCCACGTCCAGCCCTTCCTCGTGCGGTTTTTCGGCGAGGCGGCCATGCAGACCTTCTATGCGTTTTTCGCGGCAGCCGTCGGGGTGCTGCTCGTCGCCTGCACGAACGTGATGAACCTGCTGCTCGCGCTGGCCTCCCGGCGGTCGCGCGAAATGGCGATCCGCGCGGCGCTCGGCGCGAGCCGCGGGCGCGTCATCCGGCTCCTGCTCGCGGAGGTCCTGGTCCTGACGGCGCTCGGCGGTCTGCTCGGGTACGCCCTGGCCCGAATCGGCGTCCGGCTCTTCAACGCCGGACTCGTCAACCCACCGTTCTGGCTGGACATCCGCGTGGACGCCGCCTCTGGGGCGTTCGCGGCGGCGCTCGTGGTCCTGGTGGCGCTGGTGGCAGGGCTCGTGCCGGCGGTGCGCGCCGCGGGGATCCGCGCGCCGGAGGTACTCAAGGACGCTTCCCGCGGCGGGACGGGCTGGCACGTCGGCCGGCTGAGCCGCTTCCTCGTGGTGACCGAGGTGGCCGTGTCGACCGCGCTACTGGTCGGCGCGGCGTTGCTCGTCCAGACCGTGCGCCACGTGAGGGCAGTCGACTTCGGTTTCGACCGGGAGCACGTCCTCACCGGAGGCATCGCCCTGCCGGCCGCGACCTACCCGGACGGCGAGCGCCAGCGGGTCTTCTGGGACGCGCTGATCGCCCGTCTGGAGCGCCACCCGACGATCGAGGCGGTGACGCTCGCGTCGTTTCTCCCGGGGCTCGGGTCGCGGCGCCTGCCGGTCGCCGTCGAGGGCGACCCGTACAGCTCGCCGCGCGACTACCCGCTCGTCCGCGCCTTGACGGTGGCGCCCGCGTTCCTCCGCACCTTCGGCCTGCGCGCGGTCCAGGGGCGCGAGTTCGACACGAGCGACACGCCGCGCAGCCAGCCGGTGGCGCTCGTCAACGGGCGCTTCGTCGCGCGCTACCTGGGCGGGGGCCCCGCCCTGGGGCGGCGCCTGCGGGTCGCGGGGCCCGCCGGCGAGGTCGTCGTGACGATCGTCGGCGTCGTGCCCGACATGCACATCGGCGGCGTGCGCAACCTGAACCCGGAAGCCGTATACCTGCCGCTCGCCCAGTGGCCGGCGCCGCTCATGAACCTCGCCGTCCGGACGCGCGGAGCACCGACCGGCGCCGCGCCGGTGGTCATGAACGCCGTCGCCGCGCTCGACCCCGACCTCCCGGTCTACGACGTGCGCACCATGGAGGCCGCCCTCGCCCGGACCACGTGGTTCTACGGGACGTTCGGGACGCTCTTGAGCATCTTCGGGGCGATCGCCCTGATGCTGGCGGTCGTGGGGCTGTACAGCCTGATGAGCTTTTCCGTCGTCCAGCGGACGCGGGAGCTGGGCGTCCGGTTGGCCATCGGCGCGCAGCCGGGCAGCCTCCTGCGGCACGTGCTGGGTCAGGCCCTCGTGCAACTGGGCCTCGGGCTGGCGGGCGGGCTCCTGCTGGCCGCGTGGTCCTCGCAGACGCTGGCGGCGCTGCTGGTGGGCGTCGATCCGCGCGAGCCGGCGGTCTACGCGTTCGTGGCGGGCGTGCTGCTGGCGACGGGGTTGGCGGCCGCGCTGTGGCCGGCCCTGCGCGCGGCGCAGACCAACCCCGTGGAAGCGCTCCGGCACGAGTAGGCCCGCGGCCCGACCAGACCCTCAGGGCGCCCGGCGCTGCAGGTCGCGCGCGGTGCGCTCGACGGCCCGCCAGACCCGCAGCAGGTTGCCACCCCACAGCTTGCGGATCTGGTCTTCGGTGTAGCCGCGGCGCACGAGCTCGATCGTGACGTTCAGGGTCTCGGAGGCGTCGTTCCAGCCCACCACCCCGCCGCCCCCGTCGAAATCGGAGCTGATGCCGACGTGGTCGATGCCGATGAGGCGCACGGCGTGGTCGATGTGGTCGACGAAGTCCCGGACGTTGGCTGGCGGCCACCTGGTGTCGATCGCCGCCCGCCGGCGTTCGTACTCCGCGCGCCGCTCGGGCGAGAGCTGGTCGAGGCCGCCGCCTCGGGCGCGCCCGGTCAGCCCGAACTCGGCCCGGAGCGCCGCGAGCGCCTCGGTCTTCTCCGGCGGGTCGCTCTTGACGAAGCTCCCGAGGGCCACGCACTGGACGACCCCGCCGTTCGCCTTGAGGGCGAGCAAGGTTTCGTCGTCCAGGTTGCGCGGGTGGTCGTTGACGGCGCGCACGCCGGAGTGGGACGCGAGGACCGGGGCCTTCGAGGTCCGGATGGCGTCGAGCGCCGCCTGCTTGGAGATGTGGGAGATATCCACCATCATGCCCACCCGGTTCATCTCGGCCACGACCTGACGGCCGAACGCGCTGAGCCCGCCGTGCTCCGCCGCCGGCTCGTTCGGCCGCGGGGTGGCGGAGTCGGCGATGTCGTTGTGGCCGCCGTGCGCCAGCGTCAGGTAGCGGCCGCCCAGCTCGTGAAAGCGCTTCACCAGCGAGAGGTCCCGGCCGATGGGGTATCCGTTCTCGATGCCGATGACCGCCGCCAGCTTGCCCCCGTTCACGATCCGCTCGACGTCGTCCGGCGTGGAGGCGAGCTGGATCTGGTCCGGATACATCTTCTCGGTCAGGCGGTGGATGGCTTCGAACTTGGTGAGCGCGTCGGCCTTCGCTTTCTCGTAGCCTTCCGGCGTCCGCGGCCCTTGACCCACGTAGACGATGAAGAACGCGACGTCGAGCCCGCCCTCCCGCATCTTCGGCAGGTCGACCTGCCGCTGGCCCCGGACGCCGGGGTCGACCTCCGGCGTCGCGAAGTTGAAGGGAATGTCGTCGTGGGTGTCGATCGTGATGACGCGCTGGTGAATGGCCCGCGCTTTGGCGGCCAGGGCGGCGTCGTCTGGCGGCGGGACTTGCGCGGGCGGCGGCGCCCCGAAGCCGAGTCCGAGGGCGCCGAGGGCCGCGCCGCAGGCGAGCAGAAGCCACAGTCGAGTGCCGGTCACGGTGCTCCCTCCTTCGCGGTCTCGCTCGCGCGCAGTGTACGTCATTTCGGCGCAGGCGTGGCGGGCGAAGCGTGACCGAGGCGGGCGCGCCGGGCCAGCGCCCGCACCGCCTGCACCATGGAGAGAAGTCCCAGGCCCTTGCCCATCGACAGGTTCTGTCGGAAGATCTGCTCGACGATCTCGGGCGGCACGGCCTCGATCGCCTCCGGCGGTTCGCCTGACAGGGTCTCGTCGAGGATCGCGGCGAGGGCCTTGGCCGAGACCCCCGCCGGATTCTCGACGGCGAAGTAGAGCTTGAGCGTGCCGTCCGGCTGCGGGACCGCCCACACGTAGGCCTCCGACTCGCAGTGCGGCACCTGGTGGCTCCGCGGAAACGGGCGCGAGGCGACCGAGGCGGGCACCTCCCGGAATCGGTCGGCGTACGAGAGGAGCAGCGTCGCCCGGTCGGCCGGATCCGGGAAGAGCGCGAACGTCTCGAGCGCCTGGCGCAACCGCGGCGGCAGGGGGGTCACGGCTTCTCGATGGGCACGTTCACAAGGTTGCCCCACTCGGTCCACGACCCGTCGTAGTTGCGAACCTTCTGGAAGCCCAGCAGGTACTTGAGCGCGAACCACGTGTGGCTGCTCCGCTCGCCGATCCGGCAGTAGGCGATGGTCTCCTTCGACGGGTCCAGCCCCTGCTCCTCGATGTAAATCTTCCGCAGCTCGGAGGCGGGCTTGAACGTGCCGTCTTCGGGATTGATCGCCCGCGCCCAGGGAATGTTCCGGGCGCCCGGAATGTGCCCGCCGCGCAGGGCGCCCTCGTTCGGATACTCGGGCATGTGGAGGCGCTGGCCCGTGTACTCCTCGGGGCTCCGCACGTCCACGAGCTGGCCCCTGGCGGCCATGTGCGCGAGCACCTCGTCACGAAACGCGCGGTGCGGCCGGTCGTCCCGCTGGCGCGCCCGATAGCTCGTCGGCGGATACGACGGGACATCGCGCGTCATGGCGCGGCCTTCCTTCTGCCATTTGACCCGGCCGCCGTCCATGACCCTGGCGGCCGTGTGGCCGAACAGTTGGAAGACCCAGAACGCATAGCACGCCCACCAGTTGTTCTTGTCCCCGTAGAAGACCACCGTCGTGTCCGGTGTCACGCCGATGCGCGACATCAGGGCTTCGAACGCCGCCGTCGTGAGGTAATCGCGGCGAACCGGGTCGTTGAGGTCCGCCGTCCAGTCGACGTGCACCGCACCGGGGATGTGCCCCGACGCGTAGAGCAAGATGTCCTCGTTGGATTCGATCAGCCGCACCGTGGGGTCCGACAGATGGTCGGCCACCCAGTCGGTGGACACGAGCACTTCAGGGTGCGCGTAACCACGATCCTCGATCGGCGTCATGAGCCACTCCTTTCGTCGATCGCCCGCCGCCCCGCGGTCTGCGGGGCAGGCTGAAACCCGACCGAATATATCGGAGATGGGCTCATTATGACCGATTGGCTTTCCCGCGCTCAAGACCGGAGGCGGCAGGGGCGGGACGCCGACTGCACCGGTCAGTTGGCGACCGCGGCGGGTCGTGCGGGACGCCGGCGTTCGAGGAACGCGTCGATGATCGTGTCGAGCGTGGGCTGCCCCAGCTCCTGGAGTTCGTAGCGGACGCGCACCGTCGGCTTGCCGAGACGCACGACGCGGGTCAGGTCCACCGGCGTCCCCATGACCACGACATCGCACGGCACCTGGGCGATCGTCGCCTCCAGCTCGCGCATCTGCTGTTTCCCGTAGCCCATGGCCGGGAGCACGGGACCGATCCCCGGGTACTGCCGGAACGTCTCGGCGATGCTGCCCACGGCGTACGGCCGCGGGTCGACGAGTTCCCGCGCCCCGAGCCGCCGCGCCAGGATGGTACCCGCGCCGATCGGCATTTCCCCGTGCGTCACGGTCGGCCCGTCCTCCACCACGAGGACCCGCGCGCCCGCGACGCGCTCGGGGTGGTCCGCGAAGACGGGCGACGCCGCCTCGACGATGGTGGCGCCCGGGTTGACGGATCGGATGCTCTGGCGCACGCGGTCGACCGGCTCGGCGCCGGCGCTGTCGACCTTGTTGATGATCACGACGTCCGCCATCCGCAGGTTCGCTTCGCCCGGGTAGTAGCCGACCTCGTGGCCGGCGCGCAGCGGGTCGGTCAGGACGATGTGGAGGTCCGGGCGGAAGAAGGGGAGGTCGTTGTTGCCGCCGTCCCACAGGATGACGTCGGCTTCGCGCTCGGCCGCCTCCAGCACCACCGCGTAGTCGACGCCCGCGAACACCACGGATCCCTGCGCCAGGTGCGGCTCGTATTCTTCCATCTCTTCGATGGTACAGTGGTGCCGGGCGAGGTCGGCGACCGTCGCGAAGCGCTGGACGCGCTGCTGCTCGAGGTCGCCGTACGGCATCGGGTGCCGGACGACGGCGACGCGCAGGCCGGCGCGCCGCAGCAGCGCGGCCACGCGCCGGGTGGTCTGGCTCTTGCCGCAGCCGGTCCGCACCGCGCAGACCGCCACGACAGGCCGCCGGCTCTCGAGCATGGTGCGGGCGGCGCCGAGCAGCACGAAGTCGGCGCCCGCCGCGTTGGCGAGCGCCGCGCGATGCATCACGTGCGCGTACGAGACGTCGCTGTACGCGAAGACGACCTGCCGCACGCCGTGCCGGCGGACGAGCGACTCGAGCTCCGACTCCGGGACGATGGGAATGCCCTGGGGATAGAGCCGCCCGGCCAGCACGGGCGGATACCGGCGGCCGGCGATGTTCGGAATCTGCGCCGCGGTGAACGCCACGACCTCGACGCGTGGGTCGTCGCGATACACGACGTTGAAATTGTGGAAGTCGCGGCCGGCCGCGCCCATGATCACGGTCTTGAGTCGGGTCGTCTCCATGGCTTGATGCCTCACAACGTTCGCGCGAGCACGCGCCCGATCCGCTCGACCGCCCAGTCGATCTCGTCGGCCTCGATGACGAGCGGCGGGGCGATGCGGATCACCGAATCGTGCGTCTCCTTGCACAGCACACCCAGAGCCTTCAGAGCCTCGCAGTAGGGCCGCGCGGGCCGGTCGAGCTCGATCCCGATCCACAAGCCCCGGCCCCGCACCTCCTTGACGACAGGACTGGCGACGGCCCGCAGGCGATCGAGGAAGTACGCCCCGAGCACCGCCGAACGCCGGGGCAGGTCTTCCTCGACGATGACGTCGAGCGCGGCCCGGGCGACCGCGCAGGCGAGGGGATTACCGCCGAACGTGCTGCCGTGATCCCCGGGCCGGAAGACCCCGAGGACCTCCCGGGAGGCCAGCACCGCGGACACCGGATAGAGTCCGCCGCCGAGCGCCTTGCCGATCACGATCGCGTCGGGCCGGATGCCCTCGTACTCGTGCGCGAACAGGCGGCCGGCCCGCCCGAGGCCGGACTGCACCTCGTCCGCGATGAACAGGACCCGGTGCCGGCGGCAGATGTCGAACGCCTGCGCGAGGTAGCCGTCCGGCGGGATGATGATGCCCGCCTCGCCCTGGATCGGCTCGACGAGGAACGCACAGGTGGAGGGCGTGATCGCCGCCTCCAGCGCCGCGGCGTCCCCGAAGGGCACGACGGTGAAGCCGGGCGTGAAGGGTCCGAACCCGTCGCCGTACTGGGGCTCCGTCGAGAAGCTCACGATGCTGATCGTGCGGCCGTGGAAATTGCCGGCGCACACGATAATCTCGGCCCGGTCGCGGGGGATCCCCTTCACCGTGTAGCCCCACTTCCGCGCGGCCTTGAGCGCCGTCTCGACCGCCTCCGCGCCGGAATTCATCAGGAGCGCCAGGTCCATGCCGGTCAGCTCGTGCAACTGCTTGAGCAGCAGCGGCAACTGATCGTTGCGGAAAGCCCGCGACGTCAGGGTGAGGCGTCGCGCCTGAGCCACCATGGCTTCCACGATCCGCGGGTGGCAGTGGCCCTGGTTGACAGCCGAATAGGCCGCCAGGCAGTCGAGGTACCGGCGCCCCTCGACGTCGTACATCCAGACCCCTTCGGCGCGCTCGATCACCACGTCGAGCGGCGCGTAATTCTGCGCGCCGTACCGGGCCTCGAGCTCGAGGTAATCCGCAACCGTGAGCGGCATCGTGAACATCCCTCCACCGGCACCCGGGCGGCCGCGGCCTCCCGGCCTCACGACGCGAGCCGCCGGGCCACCCGCTCGCGCCTCGCCGGGACGATGTGCGTCCCGCCCCGGCCCCGAACCGCATGCGCGAGCCGATCCGGCGCCGTGACCACGACCTCGCGGCCGCCGTCCCGCAGAAACCGAAGGGCGGCGTCGATCTTCGGCCCCATGCTGCCCGGCGGGAAATGCGCCTCGCGCCGGTACCGCTCCAGCTCCTCCACCGTCACGAGCCCCAGGGGACGCTGCGTGGGCCGCCCGTAATCGAGGTAGACCCGATCCACATCGGTCGAGATGACGAACAGCTCCACGCCGAGGCGGCTCGCCAGCAGGGCCGAGGCGCGGTCCTTGTCGACGACCGCTTCCACCCCCACCAGGTGATCGCCCTCGCGGACCACCGGAATGCCCCCTCCGCCGAGGGCAATGACCAGCACGCCCGCCCGGAGCAACGTCCGGATGACGTCCTCTTCGACCACCTCGAGCGGGTCGGGCGAGGGGACCACCCGCCGGAACCCCCGGCCGGGGACTTCCACCAGCGTCCAGCCGTACCGCTCGCGCCGTTCAGCCGCCTCCGCCGCCGAATAAAAGGGGCCGATCGGCTTGGTCGGCCGGGCGAACGCCGGGTCGTCTCGAGACACCACGACCTGGGTCAGGACCGTCGCGACCGGCACGCGCAGGCCGCGCGCCTCCAGCGCGTCCCGGAGGGCCTGCTGGAGCAGGTAGCCGATCTCGCCCTGCGTGGTCGCCACGCACACGTTGAGCGGCAGCGGGTACACCTCCGCGGCGCCCCGCTCCGAGCGCAGGAGTTCCGCGCCGACTTGCGGGCCGTTGCCGTGGGTGACGAGCACGGTCCAGCCGTCGGCGACCACCCGGGCCACGGCGCGCGCCGTGGCCCACGCGCGCTCGCGCTCCTCGTGGACCGAGGCCTGGCTGAGCGACTGGAGCAGAGAGTTCCCGCCGATGGCGACCAGCGCGAGGCGTGACATGCGCACCCCCGCGCTATTGTATACCGAATGCAAGTCGCCTTATATGATAAAGTTACGGGTGAATGGTGTCACCCAAATGGGACGGCGGTTAGCGGGGGCCGCCCGCCAGCCGCTGCCACGCCCGCCGCCACCAGCCCGAGGGTTGGCGCGGATACTCCGGGGGGAGTACTGGAGGCTCCACGATCAAGGGGTGCCGGGTCGTCGGCGACCCGCACCGCTCGAACCAGTCGATCCCCTCGCTCACCAGGTCGAACTTGACCTGGTAGGCGCCGCTCGCCGCCGGCGCGGGCAGCTCGATGGGAATCTCTTGCTCCTGGCCGGGGCCCAAATCCTCGGGCAACCACGCCCGCGCCCAGTCGCGATCCAACAGCGCGCCGTCGGCGTCCAGCAACTGCGCCCCCAGGCGCACGAGCCGCCGGCCGTAACTCGCCCGGGCGGGGAACGGCCGCGCCGACTCGTTGCGCACCCGGGTGCGGACGCGCAAGGTTGCGCCGGGCGCCGCGACGAGCGGCCGATCGCCGTCGGGCTGGACCAGCGCGATGCGCGCGCGGGGGGTCGCCCCGGGGATGGCGTTGCCGAGGTTGTTGTCATCCCAGACTTCGTGCCGGATCCGCTCGTAGTCGGGGGTGCCCGGCACGAATCGCCGCGAGAAGGCGACCTCGGGGTGGTCGGTGATCTCCCAGGTGAGGCGGTCGACGCCGATCTCGGCCGCCAGGCGCCGCGCCAGGTCCATCTCCTCGTCCGAGTCGTTCCACACGAAGAGAATGTAGCGCCAGTTGAGCACCGGCACGTCCCGGCCCAGCCGGCGTTTTTCGTCGACCATCGTCCGCAGATGGCGCAGGGCGACGTCGAGCCGGCCGCGCTGCCGGTAGCGTTCGTAGCTCGCCTGCGTGGCGCCGTCGATCGAGAAGGTGACTTCGTCGATGCCGGATCGCACGAGCCGCCGCGCTTTTTCCTCGTCGAACGGCAGCCCGTTGGTGCTGGTGTAGAGATAGATGTGCGGGTACCTCGCCTTGATGTACTCGCACATCTCGACGGCGCGCTTGTGGAGGAACGTCTCGCCGTAGTTGAAGAAATCGATGCGCACCAGGGAGGGGCCCACTTCGTCCACGACGCGGGCGAACAGGTCGAAGTCGAGCATGCCGGCCTGGCGCGTCCGCGCGATGCCCGTCTCCGGCGCGCAGCAGGCCTGGAAGCACGATATGTTGCAGGCGGCGGTGCACTCGATGTACAGGCGGCTCGGATGCCGCGGGACCTCGAGGGGGCGCCGCGGCGGCGCTTCGTCGTCGGCCAGGGGACGTTTCAACGGGCAATCGCCGCAGAACGCCGCCCCGCCCTGGTTGAGCGAGGCCCGCAAGGCGCCGAGCCGCGGCCCCTGCCAGATGGCTGCAATCGACTCGTGCCGGGCGTCGCCGAGCACGCGCTTCGCGTACGGGTCGGCGCAGCCGCAGACGACCCGGCCGTCGCAGAGGAGCACGAGCGTGCTCCACGGCCAGGAACACGCGAACCGGGTCGCGAGATAGTTGAGAGACATCCGGCCGGGCCCCCATTATCGCACGCGGGCCGGCCTCGACCCTGTCGCGCGATACCGCGGGTGTGCGACAATCGAGTCGCGGGTTGCCAGCGTCACGCTCATGCGCCGCACGGTGCGATTCGGGGTGGCCGTCGCCGCCGGCCTGCTCGCCGTGACCGCCACCGGTCGGGCCGGGCGCGCGCCGTTCCTCCTGGCGGTGCTGCGCCAGGACGGGATCGTGATTCCGTTCGCCAGCTTCGACAGGCGGTGGCGCAATACGTGGCCGACGCCGCGGGCCGACGTCGAGGTGCCCATCGGGCTCGACGACATTCCGCCGCGCTGGTGGCCGGACGAACGCCCTCGGCTCGACTGGATGGCCTGGACGAGCGATGGCCGGCCGGTGGCGTTGCGGGTCTCGGCGCCGGCGTGGTTCGTGGCGCAGTGCCAGACGAATGTCGGGCTCAAGACCGACTATGCGCCGAGCGGGCCCGTGGCCGCACCGGAAGCCACACCGTTCCCGAAGGACGGCCTGGCGATCGCCGGCCCGCGCGAGATCCTGCCGCGGGTCGAACCGATCGCGGTCCTCCGCGAGGACGACCCGGACTGGCCGCGCGTGGCGGCCCTGGTGCAGGAGGATTTCGAGCGAGCGGAAACCGCCGCGACCCGGGAAGCCGGGTTCGGGCCCTGGCGCGCCCCGGTCCCGCAGGCGGAGCGGCGCCGCCGCCCTCTCGTGCTGGAAGCGCTCTACCGGGCCGCCGATGAGCGTGGCGACGGCGCGCTGTACTACTTCGAAGCCGTCCGCCGCTACCCCGGGTCGCCCGTCGCTCCGCCCGAGCCCGAGCGGCCTGCGTGCGACCGGCTGACCTTCGGGTGGGGATGGGTGTGGCAGCCTGCCCAGGGTCCGGTTCAGGCGGCGGTCTCCGCGGTCGCGTCGGACTGTTATCGGTGGAACGTCGGCTTTCTGCTGCCGCTGGGCCTCTTGCGGATGCCCGAGCACCGTCCGCTCTGGGTCGTGCAGGTGTCCGGGTGGACGGGTGAGGCGTACCTGGTGGTCGAGCCGCGGCCGCCCGATCGCGAGCGGACCCTCATCCGCACGAACGGGGGCGCGTGCCGATGAGCCGCTGGGGGTGAGCCGTGCGGAAGGTCGGGCCCGAGATTGTCGGCGGGGCTCGGGCGGAGCGCCTGGTGCGCGCGGGCGCCGTCGCGGTGCTCGACGTGCGGGCGCCCGACGAGTACGCGCGCCTCGGGCATATCCCGGGCGCCCGCCTGGTGCCGATCGACTTTCTGGTCGCGGCGCCGGCGGTGCTGCGCGACGAGCGGCGGCCCGTCCTTGTGGTGTGCGAATACGGCTTGCGCAGCTATCACGCCGCGCGCTATCTCGTCCGGGCTGGGATGCGGCGCGTCCTCGTCTTGTCGGGCGGGCTCTCGCGGTGGACGGGCCCGCGGAGCTTCGAGCCGGGGCGCGTCGAAGGCCCGTCGCCGTGGTTGCTGCGCAGCCTGCCCTTCGTCCGGCCGCGGGGCCGGGTGCTCGACGTCGCGTGCGGCGCCGGGCGCCACGCGCTCCTGCTGGCGGCCGCGGGGTGGGACGTCCACGCGGTCGATGGCGACACCGAGGCGGTCGACTGGCTGAGCCGGACGGCGCACCGCCTCGGGCTTCCGGTGCACGTGGTCCTGGCGGACCTCGAGGCGGGCCGGGTCGACCTCGGGCGCGCGCGCTACGATGGGGTGCTCGTCTTCCGATATCTCCACCGGCCCCTGTTTCCCGCGCTCCGGCGCGCGCTGAAGCCGGGCGGGGTCCTGATTTACGAGACCTTCACGACGGCGCCGGCCGCCCGCGGCCGGCCGACCGACCCCGACCATCTGCTGCGTCCGGGCGAACTGGCCGCCCTCGTGGCGCCGCTCGAGGTGCTGGATGCGCACGAAGGGGACGTCGACGGCGCGTCGCTCGCCGCGGTCGTGGCGCGACGGCCCCCGGTCCTCACGCCACGACCGTCCGCCCGGTCCGAGCCTGGAGGATCGCCGCGGCTTCCTCGGCGAGGTGGGCGGCCGCCGTGTCGATCTGAGCCTGGCGCGTCCGGAAGCTCAGGACGCACACGCGGGCCAGCACCCGGCCGTCGACCTCGCAGCCGGTGAGCATGACGCGCCCGCGCCGGGTAACCCGCGCCATCAGGTCGCGCGTGGCCGCGTTCTGTTCCTCGCGCGAGGCCCCCGGCCACTCCAGGTGGAACGCGAAGAGCGACAGCTCGGGCGGCGCGTCGATGACCACGCCGGGGATCCGGGCGACGCGCCGGGCGGCCTCGACGGCGAGCGCGTGCTTCTCCGCCAGCGCCGCGCGGAGCTTCGCCGCGCCGTAGAGCTTCACCGTCAGCCACACCCGCAGACCCGGGAACCCGCGCGACAGGTCGGGGCCGTGCTGGCTCGGGTCGTAGAACTCGTCGCCGGGAACCCGGGGCAGATACGGTGCGCTCGCGCCGTGGGCCGCCCTCAGGGCGGCGCCGTCGCGCACGAGCAGCGCGCCGGTGCCGTAGGGCAGGAACAGGCCCTTGTGAGGGTCGAGCGTCAGGGAATCGGCGCGGGACAGGCCGCGCAGGACCGGGCGCACCGCCGGCACCAGGTGGAAAAAGGCCCCGTAGGCGCCGTCCACGTGGTGCCAGAGCGCTTCCGCGGCGCAGAGGTCGGCGATCGCTTCCAGCGGGTCGACCGCGCCCGTGTTGGTCGTGCCCGCCGTCGAGACGACCAGGAAGGGCGTCAGGCCCTCGCGGCGATCCCGGGCGATGGCCGACGCCAGCTCGTCGACGCGCATCCGGAACGCCGCGTCGACGCCGATCGTCCGGACGCGGTCGGGCATGATGCCCGCCAGGCGGGCCGCCTTGAGGACCGAGTGGTGGACCTGCGTCGACACGTAGAGCCCACCCCGGCGGATGTCCGGCCCGAGCCGCTGCTCGCGCGCGCACACGATGGCGTTGAAGTTCGCCATCGAGCCGCCGGTCGTGAACAGGCCGCGCGTCGAGGGCGGAAAGTCCATCCACGTGCGGAGCCAGTCGAGGGCGTTCGCTTCGAGCTGCACGAGCGCCGGCGCCGCCATCCACACGCCGGTGAACCGGTTCGTCGCGCCCGCGATGAAATCCGCCAGGGCCGCCGGGAACACGCCGCCCGCCGGGATGTAGGCGAGGTAGCCCGGCGACGCCGTATTGAACGACCGGGGCACCCACTCGTCGAACAGCCGGTCGAGGATCTCGTCCGGCTCCGCGGGGGCCTCGGGCGGCGGTTCGCGCATCGCCCGGCAGACCGCCTCGGCATCTTCGAGGGGGCCGCAGACCGGTTGCGCATCGAGCGAGGCGAGATGGGCCACGATGCGCTCGAGCGCGAGGTGGGTCAGCCGTCGGATCTCGGGCGCGCTGAATTCGAGGTCGGCGGGATCGCGCAGCACAGACCAGGATTATACGGGTAAAGTAAGGAGGAACTTACCGGAGGACGATCATGGGCAGACGCGTGCGTCGAACGTGGTGGGTGGGGATCGTGACCGTGGGCGTGCTCGCGACCTCGACGGCACGGCCGGCGGCCGACGTGCCGGGGGCGTGGCCCCCTGTCGCGACGTTCTCGATTCTCGGGTTCGACCCGGAGACCGGCGAGATCGGCGGCGCCGTGCAGTCGCGGGTCTTCTCGGTCGGCAACGGGGTGCTCTGGGGCGAGGCCGACGTCGGCATGGTCGCGACGCAGGCCATCGTCGATGTGAGCTACGGCCCGCAGGCGCTGGCGTTGCTCAAGCAGGGGATGAGCCCGGCGGAGGTCGTCAAGACGATCTGGGAGCGCGACCCGGACCCGCGGCCGGACACCTGGTCGAGGTACGGCCGGCAGTTCGCCGTGATGGACAACAAAGGGAACGTCGCCGCCTACACCGGGCCGAAGGCGACGGCGTGGGCCGGCCACCAGTACGGCAAGTACTGCTCGGCGCAGGGCAACATTCTGGCCGGCGAGGCGGTGGTCGCGAGCATGGTCAAGGCGTTCGAAGAGACGACGGGGCACTTGTCGCTGCGGTTGATGGCGGCCCTGGAGGCCGGCCAGGCCGCCGGGGGCGACAAGCGCGGCATGCAGTCGGCCGCCATGTTGATCGTCAAGAAAGACGGCGGCCCGTGGCTGCACAACGACGTCGTCCTGCGCCTGCAGGTCGACGACAGCCCAGAGCCGCTGAAGGAGCTCCGCCGGCTGGTCATGATCGCGGCGGAGCAGCGGGCGCGGCGCCCGCCGCGCCGGTGAGGCGCGCCGGGCGCGTCGGGCGCGGC
>CAYZKQ010000037.1:0-21560 GCA_964478975.1 uncultured Vicinamibacterales bacterium | reverse complement strand
CTGGCGGCGCGCGCCGCCAGCCGCGGCGCGATCGCCTTCGTCCAGAGCGACGACGTGGTCTACGCGTCGGCGATCGCCTACTACGCCCTCCTGTCGGTGTTCCCCTTCTTCCTCGTGGGATTCTCCATCCTGGGCTCGATCGCGGCCGACCCCGCCGACCGCGCCGCCGTCCTCGCGGTCGTGCTGGAGTACTTCCCCCGCCAGTTCGCCTTCGTCCAGAGCCAGCTCGACGCCCTGGTGCGGTCGCGCGTCGCCCTCGGTGTCGGGGGCACCATCGTGATGGTGTGGTCGGCGATGGGCGTCTTCGGCGCCGTGACCTCGGCGGTGAACCACGCCTGGCGGGTCGACCGCCGGCCGAGCTTCCTCCAGCACAAGCTCGTCTCACTCGCCATGCTGGCGGCCGCCGCCGCGCTGCTCCTCGCCGTGGTCCTCGTCATGAGCGCCACGAACTTGCTCGCGGCGCCGGCGCTCGAGGGGGTGGCGGCGCGCGTCCCGGGCCTGGCCCTCTTGCGCAGCTTCGCGGTCAGGCTGCTGGTCTGGGTGGTCCCGATCCTCGTGGTCGGCCTCGTCTTCGCGTTCGTGCCCAACGCGCGGGTGCGGCTCCGCGACGTCTGGGTGGGCGCCACCCTGACGGGCCTGCTCTGGCACGGCGCCTTCGCGGCGTTCTCGTGGTACGTCCGCGACCTCTCACGGTTCCGCGTCGTCCACGGGTCGCTCGCGGCGGTGGTGGCGTTCCTGGTGTGGGTCTACGTCTCGGCGGCGGTCCTGATGGTGGGCGCCGAAGTGACGGCCGCCCACTGCCGGTTGCGGGCGGGCGGGGACCCGAAGTAGCCGGTCAGGCGCGCCCGAGCGCGACGAGCTGGAGCGCTTCGACGCGCCGCTCGAAGAGCCGCACCGCCACGGCGAACAGCGCGCGTCCCACCCACCACGCCACAGCCGCCCACCCGGCCATCAGCGGGACGACGAGCGCAGGGCGGCCGAGCAGGCCGAGCGCGACACCGGCCAGGGCGGCCGGCGGTGCCGCCGCACCGGCCAGCGCCGCGAGGCCGAGCAGATGCGCGGCGCTGTGCGGATTGCTCGCGCTGTTCTTCAGACTCGCGAGGGTGGCGGTCCGGGGAAACACCGCCGAGAGCATGGCCCAGCACGGAGCGAGCAGCCCGAGCGCGCCCGGCAGCGCCACCACGAGGCCGCTCCACAACGCGAACGACGCCGGAGGGACGACGACCGAGACCGCGACCAGGGCCGCGAGGGTCGGGACGCCGCAGACGAGGCCGAGCGCGGCGGCCTTGCCGGCGAGCAGCTCCCGGGGCGGCAGCGGCGCAAGGATCTGGAGGCCGAGCGCCGGCCCGTCGACCGCGAACTGGTTGAGGGTGACCGGCCCCGCGGCGATCAGGCCGAACACGGCGACCGCCAGCGCCAGGCCGAGCCCCGGGTCCACGACCGCCCCGAGCGGCCCGAGGGAGCCCCCGCGACCCACCGCGAGGAACGGCGCGCCGAAGGCGGCCGCGGCCACGAACGGCGCCAGCAGGATGACCCGACCCCTCGGGGTCCGCACGACGAGCCGGAGGGTGGCGGTCGCCACAGCGGAGGCGCCCGGCGACAACCCCGGCACGCGCCGACTCCACAGAGCCAGCCCTCCGTGCTGTCCCCCTGCGCCGGCGTCGCCCGGGTCGGCCAGCAGCCGCCGGTAGGCTCGCCAGGACACCACGTGGGCCCCCGAGGCACCAGCCGCCAGGCCGGCCAAGAGCAGGACCGTCAGGCCGGGGCGACCGGGCCCCCGCGCGAGCGCGGCCGTGTACAGCTCCGACGGGATCAGGGCGAGCCAGCCCTGGGCGGCCTCGAGTCGCCCGGACGCGGCCCGCGGCGAATGCTCGACGCGCGGGGCGCGGCGCGTGGTGCGGGCCTCCCGGCGGTCGTGGTCGAGCAGTTGCGGTACGACAATGAGGAGCGGCAGGAACACGAGGAGGACACCCAACAGCTCGGCGACCCGGCGCCGCCGCAGCGCGAGTTGGGCCAGGGTCGCGACCGCCAGGCTGAGGCCGGCGAGGGTGACGAGGAACAGCGCCGCGGCGGCGGCCGCTGTGAACGCCAGCCCCGGCCGGCCGGCGAGCAGCGCGCCGGCCGGTAGCAGCGCGAACGCGGGGAGCGTCACGAGCATCCACGGATCCGCCAGCGCGCCGGCCAGCTCGCTCAGGTAGAGCGTCCGGCGGGGGAGAGGCAGCAGCAGCAAGCGCCGCGTGTCGGCGGGACGCCGCCCGCCGACCGACAGGACCGGCGCCAGAAGGGCGATCGCGAACGCGGCGAGCGCCGCGGCCCGGACGATCCCGAGCGCGAGGGACGCCCGCGGGTGCGCGGAGCCGAGCAGCCAACCCGCCGCCACGCCAAGGGTGGCCGAGAGCAGCAGCGCCGGCCCGAGCACGAGGAGCGCCAGCACCGGGGCGAGGGACTCGATCGCCAGCGACACCCGCTGCCAGCGGTCGCGTCGCTCCGTGCGCTGGAGGCTGTTCATCAGGAGCCGCCAGCGCAGCCAGACGAGGGTGCGGCCTGCGCGGAGCATGTCAGCGCCCGCCGACCAGCCACTCGAGCGCCGGTCTCGCCGCCCCGCCGGCGCCGACCAGGCCGATGAACAGCTCCTCGAGGGAGGTGCCGCGGCCCGTGTCCCGCCGCAGCGTGTCCAGGGGACCCTGCGCGACCAGCCGGCCCCGGGCGATGACGCCGATGTAGTCGCACAGGCGCTCGACGATTTCCAGGATGTGGGACGTGAGAAAAATCGTGCTGCCCGACGCGACGAACGCCCCGAGCAGGTCTTTGATCTGGCGCGAGGCGACGGCGTCGATGCCCTCGAACGGCTCGTCGAGGAAGAGGACCCGCGGGGCCGGCAGGAGGGCGGCGGCCAGCGAGAGCTTCTTGCGCATCCCGTGGGAGTAATCCGCGACGAGCGTGTCGGCCGCCGCGGCGAGATCCATCAGCTCGACGAGCTCGTCCGAGCGCCGGCGGATCGTCCGGCGGTCGAGTCCGTGCACCCGGCCGATGAACTCGAGCGTCTCGCGGCCGGTGAGCCGGTCGAAGAGGGCCAGTTCCTCGGGGACCACCCCGATCTGGCGCTTGACCGCGACCGGGTCCTGCTGCGGGTCGAGCCCCAGGATCCGGACTTGCCCGGCGGTCGGCTGCAGCAGCCCCGTGAGGCACTTGATGGTCGTGGACTTGCCGGCGCCGTTCGGACCGAGGAAGCCGTAGAAGCTGCCCGCGGGCACGGCCAGATCGACCTCGTCCACCGCCCGAAGATCGCCGAAGACCCGCGTCAGGCCTCGGGTTTCGATGGCGTACGGCATGCGGCCAGCGCCTCGACGAGCGCCGCGTTGAACTTGGGCAGATCGTCCGGCTTGCGGGAGGTGATCAGGTTCCCGTCGACCACGACCGGTCGGTCGACGTAGGTCGCGCCGGCGTTCTTCACGTCGACCGCGATCGACGGCCAGCACGTCACGGTCCGTCCCCGGAGCACGTCGGCCGAGATGAGCACCTGCGGCCCGTGGCAGATCGCGGCGACGGGCTTGCCCGCCGTCATCGCGGCTCGCACCAGGGCGAGCATGGCGTGCCGCACCCGCATCTTGTCGGGTGCGTAGCCGCCCGGGATCACGACGGCGTCGAATTCGTCCGCGGCGACGGCGTTGGCGGCCGCGTCGGCCGTCACCACCAGGCCGCGCTTGCCGCGGTAGGACGCCCCGGCCGCGGCTCCGACCAGCACGACCGTCGCCCCGGCCGCTTTGAGGGCCTCCCGCGGCGACGTGAGCTCGGTGTCTTCGAAGCCGTCGTCCACGAGCAGGGCGACCCGTGCGCCCGCCAGTCGAGGTGCCACGGCCACCTCCAGTGTGTGGCATTGTAGCGCACAGCCGGTCGAGCGCGGGGCTCCGCGGCGGACTTGCGCCGGGCGGCGGCCGCCGGTAGGATGGGCTCATCGATGCCCAACCGGCTCGCGGGGGAGCAGAGCCCCTACCTGCGCCAGCACGCCGACAACCCCGTGGACTGGTACCCGTGGGGCGAGGAGGCGTTCGCGGAAGCGCGGCGCGCCGACAAGCCGATCTTCCTGTCGGTGGGCTACGCCACGTGCCACTGGTGCCACGTGATGGCCCACGAGTCGTTCGAGGACCCCGCGATCGCGCGGCTGCTGAACGAGCACTTCGTTCCCGTCAAGGTGGACCGGGAGGAGCGTCCGGACGTCGACCGCGTCTACATGCTGTTCGTGCAGGGCACGACCGGCGCGGGCGGGTGGCCCATGAGCGTGTGGTTGACGCCGGAGCTGAAGCCGTTTTTCGGCGGGACGTATTTTCCGCCGACCGCGCGGTGGGGACGTCCCGGCTTCGCGGAGATTCTCGCGTCGCTGGCGCACCTCTGGCGGACGGACCGGCCGCGTATCGAGGCGGCGGCACGGGCGGTGGTCGCCGAGCTCGCCGCGGTCGTGGGCGCCCGAGCGGACGAGGGCGCGCGGACGGTGGCGCCGGCGGAAGCGCTCGCCGCGGGCGTCGAGGAATTCGGCCGCGCGTTCGACGCCCGCTACGGGGGCTTCGGCGGCGCGCCCAAGTTCCCCCGCCCGGCGGACCTGCTGTTTCTCCTCGGGGAGTACGGCCGGCGCGGCGACGTCACGGCGCGGGCCATGGCGCTGGCGTCGCTCCGGGCGATGGCCGACGGTGGCCTGCGCGACCAGATAGGCGGGGGCTTCCATCGCTACGCCGTCGACGCCGCGTGGCGCGTCCCGCACTTCGAGAAGATGCTCTACGACCAGGCCCAGCTCGTCCTGGCCTATCTGGAGGCGTTCCAGGCGACGGGCGAAGCGTTCTACGCCGAGGTCGCCCGGGAGACCCTCGCCTACGTGGCGCGCGAACTCGCCGGCCCCGGCGGAGCGTTCGTCGCGGCGGAAGACGCCGACAGCGTGCCCGCGGACGCCGCCGAGGGGGGCGGGGCGGCCCCGGCGGAGGGGGCCTTCTACCTCTGGACGGCGGCGGAGGTGGACCAGGTCGCGGGGCTGGATGCAGCGATCGTCCGCCAGCGATTCGGCATCGAGGCGGAGGGCAACGTGGCGGCCGACCCCCACGGCATGTTCCGCGGCCGCAACATCCCGTACATCGCGCAGCCGCTGGAGGCGATCGCGGTGCGGACCGGGCGGTCGAGCGACGAGGTGGCCGGCGCGATCGCCCGCGGGCGGCGGGCGCTCGCCGACGCGCGCGGCCGGCGGCCGCGGCCGCTGCGCGACGAGAAGGTCGTGACGGCGTGGAACGGCCTGATGATCGCCGCGTTCGCCCGGGCCGCCCGCGTGCTCGTCGGCCACCCCGACGCCGAGGGTTACCTCGAGGCCGCCGAGCGCGCCGCGCGTTTCGCGCAGGCGCATCTGTGGGACGCCGAGCGCGGCTGCCTCTCCCGCCGTTTTTGCGCGGGCGCCGCGGGCATCGAGGCGTTCGCCGAGGACTACGCCTGTCTCATCTGGGGCCTGCTCGAGCTCGTGCAGGCGGGCGGCGACCCGGCCTGGCTCGACTGGGCGCTGGTGCTCCAGGCGCAGCAGGACGCGCGGTTCTGGGACCCGGACGAAGGCGGGTGGTTCAACACCGCGGCAGACGACCCGCACGTCTTGTTCCGGTTGAAGGACGAGACCGACGGCGCCGAGCCGTCGGCGGGAGCGGTCTCGACCCTCAACCAGATCGCCTGGGCCCATCTGACCGGGTCGCCGGACGCCGCCGAGAAGGCGGCGCGCACGCTGGCGCGGTACGGTCCCCACCTCGGGCGCCTGGCGCGCGCGATGCCCCTGATGGCGAGAGCGCTCGGCGCCTGGCACGCGGGCCTGATCCAGGTCGTGGTCGTGGGGGAGCCTTCGCGTGCGGAGACGCGCCGGCTGCTGGCGGCGGTCGCGGCCCGGTATCTGCCGTTCGCCCTGGTGCTGCCGGTCGCGCCCGGCGAGCGACAGGCGCGGCTCGCGCGCCGGCTGCCCTGGGTGGGCGCCCTGACCGCCCGGGCCGGCGTCCCGACGGCGTATGTGTGCCGCGGGTTTGTGTGCAACGAGCCGGTCACCACCCCGGAGGAGTTGGCGCGGGTGCTGGCGGCTCACGCGGTGGCGCCCCGCTGAGCCCGGCGCCTGGAGGTGCAGCGTGACGTTCAGTGTGGAGGTCGTCCCGCGTGGCCGGACCCACGCGGTCACCGAATCCGTCAGCGTCGACGGCCCCGAGCCCGCGGCCTGGACCGAGGCGCACGTGGCGGAAATCCTCAGGGCCATCCTCCGCGCCATCGACCGGGTCGTGCACCCGGACCGGGACGCGCGGCCCGTGTTTCTCCGCGGGTTCAGTTGGATCGTCGAGCCGTTCGGCACCGGCGTCGTGATCGCGCTCGAGATCGGCGACGGCGCCGCCGTGGCGGGGCCGTTCGCCATCGATCAGGGCCGGCTCGACGCCCTCGTCGTCCGGGCGATCGCGGCGGAGCGCGCGGCCGGGGCCGGCGGCCGGTCGGTGCACTGACGGCCGCGCGGGCGGCGGTTCCTCGTTACACGGCCGCCGGGACGGGCGAGATCACGCGCCGCAGCAAGGCCGCCAGTTCGCGGCGGCGATAGTCGCCGTCTTGCGCGTTGTGATAGCCCACCGCGCGCTCGGCGGGCGTGAGCTCGTCGTAGTCCTTCGTCGGTTCGAACTGGTGCCCCTCGAGCCACTCGTTGAAGGAATTCAGGTAGACGAGGAAGAAACCGCGGCGCGCGTTGGTGAGGGCTGGATCGAGCTGGAGCGCCAGCGTGGTGGCGAACGTTTCGTGAATCCGGCGCCGGCTGATCCGCGCCCCCAGGCGCCGGCCTGCGGCCGTCGTCCAGTCCACCTCGTCGCCGGGCGGCTGCAGGGGGCCGGGCGGGCACGCATTCGGGTCGGGCGGCGGCGGCGGATCCGGCGGGCGCGGCGCGACGGCGTCGTAGCCCGGGTTCGTGTTGAAGGAGAACAGCAGGTCACGGGCCGAGCACGCGCGGGCGTAGGGCGGCCAGGTCGACGGGAGCACGAAGTTGTCGTAGATGGCGATACCGTCGAAGCCCGCGGCCGCGGTGCGTCCGACGTCCAGGGAGTCGGCGAGCAGGGTGACGTGGTCGAAGTCGCGTTTGAACAGTTCCCGCACCTGGCGCGTCTGCTGGAGCCAGACGTCATCGGGCGCGTAATCGGGCACGGGGAATCGGAGGCCGTGGCAATCAACCGTGAACGGCGGCAGGATCGTGCGGAACGACTTGAACACCGGGCCGGCCGTCCCGTCGGCGCGCTCGAGGAGCAGGAAGCAGTCCCAGCCGCGGCGGTCGCCGTAACGCCGGATCAGGTACAGGAGGTCCTGCGCGTAGAACGCGGCCCGGTCGTCGCGGTACGGTTCCAGGTGGAAGGTGACGTGGATGTCGTGGTCGCGCATGACGTCCATCACGAGCGGGACGGCGCGGTCGGAGAAGCTGTCGGGCCCCCACCAGCTCACGTCGATGGCCCCCGCCCCGGTGTCCGCGATCCACCGCGCGTGCTGTTCGAGAACCCGGCGGTCGCGCGAGTCGTAGGCCCCGAGGCGGGGCATGTAGTTGGACGCCAGGTCGAGGGGCGGCCGCCGGCCGGCTTCGTTCCAGTGGAACCACGGGTCGGCGGCATACCAGGCGTAGTACTCGAAGACGAAGTGCCGCTTGAGGTCCCGGAAGCGCGCGGCGAGGGCGCGCCCGGCCGCCTCGAGGTCGAGGGCGGGCAGCGGAGCTCCGGCCGGCGGGCGGAGGAGCTCGCGGAATTCGCCGGCTCGGAGGGCGGCCGCGAGCGAGGAATCCCCGTGAAGTTCGCGCTCGGGGATCGGGAGCGCGAGCGGCGAGACGGGCGGGCCGGTCCTGACTTGCAGCGGCTCTCGTGGGGCGGGTCCCGCCCCACGGTACGCTTTGGCGGCACCGGCGACCGCCAGGCAGGCGCCGAGAAACGCGCGTCGGGTCCACCCGGGCCTCACAGAGGATCTATCGCCCGGCGCCCGGCCGTCTGACAAGGGGGCGCCACCCTCGCGCGGGCGTTCCGGTACGGGTTCTGGCTGTGCTAGGATTAGGGTCCTTCGTTCGGCACGTTGGTTCGCCCGTGACTGCGTCGGGGGGAGTGCGAGCCGTGCGCGTCCTCCGGGTGCTGCTCGCGTCGCCCGCCGCCCGCATCGTCCTCATCGCGGTCGCCTGGCGGTGCTACAGCGCGCTGCTCGCCTTCTACACCAACGTCGTGTTTCCCCTGGCTCGTCCGGAACCGTTCACGGTGCTGCCTTCCCGGCACCTGTTCTGGGATTCCTTCGCCCGTTACGACGCCGGCTGGTATTACAGCATCGCTCGGTACGGCTATGAGTTCGTCGAGGGCGGCCGGAACAACCTCGCGTTCTTCCCGGTCTATCCGACGCTCATGGGATGGTTGGGCTGGCTGCTCGGCGACCTCCAGGCTAGCTACTATCTCGCCGGCGTCGCGATCTCGTGGTCTGCGTTCGCCGCCGCGATGGTAGTGCTGTATCGGCTGGCGCGGATGGACCTCGGCGAGGACGGGGCGTTTCGTGCGGTCGTCTACTGCATGTTGTTTCCGTTTGGGCTGTTTTTCGGGAAAGTCTATCCGGAGAGCACGTTTCTTCTGTTCAGCCTGTTGAGCGTCTTCTGGGTGCGGCAGGGTCGGTGGGTGCGCGGGGGGCTCGCGGCGGCGCTCATGACCGCGACGCGGCCGAACGGCGCGGCCGGTGTGCCGGGTCTGACGTGGCTCGTGTTCCAGACGCTCTCCGGGACCCGGCGCCGCGCGCTGGCGACGGTCGCCTTCGCGGGACTCGCGCTCGCGGGGGTGGGCTCGTACTCACTGTTCGTCTACTGGCTGAGCGGTTCCGCGCTGGAGTGGGCCGCCGCGATCTCCCGGTGGAACTACTACGTGGGCTCGCACGCCCCCTGGTCGAGCCTCGTCCGCCTGGCGGGGAACCTGATCGCCGCGCCGTATGCGTACCTGACGACCGTTCCGACGGCTCCGTACGACACGATCAACGGTCTCGCCGCGGGGTTTTTTGCGGCGCTCGTGCCGTTTGTGTGGAGGCGGCTGGGCCGCGGGTACGCGCTCTACATGGCGGGGCATTTGATCGTCCCGCTGAGTTCGGGGGAGTACGAGGGGCTTGGACGCTACTGCGCGGTGTTGTTTCCGGCCTTTATCTACCTGGCGTCGTTCGAGTCGCCCGCCGTGAGGATGTCGATTCCCGTGGTGTTTGCGACGCTGTACGCGGTGGCGAGTGCGCTGTTCACGAATCTCTATCCGCTGTTCTGAGCGGCTCCGCCTCCGGCCGATCGACCGCCGCGACCGGCCGGCTCGGCACGCTGGCGATCGGCGACGGGGGCTGCGACGGGCGGGTGTCGGCTCGTGGCTGGGCGCAGTAGAATGTCGCGCGGGTGCGCACCGGAGCCGGGGTGGCGGAACAGGTAGACGCTGGGGACTTAAAATCCCCTGAGCCGACGGCTCGTGTGGGTTCGACCCCCACCCCCGGCACCACGTCCCCGAGGCCATCGGCAACTTTCGCCTTCCGCAGAGCGCGCGCCACGCCGGGGCCGCGCCGACCCCTCAACAGGTGTTCATGACACTACGGTAGAATCCAGCGAGACGGGAGCCCCGAGCTCCGCCACGAATGACCGGAGCCGGCGCGTCACGCGAAGTCGGCGACCTGCGGAGGCGCCCCATGGCTTTCACCCTCACCTCGACGGCTTTCTCCGACGGCGGACCCATTCCCATCCGGCACACGTGCGACGGCGAGGACCTCTCACCGCGCCTGACCTGGAGCGGCGCTCCGCCGCGGACCGCGAGCTTCGCGCTCATCATGGACGACCCGGACGCGCCGGTGGGGACCTTCACCCACTGGTTGCTGCACGACATCCCGGCCGCGCTCGCGGAGCTGCCGGAAGGCGTGAAGCCGGGTCAGGTGGGGATCACCCTGAAGAACGACTTCGGCCGGCCGGGCTACGGGGGACCGTGCCCGCCGCGGGGACACGGGCGACACCGGTATTTCTTCACCCTCTACGCCCTCGACGTGCCGAGCCTCGGGACGCCGGCGAGCCGCGCGGCGCTGGAAGCCGTCATGCGCGGCCACATCCTCGCGACGGCACGGCTGGTGGGAACCTACGAGCGGAAGCGCTGACCGACCCGCCGGGGCGACCGGCGCGGCGTCCCGGCCGTTACCGGATGACGCGGCCCGCCGTCACGACCGCCGGCGCGGCCACGAGCTTCAAGGTCCCGCGCCACTCGTCGGTCCGCGACCACTGCACGGCCTGCACGCCGAAGGCGACACGCTCGTCGCGCGTGGGCGCGAAGCCCTCGAAGGTCACCCTGAAGGGCGCGTCGCTTCTCGGCGGAACAGCCAGCTCGACGGGCTTCATGTGCAGGTGGGTCACACGGCCCTCGGCATCCACCAGCGCAGCCGTCACGATCAGGGCGCGCACCGCGCGGCGCGTCGGATTGGCGATAGTGCCCGTGATAACAAGGTCGAGCCCGGCGGGATTCGTCTGGCGGCGAGCGTCGACGACTCGGACCGGGCACGACTCGTCACGGAGCAGCGCGACGAACGACCACGTCTGCCCGCCGGCCGGAACGCCGAAAACCAGCGCGGCGGCGAGGGTCGCGAGGGCCACGCGTCCGGTGCCGTGTCGCCGAGCTCGGCGGAGGATGGGCCGAACCACGCCGGGAAAGCTCGCAAAAACCTGGCCAGCCGGGCAGCCCGCACCGGTCTTCGCAACCCGCTCTTCCGCCGGGACTTGGGCCGGCCGCACAGGCGCGACCTCGGGGCCGGCGACCGCCGCCGTGCACCATCCTGGCACATCCCCCGCCGAATTTCGGCGAAGAGCCCGGTCCTAGGGCACACGGTCGCCTCCGGCTTGAGCCTTGACGTAGCGGGCGATCTGTTCGTGGGTCGCGAACCAGACGCCCGGCCGGCTCTGCATGTACTCGATGAGTCGTTCCAGCATGGCGATCCGACTCCGGTGTCCGATCACGTGCGGGTGCATCGTCAGGATGAACAGCCCGCCTTCCGCGTACGCCACGTCGAACTCCGCCCGCCAGATGCTCAGGACTTCGTCGGGGGTCATGGTCGGGCGCACAGTCGAGGCGCGGTCCATCCAGAAGTACGGGTAGTCGTCGAGGATCCACTCGACGGGCAGCTCCACAACGCCGGTCGGGCGCCCGTTGGCGAGCACCTCGTACGGCCGGTCGTCCGCCATCAGACTGCTGTCGTAGAGAAGGCCGAACTCCTGGGCCAGCGCGAGGGTGGCCGGGCTGTAGTCCCACGACGGCGTCCGCATCCCCACGGGCCGTTTGCCGGTGAGCCGCTCGAGCGTGTCGAGGGCGCGCTTCATGAGGGTGCGCTCGGTCGCCGCGTCGAGCTGGGAGTTCCGCTCGTGGATCCAGCCGTGGAGACCTACCTCGTGGACGCCCCGCTGGACGATGGCGTTGAGGCTCGATTCGTGGAGAAGGCCGCTGACCGCGGGGACGAAGAACGACGCGGGGATCCGGCGGCGCTCGAGCAGGGCGAGCACGCGCGGCAACCCGGCGCGCGCGCCGTATTCCCCTTGCGACAACAGCGACGGCGTGTCGCGGCCGTCTCGAAGCGACCCGGTCTCGTTGTCGAAGTCGAACGAGAGCCCGACCGCGACGCGGGCGCCGTCCGGCCACGCGCGCGGCGTCAGGTCGCGGCCGGCCCGGACGCGGCCGACGATCTCGCGGATGTGCGCCTCGGACCACGTCCACGGTTGCGGCTCCGTGGATCCGACCTGCGCGGCCGGTGGGGGAGTCGGGGGGCGACGCCCGGCTGCGACGCTCGCTGCGCTCGCGATCGCCGCCGCCGCGACCGCAAGACCAAGCCTCCTCTTCATCTTCATCGCGAGTACCTCCTCGGCTGGTGCGTCAGTATACACGCCCGAATATAGGTCCGGCTGGTCGCGGCAGGCGGGCGTGACAAATCCAGGATCGCGATCACGGATCTGCAACGCGGGACGCCGCGTGGCGCGGGGTCGAGGATCCCTAACCCCTCGCGCCGGCGAAGTTGCGGCGCAGCGTCTTTCGGGCATCGTGTTTGCGAGTCGACGGGGCTCGCTCTTCGAGCGCTCGACGATTCATTTGGTGTTCACGGAGCTCGCCAGCCATGCGGACGCCCAGGACCATCCTCGTGGTCGACGATGACCTGACCAGCCTGTACGCAACCCTCGAGCTGCTTCGGAACGCCGGCTACGAGTGCACCGGGGCGGCCACCTACGACGCCGCGCTGCAACTGCTCGATCTTCGCGCGTACGACCTCCTGATTACGGATGTTCGCATCGGACTCTACAGCGGCCTCGCCCTCATCCGCCTCTCCCGCGAGGACCACCCGGGCATGGGCTTCATCGTCCTGACGGCCGGCCCCGACCCGGCGGTGGACCTCGAAGCGCGGCGGTACGAGGCGCGCTGCGTGAGCAAGCCGATCGAGCGCGAGCGCCTGCTCGAGGCCGTCGCCTCGGTCATGGCGTCGCTCGTCCACCGGCGGCGGTGGGTTCGCAAGCTCCTTCCGCCCGGCGTGATTGTCATCGTGAACGGGCGTCCCGCCAACCTGCTCGATGCCTCTTACGGCGGCCTCCGGCTCGAGATGGGCGATCAAGACGAGCCGTTGCCGCTGCGGCTGCGCGTGCTGGTGCCGGCCCTCGGCGCGTCGCTCTCGGTCCAGCCGGTCTGGACGAGCCGGCACGTTCCGACCCAGGCTCTCTACTGCGGCGCCGAGGTCGTGACCGAACGGGCCTCCACCATCCGGGCCTGGCGGGAACTGGTCGACAAACTCCCGCCCGTCCCCAGTTGAGGGCGACGCTTTCGTAGTGGTCCTGCGGCCCGGAGGCGGACGGCCCGCCGCGCCTCGGTCAGCCCCGATGCCGGCCGGCGTCCAGGGCCCGCGCCAGAGCGGCGAGTCCCCCGTCGAGTGTGGCGGCCGGCGTCCCGAGAGCGAGCCGGAAGTGGGCCGGGGCCTCGAAGAACCGGCCGGGGACGACGGCGGTTTGCTCGTGCGCCAGCAGCCACGCCGCCAGCGCATCGGCCGACTCGACCCCCGCGAGCCTGGGGAACGCCACCGTGCCGCCCTCTGGTTCGACCCACACGAGCTCGGGGCGAGCGCGCACGAACGTCCGGACGCGCTCGAGGTTCGGGGCGAGGATCGCCCGCGCCCGTTCGCGGAGGCGGTCGAGGTGCTCGAAGGCCAGGGCGCCCAGGCGCTCCGCGGGGTAGGGGCCGGTTGCGTCAACGAGATCCCGCGCGCGGCGGACGGCCTCGGCCACCTCCGGCGCGGCGAGCACCCACCCGCACCGCAAGCCGGCCAGGCCGTACGACTTCGTCAAGCTGCTCGTCGAAATGAACACGTCGCCGAGGTGAGCCGCCGGCGCCCGGCGCTGCTCGGACGAGGCGTCCAGGTACACTTCGTCCACCAGGACGTGGGCGCCGGCACGGCGAGCGAGCCGCCCGATCTCCTGGAGCACGTCGTCCGGAGCCAGCGCGCCGCTGGGATTGTGGGGGTTCGTGACCACGACGAGGCGCGTGCGCGGGGTGAGGGCGGCGGCCACGGCCGACGGCTCGAGGGCGAACCCGCGGTCGGGCGCGCGGTCGAAGCGCACCACCCGGGCGCCCAGAAGTTGCGGCGCGGCCACGAGCGGGTCGTACCCCGGACGCTCCACCAGCACATCGTCCCCGGGGCCGAGCAGCGCCGCGAAGGTCAGGAAGTTCGCTCCGGAGCAGCCTGCCGCCGTGGCGACGCCCGCCGCCGGCACCTCGTAGGCACGCGCGATGGCTTCCACCAGGGGCGGGTAGCCGTTGTCGTTCGGGCCGTTGATCTCCAGGGCCGCGCGCGCGCCGGGGAGGTCCTCGAGGGTGCAGGCGGCGACCGCGCTCACCGCCAGGTCGAAGGCGACCCGCGGCCGCGACTTCGCCCACGCCATGTAGGGGGCACGCGGCACGTCACGTCTCCCGCGGCGGCGCCGGGTGCGTTCGTCCCGAGCGCCGGAACGCATAGTAGACCGGAACGCCCAGGGCGAGCAGCCCGGCCCCCGCCGCCGACCGGAGGGGGTCGGTCAGGATCACGCTGAGGACGACAGCCGCCGCCACCGACACGAACAGCGCGGGGACGACCGGATAGCCCGGGGTGACCGCGCATCCCGGCCGGCGCTGCGCGAGGGGCACGCGCCGGCGGAAGACGAACAGGCTCGCGACTGTCAAGCCGAAGAAGATCCAGTCGGCGAACACGACGCTGTTCAGGAGCTCGCCGTACGAGCCGGTGACGGCGAGCACGATGCACCACGCGGACTGGAGTCCGATGGCCAGCGAGGGCGTCCGGAAGCGCGGGTGGAGCCGCGCGACCGCGGGGAAGAAGAGGCCGTCGGCGGCCATGGCATAGTACACCCGCGTCGGGGCGAGGACCCCGAGGTCGAGGAACCCGAACGTGGACACGGCGATCGCGGCCGCCACGAAGCGGTCTCCCCCCGGCCCGAGCGCGCGCGCCGCGGTGTCGGCCGCCGGCGTCGCGGTGGCCGCCAGGCCCGGGGCGCCGAGGGCGCGGAGATACGCCACATTGACGAGCACGTAGATGAGGACAACGAGCACGGTGCCCGCGACCAGGGCGCGCGGCAGCGTGCGCGCGGGGTCCCGGATCTCTTCGGCGACGTAATTGGCGTTCTGCCAGCCGCCGTAGGCGAACAGAATGGGGACGAGCGCCGAGCCGAACCGGCAACGCCGGCGCCGGGTCCGGCCCGGCCGCCCCGGTGGAGCCGGGCCAGGCCGCCCCGACGGCGATCAAGACCAGCAGCGCGGCGACCTTGGCGACCACGAAGACATTGAGCAGGCGGCTGCCGGGCCGGACGCCCAGGTAGTTGACCACCGACACCGTCACGATCGCCGCGACGGCGAGAGGGGTCGCCGGCGCGCCCGCGCGGCCCACGAGGCGCAGGGTGTACTCCGCGAACGTGATGGCGACGGCGGCGAGCGCGCCGCTTTCGATCGTCGTGAGCAGCGCCCACCCGTAGAGGAAGCCCGCCAGCGGGTGGACGGCGTCGCGGAGGTACGCATACTGGCCGCCCACGCGCGGAAAGAGCGAACCCAGCTCCGCGTAGGCGAAGGCCCCGGCGAGGGCCACGAGCCCGCCCACGATCCAGGCGGCCAGCACCCAGCCGGCGCCCGGCAAGCGGGCGGCCACGATCGAGGGATTGATGAAAATCCCGGCCCCCACGATCGCCCCGACCACCAGCATGGTGGCGTCGAACGGACCGATGGCGCGGCGGAACGTCACGCCGGGAGCTTATCACGCCCGCCCCTGAAGGCGCGGCGGCTCGATCCGATACCAGAGATGCATGGTCTGGTTCTTTGAACGCGACCGGCATCGCCTGCATTACGAGATTCGCCACCAACCCGACGGGCCGGCGTACGAGCTCGTCATCACGTACCCCGACGGGTCGCAGCAGGTCGAACGCATGCCCGACGTCGCCGCGGTCCTCGCGCTTTCCGAGCGTCTCCACGCTGAACTGGTATCACAGGGCTGGCGGGCCTTGACACCCCGGGCCTAATCCCGGGCCACCCGGCGCTCCCCGGCGGTCGTCTCCGGTGCGATCGCGACTGCAACCAGAGCGGCGCTGCCGCAACAGGGAGCCGTACAGGACCAGGTTGAGGGCCACCACGACGAGGCCGAGGGCGATCTGGGCCGGGCGGGAGAGGCCGTCCGGGTACAGGAGGGGCAGCAGGTACCGGGCGACGAAGTCGCTTTCATAGGGCGCTGCGCCGGCCCGGGCCCGGAGTGCGTTCTCGAGCGGGGTCAGAGGGCACACCCACCCGGCGAACTCCACGGCGGCCCCCCACGCGGCGGCCGGCACATGCACCCACGCCACGCGCGGCCAGCGCCGGACGGCGAGGCCGCCCGCCGCGACAAAGACCACGAACGCGACATGGACGACGAGGACGACGTCGGCGAAGAGGTGCCACACGCTGCGAGTCCGGGGTGGCCCGGGCGATGCGACCGCGTGCCCTATCGTAGCGCAGGGCCGGGTACAATGACCGAGGCGGCCGCCGCGCGCCGCTGGAGGCACGGTCGGCGGGCCTGACTGATGCGCACGCACCTTCGCCGATCGTCCGTGCGGCTTCGCGCTTTGGCGGGCTGGCTTGCGGTGACCTGTACCGCTGCAGCCTGTGGCGGCGGGAGTGCGCCCGGTGGGGAGTCCGCCGGCTCGGGACCCCTCGTGCCCGCCGAGCCCGTGCGTCCGAAAGTGCTCGTGGTCGGCGACGGGGTGATCACGGGCGTGGGCCTGCTCGAGGCCCAGACCGTGCCCGGGGTGCTCCAGGCGTACCTGGACCAGGCCGGCTACGACGTGGAGGTGGCGAGCGCCGGCGGCCCGTTCGAGACCACGGCGACTGCCCTCGAGCGCTGGCCCGAGTGGCTGACGCCCGACGTCCGGATCCTGGTGCTCGCGCTCGGCCGGGAGGACGCGCGCCGCGGCGTCCCCCCGGAGCAGGTCGAGGCGAATCTGGGGGCGTTCGTCGAAGCGGCGCAGGTTCGGGGGATCGCCGTGTTGCTGGTCGGCTTCGACGCGCCGGTGTCCATGAGCCAGGAGTACCGAGACCGCTTCCGGATGGCGTTTCAGGACGTGGCGCGGCGCTACCGCCTCGCGTTCGTGCCGCGCGTGCTGGACGGGATCGACCGGCGCGAGCTGCTGCAGAGCGACGGGGTGCACCCGAACGCGCAAGGCGCGGGCGTGCTGGCCGAACGGCTGTGGCGGGCGCTGCAGCCCCTGGTCGACAACGTGGGCGGGTCGCCCGCGGGCGAGGCTGCCTGGCATGCCCGCCGGGGCCGGGCCGGCGGGGCCGCGTGTTAGAATCAAGGACTGCGACTCCGGCCGGTGGTTTCGGAGGGTGGTCACCGATGGACGCGACAGCGTACGCGGCGTACAAAGAGGCGCTCCTCAAGAAGCGGGGCGAGATTCTGGCGGCGGGCGGCGGCATCAAACCGCTGCAGACCTCGATGGAGAACAACACCCGTCAGGGTGACCTCGCCGATCAGGCGAGCGGGAACAACGAGGTCCACATCCAGCTCAAGTTGAAGCAGACCGACGCCAAGATCCTGCAGGCCATCGAAGAGGCGCTCTGGCGCATCGAGCAGGGGACCTACGGCATCTGCCGCGATTGCGGCGAGCCCATCGCCCCGGCCCGCCTGAACGCGATCCCCTGGACCCGCGTGTGCATCACCTGCAAAGAAAAACAGAGCTCGTGAAGCCAACGGAGTTGCGCGCCCTGCTCGAGGCGCTGTATCGGGACAAGCTGGCGCTGCGCGAGCGCCACGTCGCCGCCGCGCGCTGGGTGTCCCACTACGACGCCAACAACACGTACCAGTACGTCATCGCGCGCGAGGACGCGCACCTCGCCTGGTTGCGCGACGCGATCGCCGACCTGGAGGGGACGGTCGACCCCGGGTGGGGCGAACCGCCGGTCGCACCCCCTCGGCCGCACGAGGACGCCTCGAGCCGGTTGCTTCGCGAAGACGTCGAGGCCGCTCGGGCGTTCGTCCGGACGTGGCGCGAGCGGGTTGCCGGCATCACCCACGCGCGGCACCGCCGGATGTGCGAGGTCGTCGTCGCCGAGACCGAAGAACACCAGCGGCTGTTCGAGCTGGCCCTCGCGGGCCGCCCCGACGTTCTGGGGCGCCGCCCGCTGGGCGCCGGCGCGGAAGGGCGGGTCTTGCCCACGCGCTGGGTCGAATGAGCCGGCACGGCGCCCCCGACCAGTCCGCCACGCCTCCCGGCGTTCCTGTCGCCGTCGCCCTCGGGAGCAACCTCGGCGACCGCCGGGCGCATCTCGACTACGCGTGCCGCCGGCTGGAAGCGGTGTTGGACGGCCTCCGGGTGTCCCGCTTCATCGAGACGGATCCCGAGGGCGTCGGCTCCCAGCCGCGCTTCCTGAACGGGGTGCTCACCGGGACGACGCGGCTGCCGCCGCGCACGCTGCTGGAGACGCTGCTGGCGATCGAGGCGGAGCGCGGCCGGACGCGCGGCGCGGCGGGCGCCCCCCGGACGCTCGACCTCGACCTGATTCTCTACGGCGACGCGATCATCGACGAACCCGGGCTCACGATTCCGCACCCGCGGTTCCGCGAACGGCGCTTCGTGCTGGGACCGCTCGCCGAGATCGCGCCGGCGTGGGTCGACCCGGTGACCGGCTTGACGGTGGGCCGCTTGTGGGCCCGGCTCGACGCCGGGCCGCGCGCCCGATGACGGCGTCGGGGCGCGCCGGGCCGCCGCCCGGGTCGCGCCCCGAATCGTCACCGGGGAGCTTGCGTCTCAGCTCTTCGTGTACACCGACTTCGTCGTCCGCTCGCCCTGCGGGGTCTGACGGGTCGTCGTGATCGTCAGGGTGCCGTCGGCGGCGATTTCCCACACTTCCTTGGTCGTGATCGTCATCTCGTTGCCGCCCATGCTCATGGTTTGGGAGCTGTTGATGACGAGCTTCGCGCCGTCCCAACTGACCTTGGACCGGACTTCGCCGCCGCGGCCGGCCGGGTTGACGCTTTCGGACCCGTCGAGCTTGTAGACGAGCTTCTGCACGTTCTCACCGCGCTTGATCTCGACGGTGAGCTCGGTGGCCGTCTGGGTGATGGTCCGCGAGTCCTCGGCCATCATGCCGCCGCGGCCGCCCCGGCCAGCCGGCGGCGCGTCGCTCCGGGCGGCGTCCCGGACCCACGTGCCGGAGAAGTTCGTCTTGCCCTGCGCCATCGCGCCCGTGGCGGCGACGGCCAGCGCCAGGACCAGAATCCCGAACGTGACACTCGTGCGCTTCATACAATCTGCCTCCTCCGCTGCTCAGCGGAACTCTGCATGGGCCGACGCGAGCCCGGCCGTCCTGGCCGCGGCCCGGCACCAGCCGCTCACCCCAGCCACCCCACTACTCGTAGCGAAGCGCCTCGATCGGGTCGAGGCGCGCCGCCTTGCTCGCCGGGTAGAACCCGAAAAAGATCCCGGTGGCGGCGGCGAAGCCGAACGCCATCACGATGGCTTCCGGGGGTACCTGCGACGGCCACTCCAGGCCGCGCTTGATGGCCTCCGAGAGACCGTAGCCCACCCCCAGGCCGACCAGCCCGCCGAAGAGGCTGATCACGACCGCCTCCACCAGGAACTGGTACAACACGTCGCGCGAGCGCGCGCCGATGGCCATCCGGAGCCCGATCTCCCGGGTGCGTTCGGTGACGGAGACGAGCATGATGTTCATGATCCCGATGCCCCCGACCACCAGCGAGACGCCGGCGATCGCCGCCAGGAGCATGGTCATGGTCTGCATCGCCTGCGTGCGCACCTCGGCCATCTCCTCGAGCGTCCGGATCGTGAAGTCGTCCGGGTCGCCGGGGACCAGCTTGTGCCGCACCCGCAGCAGCTCGGCGATCCGGTTCGCCACCGCGGGCACCTCGCTCGGAGAAACGGCGGAGACGTCGATGCGCTGGATGTAGGTGATGCCCTGGAGCTTCTTTTGTACGGTCGTGTACGGGACGAACACGGAGTCGTCCTGGTCCATGCCCATGGACTGCTGGCCCTTGCTCGCCATGACCCCGACGACCTTGAACGGCTGGTTGCGGATCCGGATGATCTGCCCGGTCGGGTCGACGTCGGGCCCGAACAAGGTCTCGGCGACCATCGCCCCGAGCACCGCGACCTTGGCCGCGCTGGCCACGTCCTGCGGCGTGAAGAACGCCCCGTACTTCGTCGGCCAAGCCCGGATGAGCGGCAGGTCGACGTCGGTCCCCTCGACGCGGGTCGACCAGTTTTGATTGCCCGCGATGATCTGGCCGCGGGTGGAAACCGCCGCGGCGACGTACTGCACGCCCGGCAGCTCGCGGATCGCCCCGGCGTCCTCGGCCCGGAGCGTGCTCGACGCGCCCTGGCCCATCCGGACGCCGCCCTGGGTCCAGTTGCCCGCGTTGACCGTAATCAGGTTCGTGCCCGCGCTCTTGATGCGCTCTTCCACCGCCGCCGAGGCGCCGGTGCCGAGCGCCACCATCGTGATGACGGCAGCCACCCCGATGATCATGCCGAGCATCGTCAGGGCGGTCCGCATCTTGTTGCGGCCGAGCGCCTTCAGCGCGATCCGAAACGTCATGATCAGCGACATGGCACGCCTCGTTCCTCTTCGAACCGCACGTCAGTGGTGCGCGACGACGACCTGGACCGGGTCCTCGTCCGGCGGGGGCAGCGCCGCCAGTTCGCGCGCGGCGTCACGCCGCCGGAGGATCGGCTGGTCCGACAGGATCCGGCCGTCCCGAAACGCCACGATCCGCTTCGCGTACTCGGCGATGTCCCGCTCGTGGGTGATGAGCAGGATCGTGAGGCCGCGTTCGGCGTTGAGCCGCTGGAAAATCTCCATGACCTCGATGCTCGTCCGCGTGTCGAGGTTGCCCGTCGGCTCGTCCGCCAGCAAGACCTGGGGCTCGTTGATGAGCGCCCTGGCGATGGCCACGCGCTGCTGCTGGCCTCCGGACAGTTGATTCGGATAGTGATGGGCCCGGTCCTCCAGGCCCACGGCCCGGAGCGCCTCCATCGCGCGGCGGTGCCGTTCGGCCGTCCGCAGCGTCCCGCTGCCATTGTACAGGAGCGGCAGCTCGACGTTCTCGAGGGCCGTCGTGCGGGCCAGGAGGTTGAACCCCTGGAACACGAAGCCGATCTTCCGGTTGCGGATCCGCGCCAGTTCGTCGCGCGACAGCGTCGAGACGTCGCGCCCGTCGAGGAAGTACTTGCCCGAGGTCGGCCGGTCCAGGCAACCGAGGATGTGCATCATGGTCGACTTGCCCGAGCCCGACGGCCCCGTGATGGCGACGAACTCGCCGGCCTCGATATCGAGCGACACGCCCCGGAGGGCGCGGACGTCCACCTCGCCGACGTGGTACACCTTCGTGAGATCCCGGATCGAGATGAGCGGCATCGCCATCCCACCTTATCGTGCCCCTACCGGCGGCCGCCGCCGGGGCCGCCCGGACCGAACCCCGGCCCGCGTCCGGGTTGCGGCATGAACGGATTCATCGTCCCGGTCGTCTGACCGCCGACCTGCCGCGGCTGTTCGAGGATGATCCCGGTGACGACTTCCGTGCCTTCCGGCAGGTCGTCGCTCAGCAGCTCGGTGTAGGTCCCGTCCGAGATCCCCAGCCGGACCCGCACCGGCTTGAGCTGGTTGTTCACCCACAGCCAGACCCGGCCGGTCGACTCCTGGCGCGGCAGTGGGCCGAACAGCGAGTCGATCGTCTGCGCGCCGGTCACCGCGAGCGGCGTCGGCTCGCCGCGGGCGACCCGGTTGGCCGGGGGCGCCTGGCCGCCGCCGGCCCCCGCTCCGCCCCCGCGCATCCGCTCGAACGCGCGCTGCCGCTCTTCGGGCGGCAGGTTCTGGAGGCGCTCGAAGAACTGGCGCCGGCGTTCGGGGTCCATCTGCCCGAACGCGCCCCCGCGCCGGCCGCCGGTCCCCGGCGCGCCGAACGTTTCGGGCGCCCCGCCGGACGGTCCGGGGCGATCGCCGCCCCCGCGCTCGAAGGCCCCGCTG
>CAYZKQ010000036.1:15348-21649 GCA_964478975.1 uncultured Vicinamibacterales bacterium | reverse complement strand
CGCCGCCCAGCACGGCGGCCTCCAGGTCGTCCGGGCCCAGGCGCACGGAGCGACTCTAGCACGGGTCGCGCCGCGCGCGGGCGGGCGGCCACGACGGCTACTCGGCCCGCAGGGCCTCGATCGGGTCCAGTTGGGCCGCGCGCCGCGCCGGCAGCACGCCGCTCAGCAAGCCCACCGCGACGCTGACGGCCAGCGCGGCCGCGACGAAGGCGGGCGGGGTCTCGAGGGGAAGCGCCGGGAGGGCGAGGCGGACGGTCCAGCCGATCCCGAAGCCCGCGGCGAGCCCGAGGAGGCCGCCGAGGGTGGAGAGGATGGTGGCCTCCGCGAGGAACAGCGTCAGGATCTCGCCCCGGCTCGCCCCGATGGCGTGGGCGAGGCCGATCTCCCGCGTCCGCTCGCCCACCGCGACCCACATGATCGTGAGGATCCCGATCGCGCCGACCACGAGGGAGATGGCGCCGATGGCGGCGACGGCGCCGCTCACGACGGTCATGACGCTGCCCATCACGTCGAGCATCTCGGTCTGGGTCGTGATCGTGAAGTCCTCCTCGCCGCCGTGCCGCGCCTTGAGCAGCGCGCGCAGGTCGCCGACCAGGCGCGCCGTGTCGGTGCCCGGCGCGAACAGGACGTCGATCTCCATGAGCTCGTCGCGGTCGAAGATCCGCTGGGCGCTCGCCACCGGAATGTAGGCGGCGTCGTCCAGGTCGATGCCGAGCAGCAGCCCTTTCGGCGCCATCACGCCGATCACCTGGAACCGCTCGCCGCCGATGCGGACGTAGCGCCCGAGCGCGTTGGCGTCGCCGAAGATCTCGCGCTTGAGGGTCGGGCCGAGCACGGCGTACGGGGCCGCGCGGCGCGGGTTTCCCGGCGGCAGAAAGCGGCCCTGCCCCACCTGGAACTTCCAGACCGCCGGGACGCCCGACGTCACGCCGTAGACGAAGACGCTGCGCCCGCGGGCGCCCGCCTCGACCCGGGCCATGCCGAAGGCGAGCGGGACGACTTCCTGCACGCCCGCCACGCGGCGGATCGCCTCGGCGTCCTCGAGCGTCAGCTTGCGGATCGTGACGCCGAGCGCGCCCGGGATGCCCGTCGTCTCGATGCGCCCGGGGTTGATGGCCAGCAGGTTGGTGCCGAACTGGGTGAACTCCGCGAGGATGTAGCGGCGCGCGCCCTCGCCGAGCGAGGTGATCAGGATGACCGAGGCGATGCCGATCACGATGCCGAGCACCGTGAGCGCGGACCGCAGCCGGTGCGCCAGAACGGCGCCGAGGGCGAGGCGCAGCAGGTCGGGCGCCGTCATCGGCGGCCTCCGGCGAGCGCGGCGATGGGGTCGAGGCGGGCCGCGCGCCGCGCGGGCAGGCTGCCGAAGAGCAGGCCCACCGACACGGCCACGCCCAAGGCGGCCCAGACCGCCCAGGGCGGCGGGTGCACCGGAAACTGCGGCCAGAGCGTGGCGGCGAGGCTCGTGAGCCCGACGGCGGCGCCGAGGCCCACGACGCCGCCCGCCGCCGAGAGCAGCGCGGCCTCGACCAGGAAGACCCGCAGGATCTGGCCCGGCGTCGCCCCGAGGGCTTTGAGCAGGCCGATCTCGCGCGTCCGCTCGGTGACCGCTACGAGCATGACGTTCATGATCCCGATGCCGGCGACGCCGAGGGAAATCGCCCCGATGCCGGCCACGACCGCCGTGAGGATCGCGAGAATCCGCGCGAAGGTGGCGAGGACAGCGTCCTGCGTCAGGACCGTGACGTCTTCCTCGCCGTCGTGGCGTTCGGCGAGGAGGGCGACGATCTCGCCGCGCGCGGCGTCGAGGCGCTCGTGGGCGTGGACCTCGACGAGCACGCGGAAGAGGCCCCGCCGGTTGAACATCTTGAGGTGCCGGGTGACGGGCACGTGCACGACCTCGTCCAGGTTCATGCCGAGCGACACGCCCCGCGGCGCGAGCACCCCGATGACACGGAACCGTTCGTCGCCGACCCGGAGCATCTCGCCCAGCGGGTTCCGGCCGGCGAACAGCTCGGTCACGATCTTGGCGCCGATGACGCAGAAGGCGCGGTCCGCGTCCGCGTGGCCCGCCGGCAGGTAGCGGCCCGCCTGGAGCTGGAGCTGCCGCACCTCGAGGAACGCGGCGGTGGTGCCGATGACGGTGACCTCGCGCCCGCGCCCGCCGTAGCGGGCCGTCGCGGTCCCGACGGCGAGGGGCGCCACCCGGCGCACGTCGCGCACCCGCCGGGCGATCGCCTCCGCATCGTCGATGGTGAGGTCGTGCGGGACGCCGCCCGGCAACGGCGCCAGGCCGGTCGTTTCGGTCTTGCCGGGCAGGACGATGAGGAGGTTGGTGCCGAGCGCCGCGAACTCGCGGATGACGTACTGCCGCGCCCCCTCGCCGACACTCGTGAGCACCACGACCGCCACGACCCCGATGGCGACCCCGACGAGCGAGAGCGCCGTGCGGAGGCGGCGGCCGCCGAGGGCTCGGAGCGCGAAGGCCACGAGGTCGCCGGCGCGCATGGCGTTACCCGTCGAGGCGGCCGTCGACCAGCCGCAGGCGGCGCCGGGCCCGGGCGGCGAGCGCCGGGTCGTGCGTCACGACGATGAGGGTCAGGCCCTCGGCGTTCATCCGCTCGAGCAGCGCGACGACCTCGCGGCCGGAGGCGCTGTCGAGGTTGCCTGTCGGCTCGTCGGCGAGGATGACGCGCGGCGCCATGACGACGGCGCGGGCGATGGCGACGCGCTGGCGTTCGCCGCCCGAGAGCTGGTCGGGGCGGTGGTGCGCGCGGTCGGCGAGACCGACCGCCGTCAGGGCCCGCGCCACGCGCGCCCGGCGCTCGCGGCGGTCGACACCGGCGAAGACGAGCGGCAACTCGACGTTCTCGGCCGCCGTGAGCCGGTGGACGAGGTGGTAGTCCTGGAAGACGAACCCGATCTTCTCGCGGCGGATCTGGCAGAGGCGCCGCTCGTCGAGCCGGGTGACGTCCTCGCCGTCGAGGTGATACGCGCCGGCGCTCGGGCGGTCGAGGCACCCGATGATGTGCAGCAGGGTCGACTTGCCCGAGCCCGACGGCCCCATGATCGACACGTAGTCGCCCGGGGCGACCTCGAGGGAGACGCCGCGGAGGGCGTGGACGGGGCGCCCGCCCACGTCGTAGTCCCGGCTGACCTCCCGCAGCACGATCATGGCCGCGCCTCGCCCTCGACGCGCACGCGCGCCCCTTCGCGCACCTCCGGCCGGTCGAGCGAGACGACGACGCGGTCGCCGGCGGCCAGCCCGCGCGTGATCTCGACGAAGTCCCAGTTGCGCAGGCCCGTCTGGACCGGCACCCGCGCGAGGCGGTCGCCGCGCACCACCATCACGTGGTCGCCCGGCAGCAACGCGTAGGTGGGGACGCGGAGGACATCCTCGTGCACCTCGAGCACGATCTCGACGTCGGCCGACGTGCCGGGGACGAGTTCACGGGTCGCCGCCGGCTCGGTCAGCTCGACTTCGACCTCGATCGTCCGGTTTTCCTGCGCCCGGGCGTCGACATAGGGCGCGACGCGCACGACCCGGCCCGGAAAGCTGCGCCCGGGCAGCGCGTCGAGGGTGACCCGGGCGGGCAAGCCCGGCCGGATCCGGGCGAGGTCCACTTCGTCGATGGGCGCGCTGATGTAGACCTGGTCGGTGGCGATGAGCTCGATCACCGGCGGGATGGGCAGGCCCGGCGGCGACGGCGTGATCCACTCGCCGACCTCGGTCGAGACCTCGGCCACCACCGCCGCAAACGGCGCGCGCAAGACGGTCCGGTCGAGCGTGGTCCGCGCCACGCCGACGGCGGCCTCCGCCTGGCGCGCGCGGGCCCGCGCCGCCTCGCACGCGGCGATTCTCGCGACCCGGGCCGACTCGAGCTGGTCGACGAGCTGCTGCGAGCCGATGCCCTCTTCCAGCAGCCGCCGGGCCCGCTCGGCCTCGCGCACCGCCAGCTCGACCGCCTCGCACGCCTCCCGCTCCGCGGCGACCGCCGCGTCGCGGGCGCGCTCGTGCAAGAGCAGTTGCGCGCGCGGCTCCGCGTCGGAGAGGCGGAGGAGCACCTGCCCCGCGCGGACCCGATCGCCCTTGCGCACAGCGACCATCTCGACGCGCCCCCCGATTTCCGGGCTGAGGCTGGCGCGCCGGCGCGACTCGACCGTGCCGGCCTTGCTGTTGGTCACGGTCTGCTCGACGCGGCCGCGTTCGACGATGAAGACCGTCACCGGCACGACGGCGGGCGCGAAGAGCGTGAGACGAGCGACCCCGACCAGGGCCGCGAGCAGGCCGAGGAGGACGAGGCGTCGGACCCAGCGTGAGCGCATGGCGGGCTCCCGAGCGGCGTGAACCCCTGAGGGGGGCCAGGGGAGGCGAGCCCGGGTCTTCGAGACCGGACCGCGGGCGACCCTCCCGAGTGTACGGCGTCGGCGCGGGGGCTTCAAATCCGGCGCCCGCGGCCCACCCGGGGCCCGCGCCAACCCCCTTGACTCTGGAGTGCACTCCAGGGTGCATACTGGCCGTATGAGCTGTGAACATTGCGTGGACGAGACGGCCGACCTCGCCGTGGTCGGGGGCGGTTCGGCGGGCTTCGCCGCCGCCATCAAAGCGGCCGAGCTGGGTGCGCGGGTGATCCTCGTCGAAGGCGGTACCATCGGCGGCACCTGCGTGAACGTCGGCTGCGTGCCGTCGAAGACGCTCCTTCGGGCCGCCGAGACGGCGTTCCGCGCGCAGCACCACCCGTTCGCGGGCGTGACGACCCGCCTGGAAGCGGTGAGCCTCGCGGCGGCGGTGGCCCAGAAGGACCGCCTCGTCGAGACACTCCGCCGGACCAAGTACCGGGACGTGATCGCGGCGTACCCGAGCATTCGGTGGCTTCAGGGGACGGCCCGCTTCCAGGCCGACGGCACCCTGACCGCCGACGGCACCGCCCTCCGGGCGGGCAAGGTGGTGCTCGCACTCGGGGCGCGGCCGTGGGCCCCGCCGATTCCCGGGCTGGCAGACGTGCCGTTTGTGACGAGCACCGAGGCGCTCGCCCTCAGCGAGCTCCCGCGGCGCCTGATCGTGATCGGCGCGAGCGCGGTCGGGCTCGAGCTCGCCCAGCTCTTCGCGCGCCTCGGGTCGCAGGTGACGGTGCTCGAGGTGATGCCGCACATCATGCCGGCCGAGGACCCGGAGCTGGCCGACGCACTCGCGGGTTACCTGCAGGACGAAGGGCTCGCGATCCATCCGTCAACCGTCGTCGAGCGCGTGGCGGGCGGACCGGGGGCGTATCGCCTCGAGGCGGCGGTGGGCGGCGTGCGGGCCACCTTCGAGGGGGACGCGTTGCTCGTCGCGACGGGCCGCCGGCCGAACACCGGGGGGATGGGGCTCGAGGAGGCCGGCATCGCGCTCGGGCGGAAGGGCGAGATCCTCGTGGACGAACACCTCGAAACGCGCCGGCCCGGCGTCTACGCGGCCGGGGACGCGATCGGCGACCCGATGTTCGTGTACGTCGCCGCGTACGCCGGGGCGCTCGCCGCGGAGAACGCGCTCGGCGGCAACCGCCGCTCCTGCGACCTGCGGGCCGTCCCGCGCGTGACCTTCACCGACCCGGCGCTCGCCGCCGTCGGCTTGACGGAGGCCGAGGCGCGGGCGCGCGGCCTGGACGTGACCGTCGCGCGCCTGCCGCTCGCGCAGGTGCCGCGGGCGCAGGCGGCGCACGACACGCGGGGGCTGGTCAAGCTCGTCGCCGACCGGGCGACGGGCCGTCTCGTCGGCGCGCATGTCCTCGCCCCCGAGGCGGGCGAGATGATCCAGGAAGCGGCGATGGCGATCGCGTTCGAGATCCCGGTAGACGCGATCGCCGCGATGCTGCACCCGTACTTGACCTACGCCGAGGCGCTGAAGCTGGCGGCGCAGGCGTTCACGAAGGACGTGACGAAGCTCTCGTGCTGCGCGGCCTAGGCGCTGAGAGACGGCCACTGGCGGCCGTGCCCGGTCGGGGCAGGCGCGAGGGCGGCGCAGAGCGGGCACCCGGGTGGGGAGGCGGACCATGAGGAGCAACGGGACGACACTAGGTGGGTCGGCACGCGCGGGCTCGGGTCGGCGGCCGGCTCGCGCGTTCCGTATCGGCGAGGCGGCGGCCGCCTGCGCGATCAGTCCCGATGCCTTGCGGTACTACGAACGACTCGGTCTGCTCCCGAAAGCCCCGCGCACGAACGGCGGCTTCCGCGTCTACGGGCCCGACGTGACGGCGCGCGTCGCGTTCATCCGGCAGGCGCGCGCCCTCGGCAAGGACCTGCTCTCCGGTGAGATTGCCGT
>CAYZKQ010000036.1:0-15338 GCA_964478975.1 uncultured Vicinamibacterales bacterium | reverse complement strand
GCTGCTGCGCCGGGTCAGGATCAGCCTGCCCGCGCGCCGCCCGGTGCCGGCGCGTGCGGGACCTGCTCACCCGGCACCTGCAAGAACTCGACGCGCGGCTGGCGGCCCTGCGGGCGCTGCGCCGCACGCTCTCCGCTTCGCTCGCGCGGTGCGAGCAGGTCCTCCGCGCCGACCTGGCGTCCGACTGCCCCGTCGTCGAGACCCTGAGCGCGCGGCCGGGCGGACAGCAGGCGCCCGCGGGCGCGGGTCGGCGGCGCCCCGCCGGCGGCGAGGTTGCCGCAGCCGAAGCGCGCGCGACCCACCGCGCCGCAGGGAGGAGACGCCCCGGCGGTGGAGGGGAGGACGTTCGAGACGTTCGAGACGAGAGTCGAGAGGAGACGTGACATGACGCGGACGACGAAGGCGGTGGTCGGCGCCATCGTGGCGGCGACGGGTGCCTCGATTTGCTGTCTGGGGCCCGTGGTCTTGACGCTCGTCGGGGCCGGCGCCCTCGGGGCGGCGGCCGCCCGGTGGGAGCCGTACCGGCCGGTGTTCCTCGGGATCGCGGTCGCCTTGCTCGGCGTGGGGTTCTATTCGGCGTACCGCCCGAACCGGGAGGCGTGTGCGGCCGACGGCACGTGCCCGGCACCGGCCCCGCCGACGATGAAGGCGCTGCTGTGGTTCGGGGTCGGACTCGTGATCCTGCTGGCGGCGTTTCCGTACTACATCGGGTGGTTGCTGTAGGCGCGGCGACTGGTCCGGAGCCTGAAAGGCGAGCGTGAAGGTCTGCAGCCGGCCGGCCGGAAAACCGGGGCAGAGAGGAGGATGTCGCGATGGCGCGCAGAACGGGATTTCTGTGGCGATCGATAGCGCTCGTGTCGGGACTCGTGGTCCTCGCATGGGTGACTGGGCTCGAGACGCGGGCGGCCGCACCGGCCGCCGAGAAGCGGGTGACCCTCAAGGTCGAGGGCATGACGTGCAGCGGCTGCGCGGCGGCGGTGAAGATGACCGCCGAGAAGGTCGACGGCGTCAAGAAGGCCGAGGTCAGCTACGAGAAAGGCACGGCTGAAGTCACCTACGATCCCGAGAAGACGACGCCCGAGGCGATCGCGAAAGCGATCACCCAGAACTCGGGCTTCAAAGCGACGGCGCCCAAGGCGGAGGCCCGCCGTTAAGGCGGCTGGCCTGATTCCGCCGACACGTTCACCCGGAAGAACACCAGGCCCGGGCGGCGGTGAGGCACGCCGCAGCCCGGGCCGCCCGCCTCACGGCGCTTCGCGGCGCGTCGCGCAGCCGAGCAGGCGATAGAGCGGGCACCACCCGACCAGGCCGGTGACGAGCGGGACCAGCCCGACGATCGCCACGACCGTGCCGAGCGTGCCGCTGACGATCCTCGCCCAGCCCACATAGATCAACGCGAGCCCCACCACAATCCGCAGCGCCCGATCCCATCCCGCTTCGTTCACGAACGCCATCGTCGTACCTCCTCAGGGGCCGCCCGCGGCCCTCACGATCGGGATTCTCGCACCCCCGAGCTGGTGACACGCCAGCCGGCGCCGCCCGGGGCCGCGGTGGGAG
The DNA here is from genome assembly GCA_964478975.1 of uncultured Vicinamibacterales bacterium. Classification (GTDB taxonomy): domain Bacteria; phylum Acidobacteriota; class Vicinamibacteria; order Vicinamibacterales; family JAHECP01; genus CAYZKQ01. Next base: position 13,781 of record CAYZKQ010000036.1, on the reverse strand, counting down.
TCACGGCCCGCCGCTCCGCGAGGGACGCGAGGGCCGTGCCCACGACGAGGGCGAGGACGTACCCGTAAGGGGACCCCGCCGCGATCAGACCCGTCAGTAGGACGACCCTGAACGCCGCGACGTCTTGCGCCGCGTCCCGCACGAGCAGCATAAGGGTCACCGCTTCGAACAGCAAGATCACCGCCAGGACCGGTTTGGGGAACAGGAACACGATCTGCTCGAAGCCCCGGGCGAAAAAGAGCCCGATCAGCACGTACAGCGAACCATAGAGCACGAGCGACCCGCCGGTGCGCGCCCCGAAGGCGTAATGTCCCGCGATGCCGCCGGACCCGTGGCAGGTCGGTACCCCCCCGAAGAAGGGGTTGACGAGATTCATGAGCGCGTAGGTCAACCCGATGCGCCGCACGCTCAGGGGGCGTTCGGGAAACAGGTCCCGGGCGACCTGGCGCGTCGCCAGAATGGAGTTGCCCAGGGACAGCGGGAGCTGGGGGATGGCGAGCCACACGAGGCCGCTCCAGATCTCTGACGCCGCCGGCACGCGCCACCGCGGCCACGCGAGGCCGACGCCGTTCGCCAGCGCGCCCAGGTCGACGCGCCACACGACGGCATACGCGATCCCCAGCCCGACGGCGAACAGCGCCGGCGGGAAGCGCCGGTTGCCGAGCAGGAGCGCGACGACGGCGAAGGTGAGGGCGCCGAGGGCGTAGCCGCCCGCGCCGTCGGCCGGGAGGTACTCGCGGAGCGCGAGCAGGCCGAGCTGAAGGCCCAGCCCGAGCTGAATCCCCCGCACGGCGACCGCCGGAATCGCGCGCGCGAGCGCCTCGAGCAGGCCCGAGCCCGCGAGCGCGAGCATCAGGATCCCGATGGCCAGTCCGCCGCCGAAGAGCACCGAGCCCGACACCTGGCCCGTGATCACGAGCACCGCCATCGCCTTGAGGGGTTGCGCCGGCATGGGGATGCCGTAGAGCAGACCCGTCAGGATCTGCATCGCGCCGAACATGACGAGGACGCCGGCCGGGTCGAGCTTGGCGGCGAGCACCATCCCGACGAGCAGAGGAAAGTCGGTGCCGAGGTCGCCGAAGGCTCCGGACAGCTCGTTGCGGTCGAACCGCACGCGGGGCGTCGATGCTACGCCGCTCACCAGGTGTGCTCCGGGTCAGCCGGTCAGGGCGCCGGCTACTTTATCAGAGACGGCGGTGGAGGCGGCGGTGAGCGGTCGCATGTGCCCGCTAGAAGACGGTTGCAGTTCGCCGCGTCCGGGCGAGCCACAGCCCGGCGCCCAGCGCGCTCCAGAACGCGCACGCCGCCCACTCCGCGCGGCCGAAGCTGCCCGGAACCTGCGGCACGATTTTCATAGCAATCAGGACAAGCCCGACCCCGATACCGAGCCACGCCGTGAGCCGCGCGGCCCGGCCGACCGAGACGAGCGTCGCGCTGGTCGCGCGGGGGGCGGAGGCGCGCGTGCGGGCGAGGAAGGCGGCGCAGGCGGCCAACCAGCCGAGGGCGCTCGCGAGGGACCCGACTTCGGTGACGGGGACGAGTAGCGCGTCGCCGAGCAGCGAGGCCGCCGCCGTGAGGCCGGCGAGGAGCAGGACCGCCGCGGCCGGGGTCCCGAAACGCGGATGCACCTGCCCGAGGAGGCCGGCGACGAGGCCGCGACGCCCGAGAGCATAGAGTAGGCGGGTGGCGGCCACGAAGTTGCCATTGAAGACTTTGAGCAGCGAGAGGAACGCCCCGAAGAGGATCAACTCGGCGAGGGTCCGCGAGGCGAACGCGCGCTCGAAGGCGACCTCGGTCCCGATGCCTTCGGCGACCAGCCGGGGCCAGGGAAAGACGAAGGCGACCACGCCGATGACGGCGACGTAGAAGAGCCCGCCGGCCGCGAGGGCCCAGAGCATCGCGCGGCCGAACCCGCGGGGGTCGTAGCCGGCGCGGGCCTCCTCGGAGGCTTTGGCGACCGATTCGAAGCCCGTCATGAAGTACGGCACGATCTGGAGGACGAGCAGCGTTCCCAGGAGCGCCCCGCCCGCGCCGGGGGTGGGGAAGAGCGGCTGGAGGTTGGCGGCGTCGCCGCGGAGGGCGCCGAGGGTCGCGAACACCGCGAAGACGGCGAGCAACCCGAACGTCGTGGCGTCCTGAAAGAGGCCGCTCGGGCGGATGCCGCGGTAGTTCACGAACGCGATGAGGGCCGTCAGGGCCAGCCCGAGGACCAGGCGCGGCGCGTAGATGGCGCGCCCGCCGAGCTCGTAGAGGGGCCACGTGTCCAGCGCGGGCCAGACCCGCGCGAGCAGGTTCCCGATGGCCACGGCTTCCCACGGACAGACGATCGCGTAGGCCAGCACCATCGTCCAGCCGGCCGCGAAGCTCGCCGCGGCCGGGAAGACGCCTTCCGTGTAGGCGACCTCCGCGCCCGCGTCGGGGAGCTGGCGGACCAGCCGTGCGTAGGTCGCCGCGATCGGCACGAGGAGCAGCGTCCCGGCGGCGAAGCCCAGCATGGCGCCGCCGGGGCCGCCCCGGCGGAGCCAGTCGTCCATCAGGACGACCCAGCCGACGCCGATCATGGTGCCGAAGCCGAAGGTGAAGTACTCGACCGTCGTGAGCGCTCGGTGGAGCCCCTGGGGCATCGCGCGGGTCCTCAGAGGTACCGGAGGGCCACGGCCCGGGCTTCCAGCTCGGCGCGGAACTCGGGCGCCGCGATGTCGATGAGGGCGCGCGCCCGCTGCCGGATGGTCTTTCCGTAGAGGTCGGCCACCCCGTACTCGGTGACCACGTAGTGCACGTGGTTGCGGGTGGTCGTGACGCCCGCCCCCGGTTTGAGCGTGGGGACGATGCGGCTGACGGTGCGCCCGCCGACCACCGCGGTCGCCGGCTGGGCGATGATCGGCAGGCCGCCCTTGCTCCGCGCCGCCCCGTAGATGAAGTCGACCTGGCCGCCGACACCGCTGTAGAGGCGCGTCCCGATGCTGTCGGCGCAGACCTGGCCGGTCAGGTCCACCTCGATGGCCGAGTTGATGGCCACCATGCGGTCGTTCTGGGCGATCACGAACGGGTCGTTCACGTACTCGGTGGGGTGGAGCTCGATGATGGGGTTGTCGTGGACGAACTCGAACAGCCGCCGCGTCCCCAGGATGAAGCCGGCCACGATCTTACCGGGGTGCAGCGTCTTCATTTCGCCGTCGATCACGCCGCGCTCGACCAGATCGATCACGCCGTCGGAGAACAGCTCGGTGTGGACGCCGAGGTGCCGCTTGCCGCCGAGGGCGCGCAGGACGGCGTCGGGGATGGCGCCGATGCCGGTTTGCAGCGTGGCGCCGTCGGGAATGAGGTCCACGATGTGGCCCGCGATCCGCCGCGCGAGGTCCGAGGTGTCGGCCATCTGGACCTCGGGCAGCGGGTCGTCGACCTCGACGATGACGTCGAGCTTCGAGACGTGGATGAAGGCGTCGCCCAGGGTGCGGGGCATGTTCGGGTTGACCTGGGCGATCACGAGCCTGGCGGTCTGGGCCGCCGTCTTGGTCACACCCACCTCGACGCCGAAGGAGCAGAAGCCGTGTTCGTCTGGAGGGCTCACGTGGATGAGGGCCGCGTCGAGGGGGAGCAGGCCCCGCCGGAACAGGCCGGGGATTTCCGACAGGAAGCACGGGGTGAAGTCGGCGCGGCCGTCGGCGACGGCCTGGCGCACGTTGTCGCTGATGAACAATGTGTTGACCCGGAGGTGGCCGGCCAGCTCGGGGGCGACTTGCGGCGCCCGTCCGAAGGTGAGGACCTGCACGAGTTCGACGTCGTGCAGCTCGCCGGCGCGCGCGACGAGCGCGTCGAGGAGCCGCTGGGGCACCGAGCAGTTGCCCGTCACGAAGACGCGCTGCCCCGACTCGATGCGGCGCACGGCCGCCTCGGCCGTCGCGACTTTGCGGCGGTAGCTCTCGGCGGCCGTCACCACGCGCCCTCGCGAAGGCCCAGGTGCGCGGCGAGCGCGGGGTGCACGACCTGGCCCCGGTGGGTGGCGACCCCGCGGCGCAGCGCGGGCAGCGCGGCCAGCGCCTCGGCGAGGCCCCGCTCGGCGATCTCGCGGACGAAGGGCCACGCGGCGTTGTTGAACGCGTGCGTCGCCGTGCGCGCCACGACCGAGGTCATGTTCGGCACGCAGTAGTGGATCACCTGCTCGTCCACGAACGTCGGGTTCCGGTGGGTCGTGGGCCGGCTGGTCTCGACCGCGCCGCCCTGGTCGATCGAGACGTCCAGGATGACGGACCGCGGCTTCATGCTGCGGACCATCTCGCGCGTCACCACGACCGGGGCCCGGGCGCCCGGCACCAGGACGGCCGTGACGAGCACGTCGGCGAACTTCACGACCTTGCGGACGTTGAAGTCGTGGGAGACCATCAGGACGGGCTTGCGGCCGGCCCCGTAGAGGGCGTCGAGGTGCTGCAGCCGCCGCAGGTTCCGGTCCAGCAGATACACGCTCGCGCCCGCCTCGAGAAACGCCTGCGCCGCCGCCGCGCCGAAGGTGCCCGCCCCGATGATCACGACCTCGGCGGGCGGCACGCCCGGCACGCCCCCGAGCAGGATCCCGTTGCCCCCGTGGTCGTTTTGCAGCAGCCGCGCGGCGATCTGCGGCGCCATGCGGCCGGCCACCTGGCTGAGCGGTATGAGGACCGGCAAGGCGCCGTCGTCGTCCTGGATCGTCTCGTAGGCGATCGCCGTCACGCGCTTGGCCAGCAACGTCTGCACCGTGTCCGGCCTGCCGGCCGCCAGGTGGAGGAAGCCCATCAGGATCGAGTCCTCCCTCACCCAGGGCAGCTCCTCGGGGGTCAGGGGCGAGACCTTCAGGACGAGGTCGGCGCGGCCGTAGGCCTCCTCCGCCGAGTAGACGATGCGCCCGCCGGCGCGCTCGTAGTCGACGTCGGAGAAGCCCGCCCCGCGGCCCGCGTCGTGCTCGACCGAGCAGGCGTGGCCGGCGGCGGCGAGCAAGGCGACCCCGGCCGGCGTCAGGCCCACCCGGTAGTCGTCCGGCCGCCGCTCGCGGGGAATCCCGATGTGCATGCGCCACCTCGTTCCCCGCACGAGTCTATACCGTCCGCCCTGCCGGTGGCACCATCACGCCGCGCGTGCCTCCAGGTCGACCTGGCGGGCGCGGCCGCCGCGGTGGGTCCGCGAGTCGCATCGCCGCCCCGGCGCGTGAAGGCGCGCCTCGCGGCGCCGCTCGCTACGAGTCTTCGAGGGCGATGGCCTTCGGGAACAGGATGTTGTTCTCGAGATGGACGTGCTGGTGCAGGTCCCGCTCGAACGCTTCCAGCTCGCGATACGCGACGCGATAGGTCGCGCACCCATCGTCGGGCACGGTGAAGCTGCCGCTGAGGGCGCGGATGCGGTGCAGCCCGTCACCGGCGCGCTCGTGCTCGATTTCCATCATGTGGATCGGATTCCGGATCGTACCGAAGGGCGGAGGTGCCGGCCGGCGGCCCCCCCGCGCGGCCGCGGCGAGCTCGCGGATGTAGGGGAAGAGGATGTGCTCTTCCTTCATCAGGTGCTGCATCATCTCCGCCGCGACCCCGTCGAAGAGCCGCGCGATCTCGACGAGTTCGGGGTGGCGCGCGCCGTGGACCTCGGCGATCGTGCGGGTGTGCTCCAGAAGCGGGCCCACCGCCGAGCGGACATAGGCGTGGTGGTTCGCCTCGATGTAGTCGGCGAGGAAGTCCAGCTCCCAGGTGTGGAAGCGGGGCTGGTCCGCCGGCCGGTCGCCCAGGGCGGCGAGCTCGCGGAGGACGGTCTCGCTGTCGGCGCCGGCCTCCTGGCACGCCGCGGCGAGCGGCTTCGCCCCGCCGCAGCAAAAGTCGATGCCGTACTTCTCGAGGACGGCGGCGGCCCGGTAATCGTCGGTCACGATGTCGCGAACGAGCGTGTCACGGTCGATGGTCTGCATGGTCTGACCTCGCGATGCTGCCGCGCCCCGCGCAGGTGCCGGCGGTCCGCCGACCCGCACGTCGCGGCCCTCGAGAGCCCCGTCGCCTGGCAGGAGCGTCTGGCTCCAGCATAGGCGCGCTGGACGGCGGGGGTTATGATCGCCGTCATGAGCGGCCAAATCTCGTGGACCCCACAAGAGTTCCGCGCCCGCATTCACGAGTTCCAGCAGAGCCGCGTCGTCCTGACGGCCTGCGAGCTCGACCTGTTCACGGTGCTCGGCGACCGGGAACGCAGCTCGGGTGAGGTCGCCGCGGCCATCGGCACCGACCCCCGCGCGACGGACCGGCTGATGAACGCGCTCGCTGCCATGGGCCTGCTCGTCAAACGCGACGGGCGGTTCCGGAACGGACCGTTCGCCGCCGCGCACCTCGTGCGCGGGCGATCGGGGTACGCGGCGGGCCTGCTGCACTCGGTGCACTTGTGGACCACCTGGAGTACCTTGACCGACGCGGTCCGCGCGGGCCGCAGTGTGGCGCCCCGGCCGGAAGGCGAGGCCGCCGCCGCGTACCGCGAGGCGTTCATCGCGGCCATGCACTGGCGCGGGGCGGCGCAGGCCGACGAAGTGGCGGCGCTCGTGGACCTCGCCGGCGTCCGCGAGCTGCTCGACGTGGGCGGCGGCTCGGGCGTCTTCTCGATGGCCTTCGTGCGGGCGCAGCCCGAACTTCACGCGACGGTGTTCGACCTGCCGGAGATCGTCCCGCTCACGCGGCGATACGTCGCCGAGGCGGGTCTGGGAGGGCGCATCAGCACGGTGGCGGGAGACCTGACACGCGACGAGCTGGGCCGGGGGTTCGACCTCGTCTTCATCTCGGCGGTGGTGCACAGTTTTCCGCCGGACGAGAACCGCCGCCTCGTCGCCAAGGCCGCCGCCGCGCTCGCGCCCGGCGGGCGCGTCGTCATCCAGGACTTCCTGATGGCCGAGGACCGGTCGGGGCCCCTCGCGGCGGCGCTCTTCGCCCTCAACATGCTCGTCGGGACCCCCGGCGGCGACACCTACACCGAATCGGAGGTTCGCGCCTGGATGCACGAAGCGGGGCTCGAGGCGATCGAGCGGCACGACACCTCGTTCGGCACGAGCGTGCTCGTCGGGCGTCTCGGCGCCGCCCCGCGGCCCTGACCCTCACGCGGGCGTCCGCGGGAAGGCGAGCCTGAGCAGCGGCGGTGTCACCATCGTGGTGACCAGCACCATCAGGACGGCGGCGCTGAAGACGTCCTGGCCGATGAGGCCGTGGCCGAGGCCGTAGCCGGCCACGATGAGCCCGACCTCGCCGCGCGAGATCATGCCGAGCCCGACGCGCCAGGCTTCGCGGGGGGCGAACCCGCAGGCCCGCGCGGGGCCGGCGCAGCCGAGCACCTTGCCCGCGATGGCCACGGCGATGAGGGCGGCCGTGAAGGCCGCGTGGCCGCCGAGCTCCCGGGCGTTCGCGCGCAGCCCGATGCTCACGAAAAAGACCGGCACGAGCAAGGAGTAGGTCAGCGGGTGGATTCCCTGCTCGATGCGCGCCTTGTAGGCCGTCTGGCCGAAGAGGGCGCCCGCGAGGTACGCGCCCGTGATCGCCGCGACGCCACCCACCCATTCGGCCGCCCACGCGTAGAGCAGGGCCACCACGACCACGATCGCGAGGAGGCCCTGGCTCACGCGGAGGTGGTCCGCCCACGCGGCCACGCGGGCCAGGATGCGCCCGAGCGCCACCGCCCCGGCGAAGTACAGCGCCATCCGCAGGAGCACGAGGCCGAGCGTCCAGGCGTCGACCGTGCCGGCGCGGGCCAGCGCCACCACCACCGACAGGACCAGGATGCCCATGACGTCGTCGATGACGGCGGCCCCGAGGATGGTCAGGCCTTCTTTCGAGCGCAGCGCGCCGAGCTCCATGAGGGTCTGGGCCGAGATGCTGACGCTGGTGGCCGTCAGGATGGCGCCGGTGAAGACGCTTTCCCACAGCACCGGGACGCCGAAGACCGCCGCCGTCGCGATCCCGCCGGCGAACGGCAGAACGACCCCGCCGGCGGCGGACCAGAAGGCCGCCCGGCCGACCCGCCGCATCTCGGCCAGGTCGGTTTCGAGTCCTGCGATGAACATCAGCAGGGTGACGCCGACCTCGGCCAGGTCCCGGACGACCGCGAGCAAGTCGGGCGGCGTTTCGGCGAGGGCGTCGGGCTGGGCCGCCGCGAACAGCGGCCAACCCAGCAGGTTGAGAACACTGGGGCCGAGCAGCACGCCGACGAGGATCTCGCCGAAGACTGCCGGCTGGCCCACCCGCACGGAGACGGCGCCCGCGAGCTTCGAGGCCGCCACGATCACGGCCAGGAGCAGGAGGAGCTGCAGCGGGTGGGGCATCGCCGGCGCGCCCGTCTAGCGCCGCGGCTCCCCGCGGGGCGACTCTTTGGACTCGATGAGGTAGTAGGTCTTCTCGATCTTCGCCTCGATGGCGGCGCGCTCCTGGCCGCTCGCCTTGGCGAGCTTCGCCCGCAGCTTGCGGCGCTTCTCCTTCCGGTGCCGCCGCCGCCTGAGCTCACGCTGTCGTTCGGTCATGGCGACGCGAGCCTCCTTCGATTCGTTGAGTGTCGGCTCCGGGGCCTTCACACCCGGTTCCTCCTCACTATACGGTAGAATCGGGCGTCCGCCGCCGGGTTCGGGCGTGGGCCGGGCCCGAGCTCCGGCGGTGGGTGAGGCGGAGGGTCGATGACGACGCGGTGGCAGCCTTCAGGACTCGGACTCCGTGTGCGTTCGACCGCCGGCGTCCGGCACGCCGTGGCGCTGGCCGTCGTCTTCGCGGCGGCGGGCGGCGGGTGGTGGCTGTCGGGCGCCGCGCCGCAGCCCGCGCCGTCGAGCGCGACGGCGGTCTTTCCCGGGGCCGCGTGGGAGCGGGTCGAGAAGCCCGAGGCGATCGGCTACTCCCCGGCGCGGCTGCGCGCGGTGCGCGCCTGGGTCGAATCGCTCGACACGACCGCCATGATGGTCGTGGTGGGCGGGCGGTCGCTCTTCGAGTACGGCGACCTCGCGCACCTGAGCTATCTGGCGTCGGTTCGCAAGAGCGTGCTCGCCATTCTGTACGGCAAGTACGTCGAGAACGGCACGATCTCGCTGCAAAAGACGCTGGGCGAACTCGGCCTGACCGACGTCGGGGGGCTCCTGCGGCGGGAGCTCGAGGCGACGGTCGAAGACCTGCTCACCGCGCGCTCGGGTGTCTATCATCCGGCGTCGAACGCGGGCGACGACACGGCGAGTGCGCCGCCGCGGGGTTCGCAGCGGCACGGGACCTACTTTCTCTACAACAACTGGGATTTCAACGCCGCCGGCGGGGTCTTCGAAAAGCTCACGGGACGCGACATCTACGACGCGCTCGAGACCGACCTGGCGCGGCCGATCGGCATGCAGGATTTCGACCGGTCCGCGCAGAAGAAGAGCGGCGACACGAGCCGCTCGCAGTACCTCGCGTACCACATGTGGCTGTCGACGCGGGACATGGCGAGGATCGGGCTCCTCATGCTCCGCGAAGGCAACTGGAACGGCCGCCAGCTCGTCTCCCGCGACTGGGTGCGCCGCATCACGAGCCTCGTGACGCCGCTCAACGAGATGAACCCGCCCTACCACCGCGCCCTCGGGTCGGGTGACCGGTGGGGCTACGGCTACCTGTGGTGGGTCTGGGACGCACCGAACTCGCCCGGCCCCTTCCGCGGCGCGTACACGGGCATCGGCGCCGGGGGCCAGTTCATCACGGTACTGCCCGAGCTCGACATGGTCGTGGCGCACAAGGTCGATACGCAACAGCCGTCGCCCCACGCCCCGGGCCGGCGCCGGTCGGTCTCGCGGGCCGAATACATGGCCACCTTGCGCCTGCTCGTCAACGCCCGCTGCCCGGGCGGCACGTGCGGCTGACGGAAGAAAGGAGCCTCCTGATGTCGTGGAGTCGTCGGCGGTTTCTCCAGGTGTCCTCGGTCGTGGCGGGCGGCGCCGCCGCCGGCTGCCGCGCGGGCCGCGAAGAGACGCCCGTTCCCGGCGAGCCGCGGCCCCTGCCGGCGCCCATCCGCGCCCTCACCCCCATGACAGCGGGCATCGTCCCGATCGGGGACGATGAGCGCCGGCAGCGGATGGAGCGGGCGCGCGCCCTGATGCGCGAGCACGGGATCGACGCCATCTACCTCGAACCCGGTTCGAGCCTGTTCTACTTCACGGGGATCCGCTGGGGCCTGAGCGAGCGGATGTTCGCGATGGTCCTCCCCGCGCGGGGCGAACCGGCCTACGTGTGCCCGAAGTTCGAGGAGGAGCGGGCCCGCGAACTCATCCGGTTCGGCGACGACATCCGGACCTGGGAGGAAGACGAGAGCCCGTCCGCGCGCGTCGCCCAGATCTTCCGCGACCGGGGGATCCGGACCGGGACCATCGGGATCGAGGAGCGCGTCCGGTTCTTCTTGTTCGACGGGATTCGGCACGCGGCGCCGGCGCTCAACTACGTGATCGCCGACCCGGTGACGGCCGGGTGCCGCATGATCAAGTCGCCAGCGGAGATCGCCCTCATGCAGCGGGCCAACGACATCACGATCGCGGCGTTCCGCGCGGTGCTGCAAACGCTGCACGAGGGCATGACGCCCCAGGAGTTCGCCGAGTACGCCACCGCCGCCCACCGGGCGCTGGGCGTCGAGGGGTCGATTTCGGCGAGCTTCGGCGAGGCGACGGCCTTGCCCCACGGCAGCATCAAACCGCAGGTCTTGCGAAACGGCGACGTCGTCCTGATGGACGGCGGGTGCAGCGTCGAGGGCTACCGCTCGGACATCACCCGGACGATCGTCTTCGGCGCACCGACCCCGCGCCAGGTGGAGATCTGGACCCTCGAGCGCCGCGCCCAGCAGGCGGCCTTTGACGCCGCGAAGCCGGGCGTGCCGTGCGAGGCGGTGGACGCGGCCGCCCGGCGAGTCATCACCGACGCGGGCCTCGGGCCCGATTACCGCGTGCCCGGGCTGCCGCACCGGACGGGACACGGCATCGGCCTCGACGGGCACGAGTGGACCTACCTGGTCCGCGGAAACACGACCCCGCTGCGCCCCGGCATGTGCTTTACCGACGAGCCCATGATCGTGGACCGCGGCTTCGGCATCCGGCTCGAGGACGCCTTCTGCGTCACCGAAGACGGGGCGCGGTTCTTCACCCAGCCGAGCCCGGCCATCGATCACCCCATCGCCGACTGACGGGTGTCCGCGGGAGCGGCCGGTGAGCCCGGGGCCGGTGGGGCGGCCGCCGGCAGGTAAATGCGGAACGTCGTGCCCGCGCCCGCGGACGAGGCCGCGTCGATCCACCCCCCGTGCTGCCGGACGATGCCGGCGCACGTGGCCAGCCCGAGACCGGTATCGAGCTGGCCCTCCTTGGTCGTGAAAAACGGCTCGAAGATGTGCGGCAGCACCCCGGGGGCGATGCCGGCGCCGGTGTCGGCGACGCGAAGCAGCACATAGCGCCCGGCTCCGTGGGCGACGGCCCCGGCGCGCGTTTCCACCTCGACGTGCGAGACCGCGAGCGTCAGGCGCCCGCCGTCGGGCATCGCCTCCCGGGCGTTCACGGCGAGCTGGACGAGCACCTGCTCGATCTGGGTGGGATCGACCGAGACCCAGGCGGGCTCGCGAGCGGGTTCGACCCGCACCTCGACGGCCGGGCCGACGAGGCGCCGGAGGAGCGTCGCGCTCGAGATCACGAACGTGTTGAGGTCCACGACGCTCGGGACCATCGGGTGGCGCTGGGCGAAGCTCAGGAGCTGCCTGACGACGTGGGCGGCGCGGTCGGCCGCCGCGCGGATCTCGCCGACATGCTGGCGCCGCGGGTCGCCCGGGTCGAGCTGGACGGCGAGCAGGTCGCTGTGCCCCATGACGATCGTGAGGAGGTTGTTGAAGATGTGGGCCACGCCGCCCGCCAGGCGGGCCACCGTCTCGAGGCGCGCCATCTCGGCCAGACGCGCGCGGTGAGCCTCGACCAGCGCGCGGTGCCGCCGCTGCTTGGCCACGAGCGCCGCCGCCAGGACGAGGGCGAGCGCCCCCAGCACACCGACCGGTACCACCACCCGCGGCTGGCGCCACAACGGCGCGGGCACGCGGAACGCGACCGAAACGCCGGCATCGTGCCGCCCGAACAGATTCGCCGCCTGCACGACGGCGACGTGCGCACCGGGCCCGAGTGCGTCGAACCGCTGTTCCCGCACCGTCGACCAGGGCGACCACTCGCCGCCGTCGAGTTGCACGCGCGTCCTGATGTTTTCCGGCGGGACCTCGCCCCACCAGGCCGCGGCGCGCCACTGGAGGAGCGCCCGGCGGGCGTCCGCCGTCACGGTGACCACCTCGACCCGGGGAACGGGTGCGTCCCGCTCCGCGAGATCCAGGACGACGAGCCCGCCGGCCGACCCCACCCACACTTCGTCGTCGAGGGGCAGAACCGGCCACAGCCGCGTGTTCGGGAGACCCGCCTCGCTGCCGAGCGCGATCCACACGCCGTCTCGATAGGCTGACAGCCCACCGCGTGTCGCCGCCCACACGGTGCCGTCCGCCCCAACGGCGAGGTCCCAGACGGCGTCGCTGATGAGGCCGTCGCGCGTGGAGTAGTGGTGGATGCGATCGCCGTCCAGGCACGACACACCGGCCGCACCTCCGGCCGCCCACACCCGGCCCGCGGCGTCGACCGCGATCGCGTGCACACGCGTTTCCGCGAGACCGGTGTCCGAGCGCCAGTGCCGCCACGCCCCCGCGCGCCAGCGGCTCAGCCCGCCGTTCGTCCCGAACCATGGCGAGCCGTCGGGCGCCTCGGCGAACGCGTACACGCGCGGGCCGGGGAGGTGCTCACTCTCGCCCCAGCGTTCGATCGTGTCGCCGTCCAGCACGAACACGGCCGGTGGCTCACCCGGTGGGTTGGCCGTGCCCGGCGCCGCCGACAACGTCAGGAACCACAACCGGCCCCGCCGATCGCGCCGGATCTTGTGGACGTACCGCGCGTCGAGCTCGGTGCGCGTCGTGATCCGGCGCCAGCGGGGCCCGTCGTGGCGGTAGACGCCGCGGAACGTGCCGCTCGCCGCCCACATCCGGCCCTGTGCGTCTTCGCCGAGCGCGGTCACCGAGCGCCCCTTGATCTCGTCGCCCGGGGCCGGCCGCCGCGCCACGCCTGAGGGCTCCAGGCGGACGATACCGGCGCCGGTCGCGAGCCAGACGGTGCCGTCGCGGGCCCGCACGATCTCGTTGACGACGTTCAGCTCCGGGTCATCACCGCCGGCCCGCAAGACGCGCCACCGCCGCGCGGACCGCCGGAACAAATGGAGCCCCGTGTCGGTGGCGACCCACAGGTCGCCCGAAGCCCGCGCGCGGAGCGCCACGATGTTGGCGAGCTGGGGCACGTCCTCGTCGAGCCGGGCCCACTGGTCGCCGCGCCGGCCGTACACGTGGCCGATGTCGTACGCCACGATCGCCTCGCTGCCCGGCGCGCACTCGAGCGCGGTGACGGGCCGCTGGGGGAGGACGGCGAGGCGCTCGATCGATCCTCCCGCAGACCACTGCCACAGGCCGCGAAGCTCGAAAGGGGCGGCGATGGCGAGCAGTCCACTTTCGCTGGTGTCTTCGCAGAGCGCGGAGACGTCGATCCGCGTGGCCGATGGCAGGCGCGGCACCCAGCGGGTGCCCGACCAGCGGAAGAGGCCGCGGTCGGTCGCCAGCCACGCGGCGCCCGTGGAGGGCGCGAATGCGCGCGCTGCCGGCACGCCGTCGAGTCCCGGCGGCCGCCACAGCGCGAGCCGGTCGTGCGCCAGGCGCCAGAGCGAGCCGTCGGCGCCCACGAGGACCGCGGCGGACGG
>CAYZKQ010000035.1:0-21698 GCA_964478975.1 uncultured Vicinamibacterales bacterium | reverse complement strand
TGAGCGCGACGTCGGCGACCGGCTACGGGGCGCTCGGGCCGCCCGAGGGGCGGTATTTCGCGCCGGCCAACGGGCCCGACTGCATCGAGGTGGCGCCGGGCTACGGCGACTGCGCGTCGCGGAGCCTGATTGTGCGCGGGCCGATGTTCAAGATGCTCGACATCAGCATCTTGAAGCAGGTGCGGCTCAAGGGGCGGACGACGGCGGAGTTCCGCCTCGAAGCGCTCGACGTGCTCAACTGGGTGAACTTCACGCCGGTCACTGGCCTCGGCAGCAACCCGAACAGCTACGAGGTGACGGGCCTGACCGGCGACGTGACGCGGCGGATGATCCAGCTGGTCGCCCGGTTCAACTGGTAGCCGGCGCGAGCGCAGTCTGACGGCAGACAGCACGGCGGCGCGGCGGGGGATCCTTCCGTCGCGCCGCCGTTGCTGTTTGGGGGCGGCGCCTTTGGCCGGTGCGCCCGACGGGGCGCTGGGCGGTGCGCCGCTGCCATCTGGCCGGCGCGATCCCGACCTGCCGCAGAAGCGCTTTGAGAGCCAGCTCGACCAGCTCCTGAGCCTCTCGGACGACGTCCGAATAGGCGCCCTTGTCGTGGAGCAGCTCGAGCACGGCGAGCCGCACCTGCGCCTTCCGCAGGTGGCTCCGGGCGAGCGACTCGTTCGTCATATCTCGAAGACCTCGCCCGGTTGATAGTCAGGCTTGAGGTCCCAGTACCAGGCGCTGCCACGCCAGATGCGGCGCGCGCCCAGGCGCTGAAGCCGTGACCTCAGGTCTGCGAGGATCCGCTCCAGCAAGCCGTGGCGGTCGAAGAGGATCCGGGCGTCCTCGACCATGTCGAGCAGCAGGGGACTGCCGAGCGCGATCTCCGCGGGCGTCTTGAACACCGGCGAGAGGAGAGGGTTCAGCCCGAGCCGCCCCGCTTCCGCCAGGTCCGGCGCGAGCGAGGCTTCTACAGCGTGGAACTCTGAGACCCGGGCCAGACGACCGTCGGGAAGTGGGTCCGCCACGACGAGGAGATCCACGTCGGAGTCGGGCTGCGGTGTTCCCCGGCCCACGGAACCGAAGACCGCGAGCGCGAGGAGACGCGGGCCGTAGTGCGCCTCGCAGGCGATCCGTATATTGACGAGCAGGCGCCCGTACACCTCGTGCATCCTGGGGCCATTCTACCTGACCCCGAGCCGGTGCCCGCGGCCACGTCCTCACGCGGCGGGTTGGCCTGCGAACGGCCGTCCCGGGCTCACCCGGCCGCGCCAAGCCGGGCAGTTGGTCCGGTTGCGCCGCCGAAATAACGACACGGGCGTCCGAAGTCGACCCCGGGCGGTGGTGCCGCCCGCGCCCGGCCGTGTGCCACCTCGGGCCCGACGCGCCCACACGGTGCGGCCTCGACGTCGACGCATCAGACGGTTAGGGGAGGACGGGCGTGGCACGAGACTTGCCGGTCGTGGTGGGCGGTGGTGTGGTTCTTCGAGCGCTACGGCCAGTACCTCCAGTGCGAGGTACGACGGTCGGCGGAGGGCTCCCTGTACGAGCTCGTGGTGCGGTATCCCGACGCCCCCACGCGCTGGGAGCGGATCGCCGACCCCACCCTCCTCGTCGAGCGTTTCCAGGCGACGCAGCAGCAGCTCCGCCGCGAGGGGTGGACGATCGCCGGCACGACCGACCTGCTCGGCTTGCGGTGAGCGCGTCACCGACCGCGACCGAGCGCGCCGCGAGGTCGCCCGCGTGGTCGTCGGGCTGCCAGATGCGCGGGTTCATTCGTCCGCGGGAGGGGTCAGGATGACGAAGTCCGCCTCCGCCCACGTGCGGGGCGGTTCCCGGCGGCGCTCGCGCCGCCGGCGCTCCTCGCTCACGGGCGCCTGCTGGTGGCGCCGGTCACCGACGCGCCGGTCGACCACGACCTCGAGGCCCCGCGCGTTGGCGAAGATCCGGAGGAGCTGGTGGTAGCGGTCGCTCAGGCCGCGCCGGACGATCAGGACACCCATCGCACACCTCGCTGCCGGCTCGATACCGCTGGCACCCGAGCGGCCGAGATCGGGTCCTCCGTACCGGTCTGGCTCTTGGGGAGCGGAAGAGTTTTGGCCAGTATACCTTGAACCGCGGTCCGCCCGCGCGGCGCGCGCCGCCTGGGGGCGCGGTCGGGTTCCCCCTCGCCGGCGCGCGGCCGGCCGGCGCCGGCTATCATGGACGGAGGCGCGCCCGGACGCCGGTGGTCTCCCTGGGGCTCGGGCGGCGATCTGCGCGGTCGAGCGCGGGGCGGCCGGGTCGGGCGGGCGGTCGAGGAGTGGCCGTGAGTCAGCACAAGCGACTGGCGATTCTGGTGGGCGGCGGGCCCGCCCCGGGCATCAACAGCGTGATCGGGGCCGCGACGATCCGGGCGGTGCTCGAAGGCGTGGAGGTCGTGGGGATCCGGGACGGCTTCGAGTGGATCATGCGCGGCGACATCGATCACGTCGAGCCCCTCACCATCGAGAAGGTCAGCCGCATCCACTTCCGGGGTGGCTCGTTCATCGGGATCTCGCGGAGCAACCCCACGGACGACCCGGCGCACCTGGAGAACGCCGTGATCTCGCTGTTGCGGCTGAACGTGTCCCAGCTCATCACGATCGGCGGCGACGACACGGCGTACTCGGCCATGAAGCTCGAGAAGAAGGCCGCCGGTCGGATTCGGGTCGTGCACGTCCCGAAGACGATCGACAACGACCTCGACCTGCCGCCTTTCGTGGACACGTTCGGGTTCCAGACGGCGCGCCACTACGGCGTCGAGATCGTCAAGAACCTCATGGTGGACGCGAAGACGACGTCGCGGTGGTACTTCGTGATCGCGATGGGGCGGAAAGCCGGGCACCTGGCGCTGGGGATCGGCAAGGCTGCGGGCGCGACCCTGACGCTGATTCCTGAAGAGTTTCAGGGGCAGCGCATCCGCATGCGCGAGGTCGTGGACACCCTCGTCGGGGCCATCGTCAAGCGCCTGAGCTACGGCCGGCGCGACGGCGTCGCGGTCATCGCCGAAGGGCTCGTCCTCGGCATGGATCCCTCGGAGCTGGCCTCGCTGGACGAGGTCGAGCGCGACGCCCACGGCCACGTCCGCATCGCCGAGGTGAACATCGGCGAGATCCTCAAGGCGCTCGTGACGAAGCGGCTCCGGCAGTTCGGGTTGAAGACGACGATCGTGGCGAAGAACATCGGCTACGAGCTCCGGTGCGCCGACCCGATCCCTTACGACATGGAGTACACGCGCGACCTGGGGTACTGTGCGGCGAAATACCTCCTGTCGGGCGGCAACGCCGTCCTGATCTCGATGCAGGGCGGCCAGTTCGTTCCGGTCCCGTTCGCCGCCCTGATCGACCCCGCGACGGGCCGCCCCCGCGTCCGGCTGGTCGACATCCACTCGACGCGGTACGCGATCGCCCGGCGATACATGATCCGCCTCCGGCGCGACGACTTCGAGGACCCGCACGAGCTCGCCAAGTTCGCGGCGACGGCCGGCGTCTCGCTGGAGGAGTTCCGGCGGGAGTTCGAGTACCTGATCGAGAACGAGCCGCCGCCGCTCGTCATCGACTTCGAGAAGGACGGCCTGGTGGAGGCTCCGGTCCGAGAAGGATGACGGGAGCCCCCGGCTCGCCGCGGCCGCTCACCCGCCGATCACGTGCTTCAGGACGAAGAGCACGTTTGCGGGACGTTCGGCCAGCCGCCGCATGTACCAGGGGAACCAGAAGGCGCCGTAGCTGATGAGCACCCGCAACCGGTAGCCGTCGGCCGCCAGCCGGGCCTGTACGTCGCGCCGGATGCCGTAGAGGAGCTCGAACTCGAACGCGTCGCGCGGCAGCCCGCGCTCGGCCGCGTGGCGTTGGAGGCGCGCGATGAGCCGGGGGTCGTGCGTCCCGAACCCGACGAACACCCCGGCCCGGCGGGCGTCGTCGCTGAGGAGCTTCATTCCCAGACGGAAGTAATTCTCGTCGACCTCCCGGCGCCGCTGGAGCGCGAGGCTCGCCGGTTCCCGGTAGGCCCCTTTGACGAGACGGATGGACGAGCCGAGCGGAATCAAGGTGTCGAGGTCGCGCTCGGTGCGCCGCAGATACGCCTGGACGCAGACACCGACGTTAGGCTGCTCTCGGCGGATCCGCCGGTAGAGCTCGAGCGTCACGTCGGTGTACGCCGACCCTTCCATGTCGACCCAGACGACTTTTCCGAGCGGCGCGGCGTGGTCGGCGATGAGCTTCAGGTGGCGATAGGCCAGCTCGGCGTCGAGGTCGAGGCCGAGCTGCGTGAGCTTGACCGACATGACGGCGTCGAGGCCGCGGGCGTGGACGGTTTGCTGGGCGTGCAGGTAATGGTCCACCACCGCCCGGGCCTCGCGCTCGTCCGCGATGTTTTCCCCCAGATGGGTGAGAATCGTCGCGATCCCCTCGCCCTGCAGGCGCGCCGCGGCGGCGAGCGCCTCCTCGAGGGTTTCCCCGGGCATGAAGCGCCGCGTGGCGCGGCGGACGAACCCCCACCGCATCGCCCGCTCGCGCAGCCACACGGATTGTGACCCGGCCAGTAGCGCCGCCCGCATGAGCCCCATCGGTCCGTGACCTCCTCGGAATCGGTTCTCGCCCGGCCTCGCCGAGACCGGCCAAGGATTCTACCCCGAGCTGGCGGGGTTGACAGGCGGAAATCTCGTGTGAAACAATTCATCCGGATTCACGGATTATGCGAGTCGACCGGGTGAACGCGCACCCGGACGCGGATCCTGACCCCATGACGACCCCGGCGGTTCTCGACCAGCTCGCTGCGCTCGCGGACGCCACCCGCGGGCGCATGCTGCACCTGCTCGCCGGCCAGGAGTTGACGGTGTCGGAGCTGTGCGACGTTTTGCAGTTGCCCCAGTCGACGGTGAGCCGCCACCTGAAAGTGTTGGCCGACGCCGGCTGGCTGACCTGGCGGCGGGACGGCACGAGCCGCTACTACACGGCCGCCCTGGGCGAAGCGGGCAGTCCCCGGCAGGCGTTGTGGCTCGCGGTTCGCGACCCCATCGCGTCGACGCCGCGCGCCGTCGAAGACCGGCGGCGCCTGGCGGTCGTGCTCGAGCGCCGGCGGGCGAGGTCGCAGGCGTTTTTTGCGGCCGCGGCGAGCGAGTGGGACCGGCTGCGGGAAGAGCTGTTCGGGCGCGACACCTGCGTGCGCGCGATGTTCGGGTTTTTCGACCCGGACTGGGTCATCGGGGACCTCGGGTGCGGCACGGGGCAGGTGGCGGCGGACCTCGCTTCGTACGTGCGGCGCGTCATCGCGGTCGACGCGTCGGCGGAGATGCTGCAGGCGGCGCGGCAGCGCCTGCGGGCGTTCGACAACGTGTCGCTCCGGCAGGGCCGGCTCGAAGCACTGCCGATCGAGGATGGCGCGCTTGACGGCGCGGCCCTGGTCCTGGTGCTGCACCATCTGCCCGACCCCGGGGTGGTGGTGCGCGAGGCGGCCCGGGTCCTCAAGCCCCGCGGTCGGGTTGTGATTGTCGACATGCTGCCGCACGACCGCGAGGCGTACCGGCAGGAAATGGGGCACATCTGGCTGGGCTTTTCCGAGGAGCGCATCTTCGAGGAGTTGGTGCGCGCGGGCTTCGAGCGCGTCCGCGTCCGGGCGCTGCCGCCCGACTGCGACGCCAAGGGGCCGGCGCTGTTTGTCGCGACGGCCGATCGGGCGCCGGTCGCGGCCGAAGCGGCCGGCGCGCTGGCGGGGGCGGCGCGCGGCGCGGTGTGAGCGATCGAGAGAGCACGCGCGATCTCAAGCGCGAGGGAGACGACCATGAGCGTGGTGACCGAACAGATCCATCCGTTCGAGACGGCCCGGCGGGCGGGCCGCGAGCCGTTCAAAGTCCGCGACCTTTCGCTCGCCGATTTCGGGCGCCAGGAGATTCGGCTGGCCGAGCACGAGATGCCGGGCCTGATGGCCCTGCGGCGGCGCTACGCGGGCGAACGCCCGCTCGCGGGCGCGAAGATCATGGGCAGCTTGCACATGACCGTGCAGACGGCGGTGCTCATCGAGACGTTGACCGAGCTCGGGGCGGACGTCCGGTGGGCCTCGTGCAACATCTTCTCGACCCAGGACCACGCGGCGGCGGCCGTCGTGGTCGGCCGGCCCCAGACCGGCGGGACGCCGGCCTCGCCGCGGGGGACGCCGGTCTTCGCGTGGAAGGGCGAGACGCTTTCGGACTACTGGTGGTGCACCAAGGAAGCGCTCGTCTGGCCCGACGGCACGGGGCCCACGCTCATCGTCGACGACGGCGGCGATGCGACCCTGTTTGTGCACAGGGCGTACGAGTTCGAGCAGGCCGGGCGCGTGCCGGAGTTCGACCCGGAGCGCGAACCGGAAGAGTGGGGTGTCGTGCTCGAGACGATCCGCCGGGAGCTCGCGGCCCACCCCGGCCGCTGGACGGCCATCGCCCGCGGCGTCCGCGGGGTGAGCGAGGAGACGACGACCGGGGTGAACCGGCTGTACCAGCGCATGAAGGCGGGGACGCTCCTGTTTCCGGCGATCAACGTCAACGATTCGGTCACCAAGAGCAAGTTCGACAACGTCTACGGCTGCCGGCACTCGCTCATCGACGGGCTCAACCGCGCCACCGACGTCATGCTCGGCGGCAAGGTCGCCGTCGTGTGCGGGTACGGCGAGGTGGGCAAGGGCTGCGCGCAGGCGCTCCGGGGCCAGGGCTGCCGCGTGATCGTGACGGAAATCGACCCCATCTGCGCCCTGCAGGCGGCGATGGAAGGGTTCCAGGTCACGACGCTGGACGAGGTGGTCGAGACGGCCGACATCTTCATCACGGCGACGGGCAACCGCCACATCATCACGGTCGAGCACATGCGCCGCATGAAGGACAAGGCCATCGTCGGCAACATCGGCCACTTCGACGACGAAATCGACATGGCGGGCCTGAAGAAGGTGCCGGGCATCCAGCGGATCCCCATCAAGCCCCAGTACGACGAGTGGCGCTTCCCCGACGGTCACGGCGTGCTCATCCTGGCCGAGGGCCGGCTGCTCAACCTCGGGTGCGCGACGGGACACCCGAGCTTCGTCATGTCGGCGTCGTTCACCAACCAGGTGCTGGCGCAGATCGAGCTGCACCGGCACGCGGAGCGCTACGGCCGGCGCGTCGTGGTGCTGCCCAAGAAGCTGGACGAGGAAGTGGCGCGCCTGCACCTGGACCAGCTCGGCGTCAAGCTGACGCGCCTGACGCCGGAGCAGGCCGAGTACATCGGCGTGCCCATCGACGGGCCGTACAAGCCCGACCACTATCGCTATTGAGGGGCCGGACGCGGCAGGGCGTGCTCGGTCGCGCCCCGGAGGTCACGGCGGCGGCGCCGGGTCGGGTCAACCTGATCGGCGAGCACACCGACTACAACGGCGGCTGCGTGCTGCCGACGCCGCTGCCGCAGCACACCTGGGTGCAGCTCGCGCGGCGCCAGGACGGCCGGGTCCGCGTCTGGTCCGAGGGGTTCAGTTCCGGTGCACCGGCGGAGTACACCCTCGGGCGCGAACGGCCGCGCGGGTCCTGGGTGGATTACGTGCAGGGCGTGACCGCCGCCCTCCGCGCCGCGGGGTTTGCGATCGCCGGCGCGGATCTCGCCATCGCGTCCGACCTCCCGCCGGGGGCCGGGCTGGGCTCGAGCGCGGCGCTCGAGGTGGCCCTGCTGCGGGCGCTGCGCGCGGCGTTCGCCCTGCCGCTGGACGATGTCGCGCTGGCCCGGCTCGGGCAGCAGGCCGAACGCGAGTTCGTCGGGGCGCCGGTGGGGATCATGGACCAGCTCGTGGCGAGCGTGGGCGTGCCGGGCGCCGCGCTGTTCATCGACACGCGAACCCTCCGGACGGCGCTCGTGCCGTGGCCCGCCGGGGTCGGCCTCGTCGTCATCGATACGGGCGTGCGGCACGCCCACGCGCGCGGGGAATATCGCGTGCGGCGCGCGGAGTGCGACCGCGCCGCGGCGGCCCTCGGGGTCGTGGCGCTCGGCGAGCTCGGGCCGGCCGACCTCCCCCGTGTCGCCGCGCTCCCGCCACCCCTCGACCGGCGCGCGCGGCACGTCGTGACCGAGAACGCCCGGGTCCTCGAAGCGGTCGCGGCACTCGCGCGGGGCGACGTCAAGACGCTCGGGGCGCTCTTCGCCGCGTCGCACCACTCGATGCGCGACGACTTCGAAATCTCGACGCCCGAGGTCGACGCGCTGGTCGCCGCCGCGGCGGACGACCCGGACGTGTTCGGCGCGCGCTTGACGGGCGGGGGGTTCGGGGGCGCAGTCGTGATCCTCGCGCGGGCCGGGTGCGAGGCGGCCGTCGCCGGGCGCGTGGCGCAGCGGTACCGCGAGCGGACGGGCCGCGAGGGCACGGTGCTGGTGCCGGCGGAGGCCGCTCCGTGACCGTCGCCCCCTTCTACCGGTGCCTCTGGCGGCTCGAGCTGGTGCCCGCGCCGCCGGCCATGATCGACCGCGACCAGGCGCTGCTCGCCAGTCTCGAGCGCACGTGGGCGCAGGCGCGGCAGCGCGCCGGGGCGTGGCTCGCGTGTCGCGAGGGCTGCACCGCCTGCTGCCTCGGGCCGTTCCCGATCACGCAGCTCGACGCGTGGCGCTTGCGGCGCGGCCTCGAGGCGCTGGCGGGCCAGGACCCCGCCCGGGCGGCGGCCCTCCTCGAGCGCGCCCGCGACCAGGTCGCCCACCAGGCCGCGGACTTTCCCGGCGACCCGGTGACCGGCGCGATCGACGCCGCGGACGGCGGCGCGGCCGAGGAGCGGTTCGCGGCGCGCTTCGCGTCGGTGCCGTGCCCCGCCCTCGACCCCGCGACGGACCGCTGCGAGCTCTACGCCTGGCGGCCCGTCAGTTGCCGCACCTTCGGGCCGCCCGTCGAGATCGGCGGCGAGCGCCTGCCGCCGTGTCGGCT
Source organism: uncultured Vicinamibacterales bacterium (assembly GCA_964478975.1). Taxonomy (GTDB): domain Bacteria; phylum Acidobacteriota; class Vicinamibacteria; order Vicinamibacterales; family JAHECP01; genus CAYZKQ01. The sequence continues at coordinate 12,794 of CAYZKQ010000035.1, read as the reverse complement.
GTGCTTCGACGGCGCGCCGGGCGAGGCGATCGAGGCCTGCCGCGTCAGGCCGGACCCCGAGGGCCTCGAAGACGCGATCCTCGACGAGCTCGAGCGCGCGGGGTTGACGCCGCGCCTCACGACGGTGGCGTTCGCCCTCGTGCAGCCGCCGATCGCCGGGCCCGACCGCGAGGGGGGCCCGTCACCAGACAACTGAGATCGCGAAGGTCGCGAAGACGACCGCCTTGACCGCCAGGGCCGCCCGCGGGTGCCGGCGCTTCGCCCAGTTCCAGCCCCATGCGACCACCGTCATGGAGGCGAGCATCAGGGCCACCCACACGGCCGCGCGCCCGAACCCGTACGGGACGTCGAGCAGGTGCTGGAGGCCGGGCGTCCACGCCGACCCGTACAGGACCAGGATGTGGATGAAGTAGACGAGCAGGGATTCGTGGGCCAGGGCGGCCACCACCCGCGGCAGGTGCTGGACGCCCCGCGTGAGCAGGGTGAGCACGCCCAGGTTGACCAGCACCAGGCCCGCGCGGATGAAGAACAGGTTCGGGCTGGTCGACCAGAAGTCCGTGGGGCCGAGCGGCTGGAAGGGCAGCCGGCTGAAGGCGAACCCCGCGAGCGCGAGGAGCAGCCCGCCCGGCAGCAGCAGGCGCCGGGCGAACGCGACCGGGCGGTCGGGCCAGGCCGTCACGAACAGGTGGCCGAGGGCGGCGCCGAGCAGCACGAACGCCGACCAGGGCAGCAGCGGGAACAGCGACCCGGTCGCCGGCGAGAAGTACGCGGCCACGACCAGCGGTACGTGCGCGCGCCAGTCGACGCGCCACGCGGCTGGCGTCGCCAGGACGACGAGCAGCGCGAGGGCGGCGGCGAGGGCGGCGAAGCGGCGCTCGGTGCGGGCCGCGGCGACCAGGAGTTGCAGCCCCAGGAGGGTGACGCCGATGCACTGGAGGATGTCGACCACCAGGAACGTCTGCCAGCCTGCCGCGCTCAGGAACGCGAAGTGCGCGAGGCGATCCACCGGAAAGCGCATCGCGTAGCCGAGGGCGGCGAAGAACGCGAAGCGGCGGAGGCGCGCGGCGACGCGGGGCGTCCAGCGCAGGTGCGCCTCCCAGTAACGGCTCGACGCGACGCTGAAGGCGAAGCCGGAGAGGAAGAGGAAGGTACAGGAGGTTAGGCCGCGCAAGAACAGCAGGACCTGGAACGCGGCGTGCTGTTGGAACGCCGGGTCGAGGAAGACGTTGAGCGAGTGGCCGAAGATCATGAAGAGGACGGCCAGCGCCCGCGCCGTGTCCACGAACACGACGCGGGTCCGCGTCGCCTGCGCCGGCCGCCCGGCCGGGGCCGGCAAGGTCGCCGCCGCACGAACCGCTCCGGTCATCGGCTGATGTCCGGGCTGCCGGCCGACTCGCCACGACGCCGCGCGACCGCCCCGCCGCGCCGGCCGCCGTCCCGGGTGAACGAAAGGACGTCCCGCACAGCATACTGGAGCCGGGCCGGTCGGGGTAGCCTGTTCGGCGAGGGGAGGGTGCCATGACACGGGGACGGAGGCCGGGCACCGGGATGGGCGCGCGCTTGGGCGATCGGCTGGGGCTGGCGGTGGCGTGGCTGGCGCTGAGCGCGGCCATGACGGCCGGCGCGGCGGCCGCGCGGACGGAGGCTCCGGGTCTCGAGCCGCCGGTTCCGGTCCGGATCGTGCTCCTCGGCACGGGGACGCCGAACGCCACGCCGGACCGCATGGGGCCGGCGACGGCGGTGGTGGTGGGCGACACGCCGTACCTGGTCGACATGGGCCCGGGAGTCGTGCGCCGGGCGGCCGCCGCCGCGGCGCGCGGAGTCGAGGCGCTGCGCGTCTCGAACCTCCGCTATGTGTTCGTCACCCATCTGCACTCGGATCACACCGCCGGGTACGCGGATCTCATCCTCACCCCGTGGGTGCTCGAGCGCACGGCGCCGCTCGAGGCCTACGGTCCGCCCGGGCTGCGGGCCATGACGCGGCACCTGCTGGCCGCCTACCGCGAGGACATCGAGGTCAGGCTCCACGGGCTCGAGCCGGCGAACCCGACCGGGCACCGGGTCCGGGTGCACGAGGTGAAGCCCGGGGTGGTTTTCCGCGACCCGCCGGCGGGCGTGACGATCGAGGCGTTCCGCGTGCCCCACGGGTCGTGGCGCCACGCCTACGGCTACAAGTTCGTCACGCCAGCCGGGGTCGTGGTGGTCTCGGGCGATACCGGTCCGTTCGACGGCCTGGCCGAGATTGCGCGCGGGGCGGACATCCTCGTGCACGAGGCGTACGCGACGGAAGGGTGGAAGCGCCGGGAACCGGTGTGGCAACGGTACCACGCCGCGTTCCACACGCCCGGCTGGAAGGTGGGCGAGATCGCGGCGCGCGCCGGCGTGGCCACGGTCATCCTCACGCATCAACTCACCTGGAGTGCGAGCGAGGCCGACCTGGTGGCCGAGGTCCAGCGGACCTTCAGCGGGCGCGTGGTGTCGGGGCGGGACCTGGACGTGTTCGATGTCGGCGAGCTGGGGCGGGCGCGGCGGCCGGCGCCTCAGTAGCGCTCGCCGAGCATGGCGAAGAGGAACAGGAGCGAGCGCCTGGCCCCGCGGGCGGCGTTCCAGGACAGGGCGAACGGGTTGATGCGCCACAGCTCGAGGCGCGCGAGCGCCCGGCGGGTGCGCAGCCAGTAGTCGGTGAGGGCCTGGTCGTACTCGAGCCGGGCCAGCGACAGCGGGTTCAGCCGGCGCAGGGCGCGCACGACCGCCGGCGGGGGATTGAGCGGCGGCAGGGCCGGCAGGCGCAGGTCGCCGAGGGCCAGGTGGATCGCCTGCGCGCCCGACTTGACGCGGCGGCCGGCGTCCTGCAGCGACCGGTCGACGCGGGCGCGCAACGTGCCCGCCCGCTCCGCGACCGAGTCGCAAAACGCCGTTGCGCGGGTGCCCAGCGCCTCGCTGATGGCCGCCAGGCGGGCGCTCATGATGGCGTTGAGGGCCGCGCCCTGGACGCCCAGCCCGTCCTGCAGCGCGCCCAGCCGCGCGGCGGCGGCGGCGTGCACCCGGGCCCAGTTGACCTTGGCCTCTTGCATCGACTGCGCGGCCAGTCGCCGCAGGTCGCCGAGGAACCCGTAGTCCTCGCGCCGGATCCGGGTCTGCAGCCAGAGGTCCATCACCTCGAAGTAGAGCTTCGCGTATTCCCGCAGGACGTAGGCGATTTCCCGCACCCGGCGCCGGGCGAAGCGCCAGCGCCCCTCGATGGGGAAGGTGGGGCGGCGGGAGGTCCGGTCCTTCAGCCGGAAGAACCCCGTGATCATGGGGTGGGCCCCCTCGATCATGCCGGCGCGATACCAGATGAGGTTCTTGAGCACCGCCCAGTAGGTGTGGGGGTTCTGGCGCAGGAGCGACTGCCGCATGTAGTCGAACGAGTAAAACGTCGCCCACGCGTCGCGGAACGCGCGCGCCCACTCCTCGGGGGTCATGGTGGGGTGGGGCATGACCGCGTGGAACGAGTCGAAGCGGTTGTAGTCCGGGTCGAGCGGCACGCCGCGCGCCACCGCGACCTGGTGGTCACGCGAGCCCGGCAGCGGCGTGAGCATGAAGAACGAGGCCTGGTCGACGAGCAGCGTCTCGCGCAGGGTGCGGACGTCTTCCATGACGCGCGCGTAGGTGTCGCCGGGAAACCCGATGATGAACCCCGTGTGGCACACGACCCCGGCCTCGTGCCAGCGCGCGATCATCTCGCGGTACTCGGCGGCCTTGTTCTGGGGTTTGCCGCCGGCTTTCAGATTGTCTTCCCGGATCGCTTCGAGGCCGATGAACACCTGGACGCAGCCGGCCCGCGCCGCTTTCTCGACGAAGCGCGGAATCTTCGTCGCCTGCGTGTCGACCTGCATCATGAAGTCGATCTGGAGCCCTTCCTCCTCCCGCATCCGGATCAGGCCGTCGAAGATCGCCTCCCAGTGCGGGTTGCGGGAGAAGTTGTCGTCGGTGAAGAAATAGTGGCGGATGCCGCGCCGCCCCTTGAGATGGTAGTTCTCGCGGACCTGCTTCAGGATGTGTTCGGCGCCCCGCGCCCGCATCTTGCGCCCCTGCACGTTGATGATGGTGCAGAACGAGCAGAAGAACGGGCAGCCGCGCCCCGCGTCGATCGTCCCGCTCGCCGTGAGGACGAATTTTTTCTGCGTGGCGAACGACGCGCGCGGCAGCGGCTTGTCGCTCAGGTCCGGAAGCCGCGACAGGAGGTTGTAGACCGGCTGCAAGCGATCGTGGACGGCGTCCCGCAGGATGGGCCCCCACTCGTCTTCGACCTCGCCGAGCACGAGCGTGACGCCGGCGTCGATCATCTCCTGGCACTCGGGCGGCATGGCGGCCGACATCGCGACGGCGCCGCTCACGTGGAAGCCGCCGATGAGGACGTCGAACCCCTCGGCTCTGAACTGGCGCGCGAGATCCTGCGCCCGGGGATACTGGTTGGTCTGAACGCCCACCAGCCCCACCACCACCTTGGTGCCGGGCCGCCGGTGGCGCCGTCCGAGCCGCCGGGGGTCGACGCGCGTGACGATCTCGTCGATCACCTCGACGCGGACCTCGACGTCCCCGAGCACACCGCTCCGGGCCACGTCTTCGGTCAGGCTGGTCAGACAGCTCAACGTGTTGCTCGGCAGCGTCCCCCGCCAGTGCCGGATGACATAGCCCTCGTCGTCGTACTTGGAGGGGCGGATGAGGATGACCGTGAGGCGCCGGTACGGTGCTGGACCCATAACCTTCCTGAACGGACCACGCCGCGTGTGTCCGGGTCCCCCGATGCTACCAGAGGAAGGTCCCGGACGTCACGGAAAAACGCCGGGCCGGGCGCCGTGCCGGCCCGTCGGCGCCCGGGTCTGACAGGATTCCGGCACGGGGGCTGCCACAACGGCCAGGACGCCGAGGCCGGCGGGCAAATCCGGGCCGCCCAACCGCGGGTCGGCCCGCAGCCGCCGGCTCGCAACTTGCTTCGATCTTCAACAGGCCGGGCGATGCCGATCGCGACGATCCCGTTCTGGAATCGCCTGAGCGTCCGCCTGACGGCGGTCGTGACGGTGGTGACGGCCGTCACGATCGGGGTATTCACCTGGCTCGCGGTCCGGGCCCACGAGCGCCAGCTCATCGAGCAGGTCATCCGCGACGCGGCGCTGTTCAGCGAGACGATCCGCAGTAGCACCTACCACGACATGCTGGAGGACCGCCGTGAGGACGCCTACCTCATCATGGACACGATCGGCCGGCAGGAGGGCATCGAGAAGGTCCGGTTCTTCAACAAGGAAGGGCGGGTCACCTTCTCGACCGACCGGAGCGAGGTGGGGCGCTTCGTGGACAAGAAGGCCGAGTCCTGCTACGCGTGTCACGCTGCGGACCAACCGATCGTGCGGTTGAGCATTCCGTCGCGGAGCCGCACGTACCGGCTGGGGGACCACCGGGTCCTCGGGATGGTGACCCCCATCTACAACGAGCCGGCGTGCTCGAACGCGTCGTGCCACGTGCACCCGCCGACCCAGTCGGTGCTCGGCGTCGTCGACATCGGGATGTCGCTGGGCGAGGTCGACCGGGCCAGCGCGGCGCTCAGGCGGACGACGGGGCTGCTGGCGCTGCTGGCGATGCTCGTGCTGGCGGCGGTGGTGAGCATGTTCCAGCGGCGGGTGGTGGTGCGGCCGGTGGTGGCGGTGATGCGGGCGACGCGGCGCATCGCCGACGGCGACCTGGCCCAGTCGGTCCCGGTGGCGCACGCCGACGAGATCGGGTTGCTCGCGGCGTCGTTCAACCAGATGACGGCGTCGCTCGCCGAGGCGCAGGCGCGCCTGCGCGAGCTCATGGAGAACCTCGAGCGCCAGGTCGACGAGCGGACGGCCGCCTTGCGCCAGGCGCAGGCGCAGCTCGTGCAGTCCGAGAAACTCTCCTCGCTCGGCCGGCTGGCGGCGTCGGTCGCCCACGAGATCAACAACCCGCTGTCGGGCATCCTGACCTACGCGAAGCTGATCATCCGACAGCTCGAGTCGGGGCGCTTCGACGAGACGACGCGAACCTCGTGCCTGCGGCAGCTCGCCCTCGTGCAGCGGGAGACGGAGCGGTGCACGGCGATCGTCCGCAACCTCCTCGATTTCGCCCGGCAGCGGCCGCCCGCCATGAAACCGCTGGCGCTGGCTGCCGTGCTGGACGAGGCGCTCTCGCTCGTCGCCCACAAGACCGAGTTGCAGAACGTCGTGATCGCTCGGGAATACGGGCCGGTCCCGCTTGTCGAGGGCGACGCCGGGCAGCTCCGGCAGGCCTTCGTCAACATCGCCCTCAACGCCTGCGACGCGATGCCGACCGGCGGCACCCTCACGGTGCGCCTGGCCGCGCGCGCCGACCCCGCCGGCGGCGAGCAGGTGGTGGTGGAGTTCGTCGATACCGGGACCGGGATCGCCCCCGAGCATCTGCCGAAGGTCTTCGACCCGTTCTTCACGACCAAGCAGAAGGGGACGGGGCTCGGCCTCTCGGTGGTCTACGGCATCGTCGAGCGCCACGGCGGCCGACTCGAGATCGAGAGCGTCCCGGGCCGGGGCACGACCGTACGGATCCGCCTGGCGGCCGCGATGGCCGCGGCGGCCACGACGACATGAGCGGCGATGGCGGCCTCGGGCGCGCGATCGGCGTGTGGTGGATCGGGGCGGAAGGACCGCCCGCCAGGCTGCTGACGGAGGTGCGGACCCACGTGGCGCGGGTCTTCGGCTTGCCGGTCCGGCTCGTGCAGAGCCCGGATCGGCCGGCCGGCGTCGTGGACCCGACGCGCCATCAGGCCTCCTCGACGCGCATCCTCCAGTGGATGGCGGCCGCCGGGCCGCCGGGCGTCGGCAAGCTGCTGGGGGTCACGGACATGGACCTGTTCATCCCCGCCTTGACCTTCGTCTTCGGCGAGGCGCAGCTCGGCGGCCGCGCCGCGGTGGTGTCGACGGCGCGCCTGGGGCCCGCCGGCCGCACGCTGGCCGGAGGCGGGCCCCTGCTCGCGGCGCGCGTGGCCAAAGAGGCGGTGCACGAGCTCGGGCACGCCTTCGGACTCGTGCACTGCGAGCTGGTCCGGTGCGTGATGTCGCGGTCCGCCAGCCTCCTCGAGGTCGACGCGAAGAGCGGGGGCTTCTGCGAGGCCTGCTGGACCCGCTATCTCGATTTGCGTGACGCATGGGGGACCCCATGAGCAAGGAACGCACGCGCATCCTGATCGTGGATGACGAGGAGATCGTGCGCGAGTCGCTCTCGGGCTGGCTGCGCGAAGACGGCTACCGCGTCGACACCGCCCCGGACGGCCCGACGGCCCTGGACAAGGTGCGGGCTGAGCGCTGGGCCATCGCCCTCGTGGACCTGAAGATGCCGGGCATGGACGGCCTCCAGGTGCTCCAGGAGATCCGGCGGATCCGGCCGGAGGTGGCCGTCGTGATCATGACGGCCTACGCGACCGTGGACACCGCCGTGAGCGCCATGAAGCTCGGCGCCTACGACTATCTCGTCAAGCCGTTCGACCCCGAGGAGATGAGCCTGATGGTGGAGAAGATCGCCCGCCAGCAGGCGCTCGAGCGGGAGGCGTCGGTGCTGCGGCGGGTGATCAAGCGCGAGTACCGGTTCCGCGACCTGGTGAGCAAGTCGCCGGCCATGCAGGCCGTGTTCGAGCTGGCCCGCGCCGCGGCGCGCAGCCAGTCGACCGTGCTCATCCTCGGGGAAAGCGGCACGGGCAAGGAGGTGCTCGCGCGGGCGATCCACCTCGAGAGCCCCCGCGCCCAGGGACCCTTCGTGGCCGTCTCGTGCGCGGCGCTCCCCGAGAGCCTGCTCGAGTCCGAGCTGTTCGGCCACGAGAAGGGGGCCTTCACCGGCGCGGCGGCGCGGCGCATCGGGAAGTTCGAAGCCGCCCACACGGGCACCCTCTTCCTCGACGAGATCGGGGACATCAGCCCGAAGCTCCAGCTCGATTTGCTGCGCGTGCTCGAGGAGCGGCGCTTCTGCCGGGTGGGCGGGGTGGAACCCGTCGACGTCGACGTGCGCATCATCGCCGCGACCAACCGCGACCTCACGCAGGCCGTGGCCGAGGGCCGGTTCCGCGAGGATCTCTACTACCGGCTGAACGTCGTGCCGATCCGGCTGGTGCCGCTGCGGGAACGGCGGGAAGACATTCCGCTGCTCGTCGAGGATCTGCTCGAACGCCTCGCGGCCGAACAGGGGCGGCGGGTGGACGGGGTGTCGCCCGAGGCGATGGCCCGCCTGGTGGCATACGACTGGCCCGGCAATATCCGCGAGCTTCGCAACCTGCTCGAGCGCGCGCTCGTCGTGGCGTCCGGACCGGTGCTCCAGCCCGCCGACTTCGGCTTCGGGGCCACCTCCGCGGCCGAGCTCGACCGGGTCGGTCCGCTCTCGCTGGAAGAAGTCGAGCGCCGCCACATCGCGAACGTCCTGCGCTTCACGGCGGGCAACATCAGCCAGGCCGCCCGCCTCCTCGGCATCGACCGCGTGACGCTCTACAACAAGATGAAGAAGTACCAGCTCAGGCGCCCGGGGCACGAGGAAGAGAAGCCGGTCTCCGAGCCGTCTTCGTCTTGTTGAGTCCTTCAGCGGTGCGCTGCGTTTCGCCACACTGCCACGCGGCGGCCCGTCGTTGGCGGTGAAAATGCGCCTGCGGCCGGCCGCGACGGCCGTCTCCCGTTGAGTCGTTCAACGTCCCTGCGCGCGGGGCCTTCGCGCCCCCAAGATCGCCTTCGCTAAGTCCTTGTCGCCGCGCGCGATGCGCGATCGGCCCGCAGCCGGGTCCGCGCGATCCCTGGTGCGCATCTTGCCCCTCCGATCGGGCGGAGGGCGACGCCGATGTCCTGCCCCTACGTGAAGGAAGTCGTGATGCTCTACTGCAGCGGGTTCGCCGTCCGGAAGATGGTGCCGCTCGACCGTGTGGTGAGCGCCAGCCCGTGCCTGACGCAGGACTTCGAGCGTTGCCCGCTGTATCAGGAGATTCTCCGCCGAGTGCAGCGGTGTGCCGCCGTTGCCCTCGATCCCGCCGTGTCGGAGAAGAAGAAGGGGGTCTCGCCATGATGCTGGCAGTCTCGCTCTCGCTGGTGGGGTTGATTCTCGCCGCGGCGATGTCCCTCGCGCGGACGCACCCGTGAGGGTGCCGCGCGATCGGAAGGCGAGGCCGTGACGCCGCGCGGTCGAGGGCGGCGGCGGCTGGGGCGTGGCGAAAAAAGGACGAGGCGAACCATGAACATGACGCGACGGACGTTCCTGAAAGTCGCCGGGGCGGCGGGGGCTGTGGGCCTGACCGCGACCGCGCGGCCGGCCGGGGCGGCGACGACCCCGGTGGCGCTGAGCGGGGCGGCGGTGCTCGTGGACACGACCCGATGCATCGGCTGCCGGAGCTGCGAGGCGGCATGCGCCGACGCCAACGGGCTGCCGGTGCGGGCGGACGACCTTGCGCCGGGGGTCCGGCGCGTGACCGACCCCGAGACCTTCACGGTGGTGAACGCCTTCGCGCCGGAGGGCGGCGGGGAGGTCCGGTTCGTGAAGACCCAGTGCTTCCACTGCGTCGACCCGGCGTGCGCGTCGGCCTGTCCGGTGAAGGCGCTGGAAAAAACGCCGGCGGGACCGGTGGTCTATCACGAGGACCGGTGCATCGGCTGCCGCTACTGCATGCTGGCCTGTCCGTTCGACGTGCCCAAGTATGAGTACGACAAACCGGCGCCGTACGTGCGGAAGTGCGAATTCTGCGCCGCGCGGCAAGCGGCCGGCTTGCCGCCGGCGTGCGTCGAGGCCTGTCCGTCCGGCGCGCTGCAGTTCGGCCGGCGCGGCGACCTCATCGAGGAGGCGCGCCGGCGGATCTACACGGAGGCCGGTCGATACGTGCCGCACCTCTATGGGGAGCACGACGCCGGGGGCACGAGCTGGCTGTACCTGAGTGCGGTGCCGTTCGAGCAGATCGGGTTGAGGACCGACGTGGGCTTCCGCAGTCCCGCGGAGCTGACCCAGGTGTCCCTGTCGGCGGTGCCGCTCATCATGACCTTGTGGCCGCCGTTTCTGCTCGCGCTCTATACGTTCGCCCGGTCGCGCGGCGGCGCGGGCGGTGAAGGCGCGTCTCGCGAGGAGGAGCGCCATGCCTGACGCACGGACCACTCGCCTGGACCTTCCCCCGTGGGTGACCGAGAAACTCTTCCTCGGCCTCTCTCCGGGGGCCTACGCGCGCAGCCTGCTCACGCCGGGCAACGGGCTCGCGGCGCTCATCCTCGCCGCCGGGGTGCCGATCATCGTGTATCGCTTCGTCCGCGGCCTCGCGGCCGTCACGAACCTATCGCAGACCACGCCGTGGGGGCTGTGGATCGGCTTCGACATGCTCGCGGGCATCGCCCTCGCCGCCGGGGGCTACACGATCGCGAGCGCCGTCTACGTGTTCGGGTTGAAGGAGTACCGGCCGATCGTCCGGCCGGCCATCCTCACGGGATTCCTCGGCTACCTGTTCGCGGTCGTCGGCTTGTTGTGCGACCTGGGCCGCCCGTGGCGGATCTGGTACCCGATCGCGTATTCGGCCGGTCCGACCTCGGTCATGTTCGAGGTGGGCTGGTGCGTCTTCCTGTACACGACCGTCCTGTTTCTCGAGTTCACGCCCCCGGTGTTCGAGTGGTTGGGTCTGAGGACCCTCCGGCGCTACGCCGTCCAGTTGACGGCGGCCCTCACGATTCTCGGTGTCCTGCTGTCGACGCTGCACCAGTCGTCGCTGGGCGCCCTCTTTCTCCTCACGCCGACCAAGCTGCACCCGTTGTGGTACTCCCCGTTCATTCCCCTGTACTTCTTCGTGTCGAGTATCGCGGCGGGCCTCAGCATGGTGATCGTGGAAACCACGCTCGCGCACCACGTGTTCCGCGACCAGCTCGACCCGGGGCGCCCCGTGGATCTCGACAGCCTCACGCTGGGCCTGGCGAAAGGCGCGTCGATGGTGCTGTTCGTGTACCTGTTTCTGCTGCTCCAGGGCGTGGCGGACGGCGCCGAGTGGGCGTACCTGCTCACCCCGTACGGGTTCTGGTACCTCCTCGAAGTGGGGGGCTTCGTCGCGGTGCCGTGCGTGCTGTTCGCCTATGCGGTCCGAACCGCCAACGCCACGTTCGCGCGGGTGACGGCGGGCCTCACGGTCATGGGCGTCGTGCTCAATCGGCTGAACGTGTCGATCATCGCCCTGAACTGGTCCGCGTCCCCGCGCTACGTCCCGAGCTGGATGGAGATCGTGACGTCGATCACCATCGTCACGATGGCGGTCCTGACGTATCGGTGGATCGTCCGGCGGATGCCGGTGCTGCGCCCGGCGCCGGAGTACGCCCACGAGACGTGAGCGATCGATGGTGGGTGGACGAGTCGGGAGGGCATGATGGTCCCGCACGATATCCTGACGCTCTACGCGATCAAGCCGGTCGAGTACCTGATCGCCGTCGCGTTTCTGGTGCTGCTGGTCCCGTTCTGGCGCTTCCTGAACGGCGGGGCTGCCGCCCGGCAGCCCGCCGTCGCGCGCCGGCCGGCGGTGCCGCGCCTGGTCGAGTGGTTCGCCGTCCCGGAGGACCGCTTCTACCACCCGGGCCACGCGTGGGCCCGGGTCGAGCCGGACGGCCTGGTCACGGTCGGCCTGGACGACTTCGCGCGCAAGCTCGTCGGGCCGCCGGAGGAGATCGTGCTGCCGCCGCGCGGCGCCCGCGTGGGCCAGGGCGAGCCGGCGTGGACGCTCGTGGCCGACGGCGACCGGATCCCGATGCTGTCCCCGGTCGACGGGTTCGTCGTGGACGTCAACCCCGCGGCGTTCCGCGCCGGCCAGCCGCCCGACCCCTACGGGCGCGACTGGCTGATCAAGGTGCAACCCGCACGGTTGACGCCGAACTTGCGTACGCTGCTCGCGAACGGCACGGCCCGCCGCTGGATCGAACAGGCGGCCGACGCGCTGCGCGCACGGCTGTCGCCCGCCGCGGGGCTCGTCTACCAGGACGGCGGCGTGCCGGTCGACGGCATGGCGCGCGCGATCGACCCGGCGCGGTGGCCCGAGGTCGCGCGGGAATTCTTCTTGACGAGCGCGTCATCGGACGCGCAGACCGGCCAACGGCCGTGAGGTGAGGTGACCTATGGACGCCATCATGAACGTGCTCAGCTCCGCCGGGATCCTGGTGGCCGGTCTGCTGGTCCGCCTCCTGATCTTCGCGGCGATCGTGGCGGCGGTCGCCCTGCCGGTGCTCGCGGCCATCGGCGGCGTCGAAGGTCTGGCGGCGGTCCGGCGCCGGCTCCTCGGGGTCACGCGCGTCGGGGGGCTGCGGTGGCGCCCGGACGTGCGCTATGCCCCGGGCCACACCTGGGTGGCGCGCGCCCGGGGCGGCCGGCTCCGGGTCGGACTGGACGACCTGGCCCAGCGCCTGCTGCCCTCCGACGTCCGCCTGACCCTGCCGCCCGTCGGCACGCCCCTGCAGCGGGGCGGCCCCGTGGCCACTGTGCGCGCCGACGGCCACGCGACGTCGATCCTGTCGCCCGTCACCGGCCGCGTGACGCGCGTCAACCGCCGGGCGCTGCGCGACCCGACCCTGCTCGCGCGCGACCCCTACGTCCGCGGCTGGCTCGTCGAGGTCTCGCCGACCGATACCGCCTACGAGCGCCTGCCGACGGGCGAGGCCGCCCGCCGGTGGTTCGCAGACGAGGGGGTGCGCCTCGAACGCCTGCTCGAGCAGGTGCTGGGCTACGCGATGGCCGACGGCGGGGAGCTCCTGTTGCCGGCGCACCGGCTGCTCCGCGCGGGCGAATGGGCG
>CAYZKQ010000034.1:0-22238 GCA_964478975.1 uncultured Vicinamibacterales bacterium | reverse complement strand
AGGCCGGCGTCCAGCACGACGACCGCGCGGTCGGCGCTCGGCCGCTTGACGTCGACCACGCCGGCCACCAGGACGCCGGCCGGCCCGACCAGCGCGCGGCCCGGTTCGAGCACGAGGGTGGCGTCGAGGCCGGCGGTCGCCTCGAGCACGGCCGCGGCGTAGTCGTCGGCCCCGGGAGCGGGCCGCCCGTCGTAGGAGATCCCCAGGCCGCCGCCCACGTCGAGCTCGTCGACCGGCAGCCCTTCGCGCCGGAGGGCCAGGGCCAGCTCCGCGATCGCCCGGACGGCCTGGCGGATGGGCGCGAGGTCGACGATCTGCGACCCGATGTGGACGTGCAGGCCCACCAGGGTGACGCCCGGCAGGCGCGCGCCCGCTCGGTAGACGGCGGCCGCCTGGTCGAACGGGACGCCGAACTGGCTGGTGCGATGGCCCGTGGTGATGTAGGGGTGGCCGCCCGCCCCGACATCCGGGTTGACCCGCAGGGCCACGCGGGCGCGGGCGCCCCGTGCGCGGGCGGCCTGGTCGACGCGCGCGAGTTCGCCCGCCGACTCGACATTGATCGCACGCAGCCCGAGGGCGACGGCGCGGTCGATCTCGGCCGGCGTTTTCCCGACGCCGGTGAAGACCACCTCGTCCGGCGCGAAGCCCGCCCGCAGCGCGACTTCGATCTCGCCGGCGGAGTTGGCGTCGGCGCCGCACCCGAGCGCGTGGAACAGGCGCGCGATGGCCAGGTTCGAGTTCGCCTTGAGGGCGTAGTGGATCCGGTGCGCCCGCCCGGCGAACGCCTGCTGGAACGCGGCGACTTGCCGCCGGATGACGGCGGCGCTGTAAACATAGACCGGCGTCCCCGTGACGCGCGCGAGGGCGTCCAGGTCGATCCCGTCGCAGGTGAGCGTCGTCTCGCGCCGGTAAAACCCGATCATCGCAGGCTCGACCGCGCGGACCCGTGCGCGGAGGCGGTCGCCGCGGCACGCCCTCTTGTCCAAGAAGGCGCGTCTGGGCGAGACTGGAGATTGTACTCCGGGGCGGCGCCCGTTGAGGGCGCGACCGCCCCTCTGTTATGATGCCCGCCGACCCCGCCCGCGTGCCGCGCTGACGCATGTCGGTGAGCCCACCTCCTTCGGCCTCGGCGGCTTCGGACCGGTTGATCGAGGAGTGTCTGAGCGGCAACCAGGCGGCCTGGGAAACGATCGTCCGCCAGCACTGGCGCAAGGTCTTCAACCTGGCTTACAAGTTCGTCGGCAAGCACGACGAGGCCGAGGACCTCACGCAGGAGATCTTCCTCAGGATTTTCAAGGCCCTGGGCACCTTCGATCGGCGCGCGAATTTCCAGACCTGGCTCATCAGCATCAGCCGCAATTTGTGCATCGACCACTACCGCAGCGTCCGGAAGGAGCGCGAGACGATCGCCCGCGAGGTCGACGCGGCGACCCTGGCCCCGCTGGCGGCCGAACCCAGCCCGCTGCTCGCCCTGGAGCGGCGCGACCTGCGGGAGCTCATCCGCCAGGGGCTCGAGCGGCTGCCCCCGGCGCTGCGCACGGCCGTCGTGCTGCGGGACCTGCACGAGCTGTCCTATCAGGAGATCGCCGACCGCCTCCGCCTGCCCGAAGGGACGGTCAAGTCCCGCATCAACCGCGGGCGGCTGGAGCTCGCGCGCCAGATCCGCCGCCTGCAGGCCGAACAGGCCGGGTCCGAGGCGGGCGGGACCGCGCGGGCCGCCGCGCCCGGCGACGCGAAGCCTGGAGCCTCCGCATGAATCTGAGCACCGATCGCACCTACGGCATCCCGATCGTCCGCGTCGGCGAGGCGCGGCTCGTCTATCCCCTGCTCGCCGAGTTCGCCAGCGCGGTCTCCGGGTTGATCGCCGCCGGCGAGCGGCGGATCGTCATCGACCTGACCCCCGTGGGCTACGTCGACAGCGCCACGATCGGCTGCCTCATGGACCTGTACCGGCAGGCCTCGGCGGCCGGCGGGGTGCTCAAGCTGGCCGGCGTCCAGAAGCGCGTCGAGACCATGTTGACCATGACCGGCGCGCACAACTTCCTCGAGATGCACGCGGACGCCCCGAGCGCCGTCCAGAGCTTCGGAGGGTGAGATGCGCACGATCAAGACGACGACCGGCGCAGAGATCCTCCTCGACGGCGACCTGCTGGGCATCGTCGAAACGCTCTACCGCGAGGTGACGCTGCGGTACGAGCTCAAGCACACCTTCGAGGACATGGCGCGCGAGATCCAGCACCTCGTCGACCAGATGACGGACGAGGAGCGCCGCCAGTACCTGGCCGAGAGCCTCTTCTTGAATACGGTCACCTACGAGAACGAGAAGCTGAAGCGGTTGCTCGAGCGGCTGCCGAAGGAAGGGTGAGCGCCCTCAGCTCCGGGCTTCGACCGCCACGCGCTCCGGCACCTCGGCCGCCTCGACCTCGACCGCCGACTCGACGAGCGTCCAGGCGTCACGGTCCGCGAGCAGGCGCGCGGCGAAGGCCGTGTGGAGCGCGTGCCCGCCGCGGTGCGCGACCAGATGCCCGACAATCGGGTGGCCGACCAGGGCGAGGTCGCCGATGGCATCGAGGATCTTGTGGCGGACGAACTCGTCCTCGAACCGCAGCGTGTTGTTCAGGACGCCGGTTTCGCTCAGGACGACGGCGTTCTCGAGCGAGCCGCCGAGGGCGAGCCCGCGCTGCCGCATGGCCTCCACGTCCTTCAGGAAGCCGAAGGTCCGCGCCGGCGCGATCTCCTCGACGAACGTCGCTTCCGTGACCCGGACGGTCCGGGACTGGTGCCGCAGGAGCGGATGATCGAAGCTGATGCTGTAGGTCACCTTGAAGTGATCCGACGGATAGAGCGCGATCCGCTTCTCGCCCTGCGAGAGCGCGACCGGCCGCCGCACCTTGAGGTAGCGGCGCGGCGCGAGCAGGCGCTTCACCTCGGCTTCCTGCACGAGATAGACGAACGGCGCCGCGCTCCCGTCCATGATGGGCACCTCGGGCGAGTCCAGCTCCACCACGGCGTTGTCGACCCCGAGGCTCACGAGCGCCGCGAGCAGGTGCTCGACCGTCTCGACCGCCGCCGCCTCGTGCCGCAAGGTCGTCGCGTACTGGCCCTCGGCCAGGTGCGTGATGGCCGCCGGCACTTCCACGCCGCCGAGGTCCGTCCGGACGAACCGGATCCCGGAATCCGCCGGCGCGGGCCGCAAGGTGAGGTGCACCTTCCGGCCCGAATGCAGCCCGATTCCCGTGCAGTGAACCGACCGCCGCAGTGTCCGTTGCGCGCTCATGAGCCTCCCACCGGCAGGGATCGGACGACCCATCTGCCATTACGCAAGTCCGCTGCCAGGAGAGTCCGGTGAGCTCCGTTCTTGTAACACATCGTATTTCAATGAGTTAACTCACCACGGCGCCAAAACCCGCTCGCCAAGCGGCCCTGCCTGTGGTTTCTTGACCACAGTACGGGCCGCCTCGATTGTGGTCCTGATGCCACACCTCCAAGGTCGGGTCCACACGCCCCGCCTCGGCCTTCAGGCGGCCGACCTGGCCTTCTCGAGCACCGGGAGCAGGGCCTGTCCCGTGTACGACTCCCGGCACTGGGCCACCTGTTCGGGCGTGCCCTGCGCCACGACGCGGCCGCCCTGTTCCCCTCCTTCAGGGCCGAGGTCGATGATCCAGTCCGCCGCCTTGATGACGTCCAGATTGTGTTCGATCACGACCACGGTGTTGCCCTGGTCGACGAGCTTGTTGAGGACGTCGAGGAGCTTCCGCGTATCCTCGAAGTGCAGCCCGGTGGTGGGCTCGTCGAGGATGTAGAGCGTCCGGCCCGTGCTGCGGCGGGACAGTTCCCTGGCGAGCTTGACGCGCTGGGCCTCGCCGCCGCTCAACGTGGTGGCGGGCTGGCCGAGCTCGATGTAGCCCAGGCCGACTTCCTGCAGCGTCCGGAGCTTCGCCGCGATGGGCGGAAAGTTCTCGAGGAGCGGGAGCGCCTGGTCGACCGTCAGGTCCAGGATGTCGGCGATCGAGCGGCCGCGGTATTTGACCTCGAGCGTTTCGCGGTTGTAGCGCCGGCCTTTGCACTCCTGGCACGTGACGTACACGTTCGGCAGGAAGTGCATTTCGATGGCGATGACCCCGTCGCCCTGGCACGCCTCGCACCGGCCGCCCTTGACGTTGAACGAGAAGCGGCCCGGCCGGAAGCCGCGCGCCCGCGCTTCGGGCAACATGGCGAAGAGCTCGCGGATGAAGGTGAACAGCCCGGTGTAGGTCGCGGGGTTCGAGCGCGGCGTCCGCCCGATGGGCGACTGGTCGATCTCGATCACCTTGTCGATCTGTTCGATCCCCTCGATGCTCGTGTGGGCGCCTGGTTCGTCGGCCGCGCGGTAGAGCACGCGGGCGAGGGCGCGGTAGAGGATCTCGTTGACGAGCGTCGACTTGCCCGAGCCGCTCACACCCGTGACCGCGGTGAACAGGCCGAGGGGAATGGCGACGTCGATGTTCTTGAGGTTGTTGGCCCGCGCCCCGCGGATCACGAGCTCCCCCCGCACCGCCGGCCGCCGCGCCCGGGGAACCTCGATGGCGCGCTCGCCGCGGAGATACAGGCCGGTGAGCGAGCCGCCCCCGTCCTGCATCAGGCGCGCCGGCGGGCCCTGGAAGATGACCGACCCGCCGTGCTCGCCCGCGCCGGGTCCCAGGTCGATGACGTAATCGGCCGTGCGGATCGTCTCTTCGTCGTGCTCGACCACGACCACGGTGTTCCCGAGGTCGCGCAGCCGCCGGAGCGTGGCGAGCAGCCGGCGGTTGTCGCGCTGGTGCAACCCGATGGACGGTTCGTCCAGGACGTAGAGGACGCCCGACAGGGTCGAGCCGATCTGGGTCGCGAGGCGGATCCGCTGCCCCTCTCCGCCGGACAGCGTGGCCGCGCTCCGCCCGAGCGTGAGGTACCCAACGCCCACATCGTCCAGAAACCGTAGCCGGTCGCGGATCTCACGGACGATGCGTCCCGCGATGGCCTCTTCGCGGGGCGAGAGCTCGAGCGCCTCGAAGACGGCGAGCGCCTCCGAGATGGGCAGGTTCACGTACTCCGTGATCGTGCGGCCCTTGACTCGGACCGCTCGGCTCTGCGGCCGCAACCGTTCCCCGCGGCAGGCCGGGCATGGCCGCCACGAGCGGTACGGCTCGAGCGCTTCCTGGTCGGTCCACGAGCCGTGCTCGTAGCGGCGGCGGAGGTTGGGCACGATGCCCTCGAAGCCCTGGCTGAACGGATTCCCTGCCTCGGCGCGCCCGGCCCGGGCCCCGCCGGCCGCCCCGCCGCGCCCGCGCGCCACCGCCCCCGAGCCGTACAGAATCAGCTCGCGGTGGCGCCGGGGCAGCCGCGCGAAGGGCACGTCGAGGTCGATGCCGAACTGCCGATGCAGCGCGTCGAGCGCGTCGCGCACGAACCGCCGGTCGCCGCGGGCCCACGGGGCGATGGCCCCGCCGACCAGCGACTTCGACTCGTCGGGGACGATGCGGGCCGGGTCGAAGTCGTAGACCTCGCCGAGCCCCTGGCACTCGGGGCACGCGCCGTGGGGCGAGTTGAACGAGAAGGCGCGCGGCGTCAGTTCCGGCATGCTGACCCCGCAGGCCGTGCACGCCAGGCGCCTCGAGAAGACCTGGTCGCCGCCGTCGTACGTGTTGATGACCACCACGTCGCCCGCCAGGTTGAGCGCCAGCTCGACCGACTCGGTCAGGCGCCGCTGGACATCCCCCTTGAGAACGACCCGGTCGACCAGCACGTCGATCCAGTGGTTCCGCCGCCGGTCGAGCCGGATGTCCTCCTCGAGCGACCGGAACTGGCCGTCGACCCGCACCTTGGTAAAACCCTTGCCGCGCAGCGCCGCCAGCTCCTTCTTGAACTCGCCTTTGCGCCCCCGAACGATCGGCGCGAGCACGTTGACGCGTTCATCCGGAGGGGTGAGCAGCACGCGCTCGACGATGCGCTCGAGCGACTGGGAGGTGATCTCGCGGCCGCACAGATGGCAATGCGGCACGCCGATGTTGGCGAACAGGAGCCGCAGGTAGTCGTAGATCTCCGTGACCGTCCCGACCGTGGACCGCGGGTTCGACGCGGCCGTGCGCTGCTCGATCGCGATCGCCGGCGAAAGCCCCTCGATGAGGTCGACGTCGGGCTTCTCCAGTTGCTCGAGAAACTGCCGCGCGTAGGCCGAGAGCGACTCGACATAGCGCCGCTGGCCCTCGGCGTAGATCGTGTCGAACGCGAGGGACGACTTCCCCGACCCCGACAGGCCCGTGATGACCACGAGGCGGTCGCGCGGAATGTCGACGTCGATGTCCTTGAGGTTGTGGACGCGGGCCCCGCGTACCGCGATCACCTCGTCGGTCATACGCTCTGCTGCCGCCCTTCGGCGAAATCCAAACTTCGTATGTTATCACGGGTATTATCACGGGGCCGGCCGAACGGCGGGACCGCCGGGGAAGACCCGCACGGGCGAGTGCGGCGGCCGACCCGACCGCCGGGCGCTAGCGGGCGAGGCGCACCCGAACCTCTTCGCCAGGGGCGGTGAACGGGTAGTCGACCCAGCGATCCCCTTGGAGGACTCGCAGGATGAATCGTCCCGCCGGGAAATTGGAGACCTCGACCAGCGTTTCCGTCGCGGTCGACTGCAAGCGATAGTCGAATTGGGAGAGGCCGACGTCGCAGTCGGCGTCGGGGATCCCCACGACCACCCCGAGAGGGGCCCGGACGGGGGGCGAGAAGCGAAACACCATCGCGCCGGCCGGCGGCATCAGCCGCACGAGCACCTCCGGCTCGCCGCGCCACACGCGGCACGACGGGACCGCACCGCGCCGTTCCACACTGATGCGCGCGCCCTCGCTCTGGCCGACGAGCGGGAAGACCCCCGGTGCCTCCTCCTGGAGCACCACGGGACCCGCGAGAACATAGGCCCCGCCGAGGGGCGAGCCCGCGCTGTCGACGACGCGCACCCGCGCGGCGGATGGTGAACGCAGCCAGAGATCCACGTCGGCGACCGGCACCCGCTCCGTCAGGTCCACCAGGACGGGCGGATCCACGGCGGCTTTGCCTCCCGGCTGCCAGGCCCGGACACGATACCGCCCGAGGCCGAGCCCGACCACCTCCACCTCGCCCCCGTGCTCCGGCCCGATGAACCCAGTCGTGACGCGGCCCTCGCGCGACGCCTCGCCCGAACCCAGCCGCTCGATTTCGACCTGCACGACGTCGTCCGGTGGTTCGCCCCGCACGGTCCGCACGTGGAGGCGAAGCCGTCCCGGGGCGATCGAAAAATCCGCCTCCTGGTCTCCCGCCTCGAATCGCCGCGTGACCCGCGCCACGGAAAGGTAGAAGGTCGGGCCGATCCGCACGCGGTAGGTCCCGGGCTCGGGCAGCACGGCGTCGTACCGGCCCATCGCGTCGGTGCTCGCCTCCGCCACCTGAGAATCTCTGAGCTCGAAGCCTACGACGAGGTCCGGCGCCGGGCGCCCGTCCTCGTAGGTCACGCGCCCGTGGACGCGCACCGCCGGAGCACCCAGCGTCACCGGCGTCACGGTGTCGTCCACGATCAGGAAGTCCGCACGGCTGAGGGTGGTCTTGCGCGGCGGGCGGTCCGGTCGATCCGCCGGCTGCGACGGCCCCAGCACGATGTCGTGGCGGCCGACGCTCAACCCCTCTACCCGGACGTGACACTGGCCCTCGGGCAGCTCGGCGCTGAACGCGCGCTCGTAGCGCACCGAGACGCTCGTGCCGCGGTGGCGCGTGATGGTCAGGCGCGCCGGCCACAGGTGCTCGGCACACAGCTCTTCGGCGAGCACGATCTCGGCGGCGCCGACCGGCGCGAAGGCGGGCGGGACCAGTTCGGTCGTCTCGCCGTCGCGGACCGCCCCCTCGATGGCCTCGCCGCTGACGCCCGGCGGGTAGATGGGGACGAGGCGGTAGCGGCCGGGCCGCAGGCCTGGCACGCCGACCCAACCGCCGACGACCGGGGCGTCGCGCGTTTCCGCTGGGCCCTGGAGAATGATGGCCACGGGGAGGATGCGCCGGGGGGGCAGGGCGGCGACCAGCTCCCCGCCGGGTGTCGGAGGCGGCAGTGTAACCGCCACGTCGGCCGTTCCGGGTGGGAGGGGCACGGTGACGGGCGCGGCGCCCGTTCGGCGCACCCGCACCCAGCGCGTCTCGCTCGCGACAGGCACCCGGACGTCGCCCGCCCCCTCGTGGAGCCGCGCCGCGAGAAGGTGCGAGCCGCCGGTGTCGGGCCGGCGCCACTCGATGACGATCTGGTCGCGCGGGGGCCAGTCCCCAGCCGGCGCCCGGATGAGGAGCGTTCGGGCCGCCCGTGCGAGCGAGAGGGTGTAGCGCGCGAGGGGCGGGTCGCCGACGACCAGGTCGAGTGGTTCGGCGCCGTCCGCGTCGCACTGGATCCGATCGCCTGCCCGCCCTGCCCACTCGAGCGGCGGGCCGGTGGCGAGCCGCGTCACACGGCCGTCCGCGTCGGTCCGCTCGGCGCGACATTGCACCTGGAGGCCCGGCGCGAAGGTGTCGACGCGCACGAGGGGGCTGTCCTGCGCCGTCGCGCCCGCCGGCGCCGCGCCCGCGGCGGCGACGGCTACCATCACGAGCGCGACACCGACCCCGGCACTGCGCCCGCGCCGCGACCCCGGCTCGCCCAGCGCCGCCAGCTTATCCCTCCAACAGACCGTCGCAGTCGCCGCCCGCTGCGCAGCACGCACTGCCGGCGCGCTCGATCTCTCCTGGTGCCCCGCCGCGCACAAAGCACTGAATCTGGCAGCCCTCCCGGTCGAAGAAATCACCTTCGCAGGACGCGTGATTCGGACACGTTCCCTCCTGGAAGCAATCGTGTTCCATCGCGCCTGCCCGCCAATGGCTCGCCACAGCGAGAAAAACCGCCGCCGCGATCGCCGCGCCTACCCGCAACCCCATCGTCCCCTCCTTCGCGCTCTGCGGCAACGACGCGCCATCGACGCGTTCGAAGAAACAAACCACCAGGCTCGATACCCCCGGAGAGGAGCCCCGCTCCGAGGTCCCCCGAGCGGAGTGGAATCACCTCACTCCCTGGCCCGCGCGCTGCCAAAGACTCACGCACCCGTCGCTGCGCAGCAGTGCCAAATGCGCCCCGACCACCGCAACCGACGTATACACGTCGCCACGACTGGACTGTGCGCACACCGGAGGAATGGGCCAGCATTGCGCTCGTTCCGAGCTCAGGCCGACTTCGAGCAGGTATCCGCCGTTCAACACCGCGACAACCACGGCCTCCCGGAAGAGCGACGCGGCGAGCACGTATGGCCTCGAAGGTCCGAGCGGCTCCTCGGCCGGGCCCAGAAACTGAGGTTGTCCCGCCACCAGGCCGAAGCGCCGGTACCGCTCGCGCGTGCCAGCCGGCAGGGCGCCGCACAAGATCTCGAACACCCGCTCGCGGCCCTCCCCCTCGACCTTCACGAACGGAAACCACGACGCCACCTGCACCGTCTCGCCGCTGCGCGTCAGCAAGAGAAAGACCTGGCCTGCCAGCGCCCTGAACCGTTTGTCGGCTGCGGTTTGCGTCATCCACCCCGGTGCCGTCCGGTACAGGAAACCGGAACGGCGATAGTCTTCGATCACCGGGCGCCTCGTGTCAGCCGACGTGCCCGCGATCCTGACGTCACCGTTCGGCAACACCGCCATGGAAAACGGCTCGCTCCAAGTGGGGAACGATGACAGCGGATCGCCGTTCTCGGCAAAGAGGTAGACCGTCTCGCGCGCGTGAGAGAGCCAGTAGATCGTGCCGTCCGGGTGCCGCGCAATCGGATCCGGATAGATCTGCCCCTCCCCGCCAACGATGTCGTGACGGAGCACCAGTTGACGCACCGGTTCCTTTTTCGCTCCGTCGGCTCGGATCAACGTGAGCCTCCGGTGCGACGGTTCACTAACTCCGAACAGATCTTCACTCCACGCCAGGACCGAGCGTGCCTCTGGTGACACCGCGCCGGCCCACTGCAGGTGCCACGGGCCGAGTGTCTCCTGAGCCGGCGCAGCGGCTGTGCCCTGGCTCCACCACCAGGACAGCACCGCGCCGACGCTGAGGATCAGCCGAAACCCCGGTCCCAACCCCCTCCCTCCAGGACCTTCTCAGAACACCGGACGCGACTGGCGAACCGCCGAGACCTCCAAGGACACCGGGACCTCCCGAACGTTCCTGTCAGCCTCGTTGGTCTTCACCAGCACCCTACCGCGGAACTTGCCTTCGACATTCCCAGTCCGGACAGCGACGCGCAGGGCCGTGCGCTCTCCGGGAAGCAACAGGTCGCCGCCTTCCAATGCTACCCGCACGCCGCAGCGTCCCACCACCTCGACCGCGAGGGGCCCGTCGCCGCGGTTCTCCACCCACACAAGCCCCATCGCCACGGCGTTCGCGGGTACGGGGCCTAGCTCGAGTCGGTGAGGCTGCAAGAGCATCACCGGTCCGACGCGAACCCGTCACGGTTTCCGCCGACAGCTTTCCACAACACGCCGATTGAGATGCCGAGGAGCAATAGCGAAGCCACTCGCCAGGTGGGCGCACGTTTCACCGCTCACCACCTGGGAAACACCGTCCGATCGACTGGCATAGCCCGAGGGAACGCCACGACCTCGCGGGCCACCGCTCATCGTGAAATGCCGCGTGTCCGACCGCCAGCGGCAACCGAACCGGGCACCCGCCAGCGGGCAGGACGCCACCGCGGTCTACTGACAGCACCTGCAAAAGGCGATCACGTCGCAGCCGCAGCACGCCCAGGTACCGCCGCCGCACGTGACATTGCAGCTCGTCCCCATGCAGCTATAGCCGCAACTGGTCGCCCCCGGTCCCCCGCCCACGCACGTTCTCGGGCACTCACCCTCCTCCATCTCCTCCTCGTTCATCCGCCACAACCCCCGAGCGGCCCGCGCCGCGAGGCCCGAGTAGCGGGCGAGGCCGTGCGCCGGGACCTGCTCCAGCCCGAGTCCCGCCAGACCGGCGGGGAAGGGTCTGTCCACGACCCTAAAGAGCCAGCCCTCTCGTTCGCCTACGACCACCGCCAGGGCGGTGTCGGCATACAGGAGACGCGCCGGACCATTGAAGTCAATAGGGGCGGCCAAGGGCGTGAAGAACTGCACGCGGAACTGGGGGACGAGTTCCTCCTGAACCTGCGGCGCGGGCGAATGGGAGACCAGCACCCACAAGAGATTGGAGGTGGTCTTCACACTGACCGCGCCCCGGAACTCGCGAACCTCATCCCCCCGGAGCTGCCACGGTTCAGGGCACTCGCGAGCGGCCGGTGTGTTCCCATGCCCTGATATGGAGGCCGTGAGCGTGACCACGATCGCCAGCGCGACACCTCGCCGCATGCCGCACCTCCGACCGCGTCAAGGTAGCTTCCCGATCCGTTGGCGTCAAGGCAAGATCTGGGGGATTTTCTGGGGGATTTTCTGGGCGTGGCGGCGACTTCAAGGCCGCAGACCAGGCGATCACAGCACGACGGTCTGGAGGTCTCCCTCGCTCAACCGCACGCTCGCGGCGGTGTCGACCAGCTTCTCGAAGAACGTCGGATCCGACAGACCGCCGGGCGGCACCAGCTCCACGACCGCCACGAAATAGGATCCGGGAGACAGTCGGCGAAACACCACGAGATGGGCCGGGGCGATCCCTGGTCGAGCCGGCCGGTCCCGGCGCTGTCGTCGGTGGCGACGTCGGCGAACACGCCCCGAAGGGCACCCAGGGTGTCGACTTCTTCCTCGCCACCGACCGGCATCTTCACCCCTGTGGCGGGGTCCTCCGCAAAAGCGCCATCAGGGCCGCCGGCTCGGCGAACGGGGTCGCTCGAAGCCGCGCGTGCTCGAGGTACGAAACCAGGCGCGTGGCCACCGCGACGCCTGCGCCGATGGCGATCGCCGGCGCGACGCTGCCCGCTGGATGCCGCCGCACCGAACGCCATGCACAGCGCCCCTCGTCGATCGCCGCGCGTACCACCATGGCGAGGCGCGCGAGCCACCGAACGATAGCAGTCGCGGCTCGATCGTTCACCAAGCCCCAACCCTCGACGAACACGGTCAGCCGAGGCCGCGCTCGCGCAACACCCGCCGCAGCTCCGCCACCGCCACCGCGTCCGTCACGAGGCTCTGGCGCGAGAGCAGCTCGTCCAGGCTCGGCAGCCTCGCGCCCGACTTCGCCCCCGCCGCCTCCAGCAGCCGGTCCCTGGTCCGCCGGTCCGCCACGTCCAGAAACCGCTCAGGACTCGTCCCGGCCGCGCGGGCCAGACGGACCGCCCGCAACGCACGCGCCAGGTCCAACGACGCCTTGACCGGCAGCCCCATCGCCCGGCACCATCCCCGGAGCGTTTCCACCGCCGCCCCACACCGCTCGGCCCACTGGACCTCGGTCCGAGTGTCATCGGGCGCTTCCACCGCCTGGCGCATCGCCTCCGCCCACCGCCGCAACCCGCTCGCCACCGCCACGGCCTCTCCGCCCGGGCGCCCTCCCGGCAGCACGCGCTCCACGAGCGCGGTATAGTAGTCCGGATCCGGCCGCTTCGCGACGTAGTCAGCCGCGCCGAGCTTCAGCGCTTCCACCGCCGAGTCCACCGCGGGATAACCGGTCACCACGACGACCCGCAGGTGAGGCCAGCGGGCCCGCACCGCCCGAAGTAGCTCGAGCCCGTCCATGTCGGGCAACCGGAGGTCCACGAGGGCCACATCGCACGCCGTCCGATCGAGCACCTCGAGCGCGGCCCGGGCCCCGGGTGCCATCACGACCTCATGCCCGCTCTGCCGGAGGATGACGCTGCAAATTTCTCGAAAGCCGAGATCGTCGTCAACGACCAGTACCCTGGCCATGGTCGGGCGGCTTCCTCTGGCGCCCAGTCGGCCCGCCTGGGACTTCGGGAAACGGGGCGCTGCACCCCTAGGTAGATTGAAGGCTCGCGGCGAAGTGTAGCCAACCAAGGCCGGGTGCATCAAGCCGCTGGCGCGGGGGTCACGCCGACCTCGCCGGCAGTGTCCGCAGCCGCGGCCACGCCGGTCCCTCGGCTGGTCCAGGGACGGATGGAACGGCGGAAACTCCCTCCGCAGCGCCGCGTGCAGCGCCAGACCCGGCGGCGTGTACGAGCTATGGAATGCGTAGAGGGCAGGCTGCTCCGGGGACTCCGGAGAAGACCGCCGCTCTATCTAACAACCAGGCCCAACCCGCCCAGCCGCCGGCCACGCCCGCATCGAGGGCCCGCGCCCTGGACCCGCAGATCCAGACGCTTCCGTTCCCCCTCGGCCAGCGTGAAGCGCACCGCCGCCGGCATCAAGCCCCCGAGGAACCGCGGGTCCTGCCATTCGCTCGGCGGCAAATCCGCCCCAGCGGCCACGGCATACTGGCCGGGCGGCAAATCGATAGAGATTCCAGACGGGCCCGTCCCAACAGGCACAGTCGTAAGCACCAAGGGGAACCGAGTTCATCCAAATGGCGGTAACCACCAGCAACAGCAAGCTCACGTTCCGGATTCGTCGCACGAGGCACCTCCCGGCGAAGGATTCGGAACCCGGAGGATTCCCGAGCCAACAGAACACCATATCCGCGCGCTCGTCTGTCTCCGGGGGGCGCGGGCGCGCGCGGTGAGGGCCCGTGCCGGCTCACGCGATGACGCCGTCCGCGCGCAGGCGAGCGCGGGCGGCGGGACCGATCCCGACCTGCTCGAGCACAGTGTCGGTGTCGGCCCCGAGCGCCGGAGCCTCCCGAAACACGCACGCCGGCTCGAGCCCGCTCGGGGTCCGCCCGTCGGCCTCCGCCGGTCCCATACCGGCGCCGGCCCCGTCCGGACGAGGCCCCTCGCCGGCCGGCGGTCCAGGTCGGCCCGCCAGGCGGATCGGGCTGCGGATGACGCGCAGGCCGCCGGCCGCCACCACGACGCCTCGGGCAGCCACCTGGGGGTCGGCGAGCGCCTCCTCGACGGTATTGACCGGCGTGACGCACGCGTCGGCGCCGGCGAACACCTGCAGCCACTCGTCGCGCGTCCGCGTCGCCACGACCGCGGCCACTTCCTCGACGAGCCGAGCCTGCGCCTCTCCCGACGCGTGCTGGCGGTCGATCAAGTCCGGCCGGCCGATGCGCCGGCAGAACTCCGCCCAGAACTTCGACTCGATGGCACCGACCGCCAGGTACCGACCGTCGGCGGTGCGATAGACGTTGTACCACGCCTCGCGCCCGGTCACCGGGAGGTCGCGCGGGTCAAAGACCCCGCCCTCGACGAGCCAGCGGGCCGCCGGAAACGCGAGCCACGCGAGGGCGCCTTCGTGCATCGAGAGGTCCAGGCTCGCGCCCTCCCCGGTGCGCGCCCGGGCGACCAGCGCCGCGAGAATGCCCACCGCCGCGCTCATGGCCCCGCCGGCGATGTCCGCGATGAGCAGGCGCGGCAGGCGCGGCGGTTCGTCCAGCGAGTCCTGCTCGAGCGCGAGGAGGCCCGCGAGCGCCACGAAATTCAGGTCGTGCGCGGCCCGGTCGGCGTACGGACCGGTCTGGCCGAAGCCGGTGATCGCACAGTGGACGAGCCGCGGATGCCGCGCCCGCAGGGTCGCGGCGTCCACGCCGAGGCGCCGGGCGGTCTCGGGACGGAAACTCTCAACCACCACGTCCGTGCGGTCCACGAGCGCGTCCAGGACGCCGCGCGCGCCGGACGCGCGCAGGTCGAGCGCCACGCTGCGCTTGTTCCGATTGAACAGCCGGTGATAGACGCTCACGGTCCCGCTGAGCGGCGGGAGCCGGCGCAGCGGGTCGCCGCCGCGGGGGTCCTCGACCTTGACCACCTCGGCGCCGAGGTCGGCGAGCATGAGGGTGCAGACCGCCCCCGGCAGCAGGCGCGTGAGGTCGAGCACGGTCACGCCGTCGAGCAACCGCGTCACGCCGTCAGCGCACCCCTCCGCCCCTCCCCCCGGCGGCGGGAGCGCGTCATCTCGCCTCCCCGCGGAGCCGGCTGTGCCGGTAGCCGTACAGGAAGTAGATGAGCAAGCCGATCCCCAACCAGACCCCGAAGCGCTCCCACGCCTGCCGCGGCAACCCCCGCATGATGAACACGCAGCCGGCGGCGCTCAGGAGCGAGACCGGCCACACCAGCGGCACCTTGAACGGCCGCGGGCGATGGGGATCCGTGTAGCGCAGCACGAGGACGCCGATCGACACGAGGGCGAAGGCGAACAGCGTCCCGATGTTCGTCAGGTCGTAGGTCTCGGCAGCGTCCCCCACGAGCGCGGCGAGGGCCACCGCGACCCCGGTGATGAGCGTCGTGACGTACGGGATCCGGTGCTTCGGGTCGACGCGCGCCGCCCACGCCGGCAGCAACCCGTCGCGCGCCATCGCGAAGAAGATCCGGGGTTGCCCGTACTGGAAGACGAGCAGCACGGCCGTCATCGAAATCGCCGCTCCGAGCGCCACGAGGCCGCCCACGCGCTGGAACCCGGCGATCTGGAGGGCGCGCGCGAGGGGGTCGGCCACCGCGAGTTCGGTATACGGCACCATGCCCGTCAGCACCGCCCCCACGACGACGTAAATGAGCGTACAGATCGCGAGCCCACCGAGAATCCCGATGGGCAGGTTGCGCTGGGGGTTGCGCGTCTCCTCGGCCGCCGTCGAGATGGCGTCGAAGCCGATGTAGGCGAAGAAGACGATGGCCGCGCCCTGGTGGATGCCGCTGAACCCGTTGGGCGCGAAGGGATGGTAGTTCTTCGGATCCAGGTGCGTCGCGCCGACGGCGACGAACAGGCCCAGCGCCACCAGCTTGATCACGACCATGATGTTGTTGGCGGTCGCGCTCTCCCGGGCGCCCTGCAGCAGGAGCCACGTGATGAGCATGACGATGCCGAACGCCGGCACGTTCACCAGGACCGGCACGCCCAGCACCCGCGGCGCGGTCTCGATCAACCCGTGCACCGCCGGGTCCGAACTGAGCAGCGCCGTCCGGTACCCCGTCGTCAACCACGCCGGCAGATGGAGGTCGAAGCCGCGGAGCAGCGTCGTGAAGTAATCGCCCCAGGAGATGGCCACCGCGACGTTGCCGACGGCGTACTCGAGGATGAGGTCCCACCCGATGATCCAGGCCACGAGCTCGCCGAGCGTCGCGTAGGAGTACGCGTAGGCGCTGCCGGCCTGGGGAATCATGGCCGCCAGTTCGGCGTAGCAGAGCCCGGCGAGGGCGCACGCCCCACCCAGCAGCACGAAGGAAAAGATGAGCGCCGGGCCCGCCCCCAGCCGCACGACCTGGCCGGAGGGGTCGACCTGGCCCGCCGCCGCGGTCCCGATGGCGCCGAAGATGCCGGCGCCGATGACCGCGCCGATGGCCAGCATGACGAGGTCGCCGGCGCCGAGGGCGCGCTTGAGCGAGTACGGCGTCTCCTCGCCGACAAGGAGGTCGGAGATGGCTTTGCGTCGGAACAGGTGCACGTCGCCCTCGAAGATGCGGCGGACCTGCCAGGCCCGCCCGCGAACCGCGCCGGCCGGCGGGCCGCGGAAGCCCACGCCACGGACGCCTTGCCGCAGCGGGCCCAGGAGGCCCGCCCTACACCCGGCCCCGGCGGAGCGGCACGAGCGGCACGTCGAGCCGATAAACGGTCTCGCTCGACGCGACCACGAGCCCGCCGGCCGGGTCGATCGCCACGCCTACCAGATGGTTCCCCGCCAGCACGTGCTCGACCACCGGCGTCTCGCGGTCGACGCGCAGCCGGTAGAGCCCGCTCGCCCCGGCCAGCGCCTCCGCCACATACAGCCACCCGTCATCGTCGAAGGCGAGACCCTGCGGGCGTCCGAAGCGCACCGCCAGCGCGGTCACGCGCCCGCCCGGGTCGACGCGATACACCGGGTCGACCGAGGAGAGCGTCGGGGCCGTCACATACAAGCACGAATCGGGGCCGAACGCCAAATGATACGCCGCGACGCTCGGCGGGAGCGCCGCCACGACGCGCGCCTCGTGGCGCGCGCCGAGGCGCAGAATCGAACCCGAGCGGTCGCCGACATACAGCGCGCCGTCCGGGCCGAAGGCCAGCCCGCACGGGACGCCCAGGTCCGTGGCATACACCTCGGCGGCGCCGTCGGGCGCGATGCGGTAGACGGTCCCTTCGAAGCGGCTCGACACATAGAGTGCATCGTCCGGGCCCACGGCGAGGGA
This sequence comes from uncultured Vicinamibacterales bacterium, assembly GCA_964478975.1. Taxonomy (GTDB): domain Bacteria; phylum Acidobacteriota; class Vicinamibacteria; order Vicinamibacterales; family JAHECP01; genus CAYZKQ01. The sequence goes on along the minus strand of CAYZKQ010000034.1, from coordinate 5,082 downwards.
GGTGGGGTTGAGCACCTCGGCCGGCACGCCTTCGCGCGCGCCGTCGCGCCGCACCCGAAAGAGCGACTGCGGGACGCGCTGGCCGCGCGTCCCGCTGTAGGTGACATAGAGGTGGCCGCGGCGGTCGAAGGCGGGACTGTCCACCTGGTGGAGGCCAGTGGCCAGGACGGCGCCGACCTCGAGCCAGCCGTCGGGCTCGGTGCCGCCGTCCAGGCTGATCGGCGTCCGGCCGCCCTCGAGCCCGGCGGGCACGATTACGCTCAGCTCGGAAGCCGACGCCGCGACGACGCGGGCGGGGCGGGTGCCGATCCGAACAGCCGGGAGCTGCGGGGCGTCCACGGCGAACCCGGCGCCGCCGAGGGCCACACGGCCGCCCTCGACGGCCCAGCGCGGCCGCACGTCGAGGACACGAGACGGGTGAGGGACCGCAGGCACGACGCCCGTTCCGTAGGGCGGGCTACGAGTCGTCGAGCTCGACGTTCCAGTAGAGGTAGTCCCGCCAGCTCTCGGGCGCGTTGCGCAGGCCGATCGTGATGCGGATGGCCGGGACGTGCTCCGGCCGCCGCGGCGGTCGGATGAGCCGCATGCCCGCCTCCTCGGGCGTGCGCCCGCCCTTGCGCCGGTTGCAGCCGATGCAACACGTCACGATGTTCTCCCAGTCCTTCCGCCCCCCTTGCGCGACCGGGATGACATGGTCGAAGGTCAGCTCGGCGGTCGGAAACACCTCGCCGCAGTACTGGCACCGATAGCCGTCGCGGGCGTAGATGTTGGCCCGGGAGAACGGCACGTACTCGAAGCGCCGCTTGATCCGGATGTAGCGGAGCAGACGGATGACCGACGGCAGCTTGAAGCTGAACGACACGGATCGGATCTCGCGGTCGTAGACCGAAATGATCTCGACCTTCCCCTGACACCAGAGCGTCACGGCCTTGCGCCAGTGGACGACCTTCAGGGGCTCGTACGTGGCGTTCAGCAGGAGCGTCTGCTCCATAAACGGCCCCATTCTCGCCGAAGCGCGGTGACGCTGTCAATAGCGCCCGGCGCGTAAGAGTCGTCCTGCCAGTAGCTTACAGAGATCCCGGCGGATCCGCCGGGGCCCCCATCCGCCGCAGGATGATCTGCTGGCGCCGGAGCAGGCGTCGCGAAGGATGCGCCGGATTGTGCACGCGCGGGTTGATGAGGGCGCCGGCGAGCAGCGCGGCCTCCTCGGCGGTCAGGGCCGACGCCGGCTTGTGGAAGTAGGCGCGCGCGGCGGCTTCGGCGCCGAAGATGCCGTCACCCCACTCGACAACGTTCAGGTAGAGTTCGAGGATGCGGCGCTTGCTGAGCGTCGCTTCGAGTTGGCGGGCGAGGAACAGCTCGCGGAGCTTACGCAGCGGGTCGCGCGAGGGCGAGAGGTAGAGGTTCTTCGCGAGCTGCTGGGTGATCGTGCTGGCGCCGCGGACGAGCCGGCGCTGCTCGAGGTTGACCTCCATCGACTCGCGGAGCTGCTCGAAATCGAGCCCGTCGTGCCGCCAGAACGCGCTGTCCTCGGCGACGAGCACCGCGCGCCGCAGCGCGGGCGACAGCTGGTCGAAGCCGACCCACCGCTGGTCCCAGCGCAGGGGGCGACCCCGGCGCTCGGCCTCGCGGGCGCGGAGTCTCATGAAAGCGGTGGTGGCGGGGTTCTGGGTCTTCAGCGGGCGGACGTCCGGCAGGGTCAGGTAGGCGTAGGCGGCGCACGCGAAGCCGACTGCGAAGAGCGCTGCCACCGTTCTCGCCACCGCGCGCATGCCCGCTCGCCCCCCGATCCATCAACCGCCCACGACGATCTTGATGCGCTCGCCCGGACGCGGCTGCTCGTTCACCGGGGAGTGGTTCATGATGGCGAGCGTCGACGCCTTCACGTTGCCCTCGCTCGCGCGGGCCGCGATCGACTGCCACGTGTCGCCGGGACGGACGACGTAGAAGCCGATGCGGTTCGGCTGGATCTGCGCCGCCTCCTCGCGGCCGAGGGGGCGGAAGGACCGGATCGCGCGCAGAAAGTCCGGCTCGACGCGGGCGAACTCCGAAACCGACGCCAGGCCGACGAGCACGAAGACCCGGCGCTCGTAGGCGATGTGCGCGGCCCGCGCCCGCGCCTCGCCCAGCGCGCCCGCCCGGCCGCGGTAGAGGCCGAGGAAGGCGCGGAGCCCCGCGAGGTCGGCCGGCTCGCCGCTCACGAGACGGAAGCCGGCCCGCCGCATGCTGTCGACCGCGACGTCCTCGAGAACGCCCCGCGGCCGCTCGATGAGCTGCAACACCAGATAGACCTCGCGGCCAGGCTGCTGCGCCACGACCTGCTCGGCGGTGTTGGTCACCTCCCACCCGGGAGGACAGTCCACGCGGAAGCGCAGCGCACTGTGCCAGAACGTGTCGCCGCGCAGCACGCCCTCCTCCGGGCGGTCGCCGAAGACGAGGCCCTCGAGCCGCTCGAGGAACGCCTCGCGCGCAACGCGCAGCTCCTGCCCTCCAACGGCCGCCATCGTCTGCTGGACGACCGGTTGGATTTTCGCGACGCGATCCGCGGGGTCGGGGTGCGTGGAGAGCCACCCTGGGACCCCGCGGCGGCTCGAGGCCGCTTCGTCCAGCCGGGACAAGGTCGTCAGGACGCCGCTCACCCCGGCCGGGTCCCACCCGCCCTTGACGGTGTACTCCGCGCCGAGCCGGTCGGCCTGCAACTCGTCGTCGCGACTGTGCTTGAGAAAGAGGAGCCCGAAGGCGGTGCCCGCCAGGTCCTGATAGGGGCGGGTCTGCGGCACGAAGATGCTCAGGACGGCGAGGCCGAGGCTCGCTGCGGTCTGCTTGGTGTACTGGCGGGCGGCGTGGCGGGCGGTGACGTGGCCGATCTCGTGGCCGAGGACACCCGCGAGTTCGGCCTCGCTGTCGAGAAACGGCAGGATGCCGCGCGTCAGGTAGATGTAGCCGCCGGGCAGGGCGAAGGCGTTCACGGCCGGCGGGTCCACGATCGTGAAGTGCCAGGGCAGGTGGGGCCGGTGGGACACCGCCGCCAGGCGCTGGCCGATCTGCTCGACGTAGCGCTGGAGTTCGAGGTCGTCGTAGACCCGCATCTCCCGGCGGACCTCGGCGTCGAGCTGCTGGCCCAGCTTGATCTCCTGGGCCTCGCTCATCAGGGTGAACTCCGACGAGCCACTGACGGGGTTCGTCGCGCACGCGGCGAGCCAGGCGGCGGCCGGCACCAGCGCGACGACCCATCGCGGGGCCCACCTGACGGAACGATCGTCCCTCGACCGGCTCATGCGACGGTGGCCAGGGCGTCGGCGGCGGCGGCCGTCCCGGCGCCCGGTTCCATGCGAAAGCCCTGCGCGCGCAGCGCGCGTTCGAGGGCGCTGAGGAAAAGCAGGATCACCTGGCTGCTCGAGCCGGCGCCCATCAGCCCCACGCGCCAGATGCGGCCGGCGAGCGGCCCCAACCCGGCGCCGATCTCGATGTTGAACGTGTCTAGCAGCGTGCGCCGCACGGCCGCCTCGTCCACGCCCGGCGGCACGCAGACGGCGTTGAGCGTCCACAGGCGCTCGGGCTCGGGCGGCAACAGCTCCAGGCCCATCGCCCCGAGGCCGGCCGCGAGAATCCGGTGATGGCGGCGGTGCCGGGCCCACCGCGCCTCGAGCCCTTCTTCCTCCACGACCATGAGGGCTTCCCGCAACGCGTAGAGCAGGGTCGCCGACAAGGTGTGGTGATACTTGCGCCGGACCCAGTAGTCCTCGAGCAACTCGAGGTCGAAGTAGAAGCTGCGCGCGCGGACGCGGCGCTCGAGGGCCCGCGGGGAAAAGACGACCGGCGCCAGGCCCGGCGGCGCGCCGAGGCCCTTCTGGCTGCAGCTATAGCACGCGTCGACCTGCCACGCGCCGACCTCGACGGGATGGCCGCCGAGCGACGTGACCGTGTCGACGATGGTCAGGGCGTCGTGCTCGCGCGCGATCTGCACGATGTCGGCGACCGGGTTGAGGACCCCGGTGGACGTCTCCGCGTGCACCACGGCGACCAGATTGACGCGCCCGGCCTTCAGGGCGCGCCGCACGGCCTCCGGGTCGCACGCCCGCCCCCACTCGACGTCGAGGCGGCTGACCGCGGCGCCGTAGCGGGCCAGCACCTGGGCGAGGCGGTCGCCGAAGTAGCCGGTCACGACCGCGAGGGCGCGGGTGCGTTCGTCGACGAGGTTGGCGACCGTCGCCTCCAGCCCGGCGGTGCCGGTGCCGGAGATGGCCAGGCTGAGCGACCCCGGGGCGGCGCGAAACACGCGCCCGAGCCTGGCCCGGACGTCGTCGAGCATGGCCACGAGGTCCGGGTCGAGATGCCCGAGCACGGGCGCCGCCATCGCGCGCATGATCCGGGGCGACACGGGGCTCGGCCCGGGGCCGAGCAAGATCCGTTCGGAACCGGGCAACATCGGCGTCATGATAGCGCCGGCGCGGGCAGGACCCCGAGGGCGGCGAGCTGGGCGCGGATCACGTCGTGCGCGTCCGGCGGCGCGGGGAGGAGCGGCGCGCGCGGCTCGCCCCCGGCGTACCCCGCGAGCGCCAGCGCGACCTTCAACCCGGGCACGCCGTAGCGCGTCGTGACCGCCCGCGCGAGGGGTGCCAGCCGCTGCTGCAGCGCGCGCGCCTCGGCGTGCCGGCCCTCGCGGACCAGCGCGAAGAGCCGGGCGCAGAGGTCGGGCACGACGGTCGCGACCGCGAGGATACCGCCGGCGGCGCCCACGGCGAGCGCCGCGTAAAAGTGCGGTCCGGAACCGGCCAGCACCGCGAACCGCTCGGGCGTCTCGGCGACCAGCTCGGCGATCCGGCCGACATCCCCGCTGGACTCTTTCATCCCGGCGATGTTGGGGTGGCGGGCCAGCACGGCCACCGCCGCAACCGGCAGGTCGACGCCGGTGAGCGCCGCGTAGTTGTAGAGGAGCACGGGGACGGGCGACGCGTCGGCCACGGCCGTGTAGTGGCGGACGAACGCCTCGGCCGTCATCTCCTGCTTGAAGAAGGCGGGCGTGCGGACGAGCACGGCGTCGGCCCCGGCCGCGGCGGCGCGGCGGGCCGCGGCGATGGC
>CAYZKQ010000033.1:0-22695 GCA_964478975.1 uncultured Vicinamibacterales bacterium | reverse complement strand
CGCCGCGCCCCGCCGCGGCGGCGCGCGGCCGGATGCTCGCGGACCGCCCGGCCCGCAAATCGACCCGGGTGGTGTTCCCATCCTGCGACTCCGCATACACGACAAAGGGATCGCTCGGGTCGTTTTGCGTGTAGAACCCGTCACCGCCACCGACGCGGAACCAGTCGGCGTTCAAGATCCCGTTCGGGCTCCGCACTGCGCTCGGCCCGCACCACGACCCGTTGTCCTGTAGGCCGCCGCACACGTAGTACGGCCGCCGCATGTCTGCGCTGATCGCGTAGAACTGGCCGACCGCCATCGTGTTGATGAACTCCCACGTCTCCCCCTGGTCGTAGCTCACGTTGAGGCCGCCGTCGTTGCCCAGGATGAGATGGTTGGGGTTCTTCGGGTTGATCCACAGCGCGTGGTGGTCGCTGTGCGCGATGCCCGACACCTGACGGAAGGTCTTCCCCCCGTCGGTGGACTTGAAGAACGGCGCACCCATCGTGTAGACGATGTCGGGGTTGGTCGGGTCGCAGCGAATCTGGCTGTAGTACATGGGGCGGTTATTGTTGTTGCTGACGATCCGCCAGGTGCGCCCCTTGTCGTCCGACCGCCAGACGCCCGAGCGCTTCGGGTCGGGCGGTTGGTTCGCCGCTTCCTGCTGACCGAATCCGCCCCCGCCGCCCCCGCGCCCGCCCTGCCCGGGCTCGATGGGCAGACCTTCGTCGCTGACGCCCGCCCCCGTCCCGCCGCTCGCCCCGACCTCGATCTGGGCGTAGACGACGTTCGGCTTCGAGCGACAGACCGACAAGCCGATGCGTCCAATGATCGGAGAGTCCGGAAGCCCATTACCCGACAAGCGGGTCCAGCTTCGTCCCCCGTCGGTCGTCTTCCAGATGCCGCTGCCCGGCCCGCCCCCGTTGAAACCCCACGGCACGCGCCGGCGCTGGTACGACGCGGCATAGAGGGTCTTCGGATCCGACGGGTCCATCGCGATGTCGATGAACCCGGTATCCGGGTCGATGTACTTGACCTTCTGCCAGGTCTTCCCGCCGTCGGTCGTCTTGAAGACGCCCCGCTCCTCGTTGGGTCCGAACAGGTGGCCGACCGCGGCCACGTAGACGATGTTCGGGTCCTTCGGGTCGATCACGATCCGGCCGATCGACTGGGTGTCGGTCAGGCCCATGTGGACGAAGCTCTTCCCCCCGTCCGTGGACTTGTAGACCCCGTTGCCGAACGACGAGCTCTGGCGGTTGTTGGGCTCGCCCGTCCCGACCCACACGATGTCCGGGTTCGACGGGCTGATGGCGATGTCGCCGATCGACGAGACCGGATAGGTGTCGAAAATCGGCGTGAAGGTCGTGCCGTTGTTGACGGTCTTCCAGACGCCGCCAGTGGCAAAGCCGACGTAGAACACCGAGGGGTTGCTCTCGACCGCCTCGATGTCGTCGATGCGTCCGCCCATGCTGGCGGGGCCGATCGAACGCCAGACGAAGGTCTTCAGGATCGGGTCGTCCGACTGGTTGACCGGCGGGGCCGACGCCGGCTGAGCCTGGCCGAACGGCGGGCCCTGCGCGAGGAGTCCGGCGACCCCGGCGGCGGCGAGACCCGCAACCAGCACGACGGTGCGAAGGCGGATGGGCAGTGGCATACGCTGTAACCTCGCTGAAAGGGGTGAAGGAGAGAGACAGGAGCCTCGGGCAGCACGCATCGATTCTGCCGGCGCATTACGACCGCCGGCACCGGCGTGCTTACCGGCGCCGGCGGTCGAGGGAGTGTAGCACGTCGCTACGGCAGGCGGAACGCGGTGAACACGTAGGTGAAGCCCACCGTGACGCCGAAGGCCGGGTCCTTGGACGTCATGCCCACGATCAGCCCGGCGTCGACGCGCCCGGCCCCCGCGGTGTATCGGCCGCCGAGGCGCATGAGGGCGCGCGTCTCGGTCCCGGCCGGCGCCTCGTGGCTCGCCGTGTGGAGGCGGCCGTTGATCTCGCCCACGATCTCGGTCCCCTGCGCCACGGCGCGGGCGACCGATACGCCGTAGACCAGCACGTCGTTCTGCCGGCCCGCCGTCGTGGGGTCCTGCAGGATACCGAGGCCGACGTTGCCCACCACCCGCACCGACTCGACGGTCTTGCCGGCGATGGCGGTGAAGTACAGATCCGTCGTGTCGAGTCCCAGGCCGCTCTCGTTGCTGGCCGTCGGCACCTTCGCGGCGAACCGGAACGCGAAGGCCGGCCGCCGGGCGGTCTCGCCCGCCACCCGGACTTTCGTCGCGACGACGAAGTCGCCCACGTCGCTCGTCCGGTCGCCGTCGATCCGCGTCAGCGAGGCCAGCGGCGCGTCGACCCGCTCTTTGATCGCGAGGCGATTGAACAGCTCCCCGTCGAGTTGGATCTCGGCGATCGAGCTCACCCCGACGCTGACGCCGACAACCGGCAGCCGCAGCAGGCTCCCCTTCAACCCGGAGGCGGGATAATGCTGATCGATCGCGTAGTCGAACCCGCCCTCGACGAGGACGAGGCCGGCCCCGACCGTCTCCGGGTCCTCGGTCACGAGGGGTCGCTGCTGGGCGGCGACGCGCCCGCTCCCCACGGTCCCGCACACCAGGAGTGCCCAGAGTACTCGCCACAGTCGATGCATCGTTCCTCCTTGCGCGCCCGTTCCGCCCCGTCAGAATTGCCTGCGGCTGTCGAGCAACACCGTCACGGGCCCGTCGTTGACGAGCTCAACGGCCATGCGCGCCTGGAACGCCCCGGTTTCCACCCGCAGCGCGGCGTCCTCGCGCAGGCGCCGAACCAGGTCTTCGTAGAGCGCCCGGGCCAACGCGGCGGGCGCCGCCGCGTCGAACGACGGCCGCCGGCCCTTGCGGCAGTCACCGTAGAGCGTGAACTGCGAGACGACGAGCACCGCGCCCCCGGCCTCCCCCACCGACCGATTCATCTTGCCGGCCTCGTCGTCGAAGATGCGCAGGTCGCGGACCTTCGATGCGACGTACTCGACATCGGCCGGCCCGTCGTCCCTGGCGACGCCGACGAGGACGAGCAGCCCCCGGTCGATCGCCCCGACGACCTCGCCGTTCACCACGACCCGCGCCGAGCGGACCCGCTGGACGACGGCCCGCATGATCCGCTACGACCCGGCCGGAACCGCCTCGGCCGCTCGGGCCCGCAGGAGCGCCGGCGGGTTGAGGCGGGTGTCGAGCAGATGGCGGGGGGCGACATTAGCCAGGGCGGCGAGCATCGATTGCTTGACGCCGGGGTGCTCCACCTCCAGCTCCGCCAGCAGGCGCTTGACCCGCTGGCGCTTCAGCCCGAGGTCGCCGCAGGCGGGGCAGCAGCAACTCACGACGGGCAACCCGCGCTCGCGGGCATACTGGCGGGTCTCGGCCTCGCTCACGTAGACCAGGGGACGGATGACAACGTGCGCGCCGTCGTCCGAGACGAGGCGCGCGGGCATGGCCCGCAGCGCCCCCTCGAAGAAGAGGTTCAGCAGCAACGTCTCGATGAAGTCGTCCAGGTGGTGCCCGAGGGCGATCTTCGTGGCGCCGAAATCGCGCGCAGCCCGATAGAGGACGCCGCGGCGGAACCGCGCGCAGAGCGAACACGGCGTCCCGCCGTCCTCGAGCTTCTCTTCCATGAGGGCGCCGATCGTCGTCGGCACATGGTGGAATTCCCAACCGCGCGCGGCGCACGTTTCCGCGATCAGGTCGTGCCGGTAGCCTTCGTAACCCGAATCCACGTTGACCGCCACGAGGGTGAAGGTCATCGGCGCGCGGGCGCGCAGGACCTCCAGGAGCTGCAGCAGCGTCCAGCTATCCTTGCCGCCCGAGAGCCCGACGAGGACGCGGTCCCCGTCGGCGATGAGGCCGTACTCGCAGATCGCCCGCGTGACCTTGCGGGCCAACCGGGCTTCCAGGTCCGACGCGTACGCCATGGGAGCCGCTCACGATCTTACACAATAACGAGCCGCTCCACTGCGCGCGGCCACGTGAGCTCGGCGGCGGCGGCGTGGCCGGCCGCGCCCAGCCGTTCCGCCAGGGCGGCGTCGTCGGCGAGCCGCGCGAGCGCGTCGGCCAGCGCGTCCGGGGTCGGATCCACGACGAACCCGTTGACGCCATCCCGAACGAGTTCGGCCGCGCCCCCGCTGTCGCGACACGTCACCACCGCTTTGCGCGCTGCGAACGCCTCGACAGTGACGAACCCGTAGTCCTCGTCGAACGGGGGAAAGCACACCGCGCGGCACTTCGCCAGGTGCGCGACCAGCGCCTCGTCGGTCAGGCGGCCCGCGAACGTGACGCGCCCCTCGAGCCCGAGCGCCGCCGCCCGCGCCGCCAGCGCAGCCCGCGCTTCGCCGTCGCCCGCGATGACCGCCCGCACCCCGCGGGCCGGCCGCCGTGCGAGAGCGTCGAGCAGCAGATCGACCCGCTTGAGGGGCGTCAGGCGGGAGACCAGCAAGATGTAGTCGCCGTACCCGTCGCAGCGGTAGGAGCGCGGCGGCGCCGGCGGATAGAGCACCTCGGCCGCAATGCCGCCCCAGCGGGCGAGGCGCGCCTGGACCGTGCGCGACTGGGCATAGACGCGCGCGACCCGGCGCGTCAGCAGATAGCGGTCGGCGACGTGCACGAGCCGGCGCCGGAGGCCCTCCTTGACCCGGTTCTTCCACGACAGCGTAGCGCGGAACCGCTCCCACAGGTCGTAGTACTCCCGCATCCGGTGGTTCAGCCAGCACACGTGCACCGGGTGCCGGAGCGCGTAGCTCGGGAACCGCAGGCTGATCACCTGATCCGTCCGCGCGCCCTCGCCCGTCAGGCCGACGTCGGTCAGCCACGTAGCTAGATAGGCGGCCCCCTGCCGGCCGAACCGGTTCTGGGGTGTCAGGACGAGCCCGGCGTGGTGGCCCGCCTCCTCGAGAGCGCGCACGAGCGCCCGGGCGATGACCAGATGTCCCCCTTCGGTCAGCGGCGGCGTCGAGGTGGCGACGACGATCCGAGCCATCGGAGATCCGGGCCGGCGCCCGCCGGGCGCCTAGCGAGCCTCCACATACGCGGGCGAGAGCTTGATCATGGCGCCCAGGTACCGCGCGTCGAGCGACGGCGGCTGCTCGAGGTACGGCACGAACCCCGTCGTCGTCGTGACCGTCAGGAGGTACGCATAGTTCGTCGGGTACCGGGAGGGCCGGTAGGGCACGCCGAAGGGCACCTCGAGCTCGACCCGCCGCGCTTCGAACGGGCGCAGGTCGACGGCGCGGCGGCCGCGCCCGACGTCGAGCACCACGCGATTCGCCGCGCCTCCGTTGGCCACGTCGACCGCGAGGCCGGCGAGGCGGAGCGGGACGAGGCGTCCGCCCTCGGCGACTCTGGCCGGCGTCCGGAGGATGATCTCCGCCCGCGACCGGCCGCGCACCCAGAACCGGTCGCCCTCGAGTCCGTACACGTTGTCGTCGGGAAAGTAGGCGAGCAGCGGCGGGTCGCCGCCCACGGGCAACCGGGCCCGATTCGCGTGGGCCGCCACGGCCAGGTCGTTGATCGTCGTGAGCTCGATGGGCAACAGCCGCAGCGGGCCGGCCTTGAGGTGGTCGCCCGGATGGCGCGAGGTCACGAACGGATTGAGGACGAGCTGCGCCGTGAAGAGCGCACCCCCGGCGGCGGCCACAAGGCTGCTCCCGCCCGCCTGGAGGGGCGGCGTCAGGAAGAAGAACAGCGGGTAGAAGCTCAAGAAGTAGCGGTTGCCGATCGGGCCGCCGCCCCCCGAGTAGGTGTACGGCATGTACAGCAGAAGAGCGACCGCGGCGGCCGCGAGCGTCGACAGGAGCGCCCACTGGGCGGCCGTCGCGCGGCGCGGAGCCGACAGGAACAGCGCCAGACTGACGACGCCCGGGAAGAAGTACGGGACCAACCCGCTCGACCGCCCGACCAGGAAGTACACGAGGTTGTGGCGGAACACGCGGAACGTGTCCGGCGTCACGAGGATGTCGATCGGGACCTCGTCGGTCGCGTGCCCCTCACAGGTCGTGTCGAACGTGTCGCCGGGCCGCGCGAACGGGAATCCCGCCGGCCCGACGTAGGTGCTGCCGGGCGGAGGGCTGTAGCACGTCTTGCGCTCCCCGCCTTGATAATTGGCGTCGCCCGTGAGCGCGAGGTTGGCGAGAAACAGCGCCCCGGCTACGGCGGCCGTCACCCCCGCCAGGGCGGCGGCCCGGCCCCATAGACGGCGCCAGAGCGCCAGCGCGACCAGGGGAACGACCAGCACGAGGTGCGTCGGTTTGGAGAACGTGGCCGCGCCCACCAGGGCGGCCGCCGCGCCATCCGTCCATGGGGACCGCAGCCACCGGTCCAGCCGGCCGCCGTCGGGCCGGCCGCCCGCGAGTTCCTTGTAGCCCCACAGGAAGGCGGCATACATCACCAGCGACAGGTTGAACAGGTCCGGCGACAGCCAGACGAAGTAGACCGGGACCACCGACGCGCCGAAAAAGACGAGGACATAGGCCGCCGCCCAGCCCGCCGCGGCGCCTCGCGCTGAGAGGATCAGATACGCCGCCGCCACGTCCAGGGCCAGGAGGATCGCGTGCAGGACCAGGAACCCGTTCGTCCCGAACAGCCGGACGAACGGCGCGGCCGCGAGGGGGTAGAGATACGACTTGCCGTAGTAAAGCCGCCGATCCGCCGCGTGATCGCTTCCCTTGACGAGTTCGACGAACGGGAAGCGGGCCGACGCGCGGATCGCCACCGTGTGGCCCTTCTTGAGGAAGATGCCCTGCGGGCCCGAGGGATACTCCGCCCAGACGCGGACCAAATCCTCGCGCCGGTACTCGACGTCGAAGTCGCGGGCGAGGCTGTGGGCGAGGCAGTAGTAGGTGGCCTCGTCGCCCTTGAAGCCCTGCGAGGCCCGCGGGAAGTCCACCGACACCGCGAAGCCCGCCAGCGAAAGGCCGAGCGCGAGGGACACGACGAAGCCGGGGTCGGACCGCCAGCGTGCCGGGCCCCGCCGGGCCATCTCCATCATGGCCGTCACGAGGCGCTTGTCAGGAACGACAGGTCGGCCTGCAAGATCCCGGCGCGGCGCGTCGCCCGCGACGTCTCGTGCAACAGGACGTAGAGGCGCTCCATCTTGCGGACGAACGTGTTGATGTCGTAGCGGCGCCCGGTCTCGCGGGCCGCCGCACCCAGCCGGGCCCGCGCGTCGGGGTCGCGGGCGAGCGCGATGATCGCGTCGGCGAGCGCCCGCGCGTCCCGGCGGGGCACCAGGCGTGCGTCCCGCCCGTCAGTCAGGATGTCCTTGAGGCCGTCGGCATCGGTAGACACGATGGCCTTGCCGGCCGCCAGCGCCTCGAAGGCCGTGAGCGGGGTCCCCTCCCACAGCGACGGGAACACCACCAGGTCGAGGGCCGCGAGCGCCTGCGGCACCTCGCGCACGAACCCGGTGAACACGACCCGGTCGGCGACACCGAGACGCCGCGCCTGCGCCTCGAGCGCCGGCTGCAGCTCGCCCTCCCCGATGATATAAATGCGCGCCTGCGGCACCGCCTTCAAGACCCACGGCGCCGCCGCCACGAGATACTCGTTGCCCTTCGACGGCATCAGGCGGGTGATCGTCCCGACGGCGAACGTCTCTAGTGCGATCCCCAGCGCCGCGCGCGCCGCGCGCACTTCGTCCGCCGTCCGAACGCGGCTGAACTCCTCGAGCGGCACCCCGAGGTAGACCACCTTCGTGCGCTCGGCGGGCACGAGCCTGGCCCGCACCACGAACTCCGCCGTCGACTGCGACACCGCGATCGCCAGGTCGGTGTACGGCGCGAGCCACCAATCCGCGATCTTCTGAAACCAGGGCGTATCGGTGTGGTTGGCGTGCTCGTGCAGGACCACGGGCAGCCCCCGCTGGGCGGCGACCAGCCGCCCGAACGTCGTGGCGCCGTAACCATGCAGGTGCAACACGTCTGCCTGCCGGCGGTCGAGCTCTTTCAAGAGCGCAGGCCAGGTGCTCGGGTCGAACCGCGACTTGTGGAGGTAGGTCACCTGGATCCCGAGGTCTTCGAGCGTGTCCGCCGACAAGTCCTTCTTGCGCAGGCTGATGAGCGAGACGTTGAAGCGGTCGCGATCGAATCGGGGGATCATCCAGGCGAACAGGCGCTTGACGCCGTGCATCCGAGACCCGGTCCACCCCAAGTGGTCGCAGATCTGAACGATGTTCAGGCGTCTCACAGCAGGTCCTGCGCGCGGTACCAGGCCACCGTCCGCCGGATGCCCTCCTCGAGGCGGACCGTGGGATTGTACCCTAGCTCGGCGCGCGCCCGCGAAATGTCGAACGCGCGACTCTTGCGGTAAAAGTCCACCCGCCGCCGGTAGAGCGGCGGCTCGACCCCGAGGGGAACGCACACCAGCTCGCACAGGGCGCCGGCCAGCCACACCGGCCAGACCGGCCAGTGCACACGCGGCGGGGCGACGCCGAGTTCGCGCGCGACCAGGGAGACCAACTCGGCGAGCGTGGTGTACTCGGGCCCCGCGAGCAAATACGTGCGGCCCGCCGCCTCCGGGTGTTCGCCGCACAGGCGCAACCCTTCGACCAGGTCGTCGATGTAGGTCAGGTGGTAGTACACCCGGCCGTCACCGAGCATCGGGAAGCGCCGCCGGGCGATGCCGCGGAAGAGCTTAAGAAACCGCGTGTCCCCCGGCCCGTAGATCCCGATGGGCCGGACGATCACGACCTCGATCGACCCGCGCCGCCCGAAGTCCGCCGCCAGCCGTTCCCCTTCGAGCTTCGTCCGCTGGTAGACATCACCCGGCGCGAACGGGGCGTCTTCGTTCGCCGGCGGATCGGTGACGTGCCCGTGGACCCCGCCCGTGCTGCAGTGCACTACCCGCCGCACCCCCGCCGCGCGGGCGGCTTCCAGCAGATGGCGGGTCCCTTCGACGTTCACCGCCCAGTAGGCCGACGCTGGATGGCCGGCCTCGCGGTACAGAGCCGCGAGGTGATAGACGACCTCGACGCCCTGGCAGGCCCGTTCGAGCGAGCTCGGATCGGTCACGTCGCCGGGGACGATCGTGACCCCTTCCGCCCGCAGAGACTCCGCGCGCGGCAGACTCGCCGGGCGCACGAGGCCCCGCACCACCTCCCCGCGCCGCCGGAGGAACCGCGCGAGACAGCCCCCGGTGAAGCCCGTCACACCGGTGACCAGGACCGTCATGACGACGAGGCGACGGCGACCGGCCCGGCGAGCGAGGCCCCCCGCCAGAGACGCGCGTACGCCTCGGCAGTCCGGGCGAGAAACGCCTCGCGGCTGTACCTCGTGCGCGCCAGCTCGGCAGCAGCCGCGGCCAGCCGGCGCCGGAGCGCCGGGTCGTCGAGGAGCCGCGCGATGCCCGCGGCCACCGCCTCGGCCCCCGGAGCGACCAGGACCGCCGTCGACGCATCCAGCACCTGCGTGTGCGTCCGCAGATCGGTCGCCACGATCGGGCGTCCCGCCTGGAGGTACGAGTAGATCTTGAGGGGCGTGTTCGTGCCTGACACCCGCGGCGAGACGAGGATGTCGGCGGCCTCGATGAACGCCGGAATCTCCCGCGCCGGCTGCGCGCCGGTCAGAACCACCGGCGCCCCGAGCGCGGCCGCCCGGCGGGCCGCCGCCGCGATTTGAGCCGGCTCGCCGCCGACCAGGAGCACCACGGCCGACGGGTGCGTCCGCGCGAGGATCGCGGCCGCCTCGATCAGGAGGTCGATCCCCTGATAGGGTTCGAACGTCCCCGCGTAGAGCACCACGGCCTGGTCCGGGCGAATCCTCCACCGCTCGCGCACCCGGCGCCCGTCGAGCGTCGGCGGCTCAACCGTCCCCCCGCCCATGACGTTCTCGATAAGCACCGCCTTGTGGCCGGCCCCGAGGCGCGTGACCAGCTCCTGGAGGTCCTGGCAGATCGTGATGACCACGTCCGACCGCGCGATGGCCTGCCTCTCGAGCCACGAAAACACCGGACGCCAGAGGCGGCCGAACGCATACCGGAAGTTCGAGAGCTGCTGGGGCAAGCTCGAGTGCATGTCGTAGACATGCGGGACGCCCAGGCGGCGCGCCAGCCAGACGCCGAAAAACGCCGCCTCCTCGTGCGAGTGGACAACGTCGTACCCCCCAACCCGCGCCACCCGGCGGGCGGTGGCGAGCAACCGAAGGTCGAGCACCAGCTTGGCCAGCGACGGCCCGACCCCCACCCGGCGCACCCCGGGGAACCCGGGCGCCCGCAGAATCCGGACGTTGGGGATGTCCACATCGGACCCGAAGGGGTACGTCACGAGGTCTACGCGGTACCCGAGATCGGCAAGCGCCCGGAGGCGGTGATACTCGCTGAAGGGCGTACCGCGAGGCTCGAAAAACGGCTCCGGCGCGAGCATCAAGACGCGGCGGCGGTCGGTCGGCAAGGTGCGGCTCTTGGTGTCTTATAGCCGGCTCCAGGGAACGCGTCAACGGAGCGACACCCAGACCGCGGTCCGACGCGTGGCCCCGAAGGTTCATTGCCGCGTCCGGGACGGCTGTGCTAGTGTGGGGGCCCGATGGCTCGGGAAAACGGGACCGGGCGCCGCTCGCTCCTGCTCTTCTGCGCCAGGCTGGCGGTCAGCGGCGGCCTTCTCGCCTGGCTCCTCGTTCGCGCGGACGCAGGCGCCGTCTCGGCGACCCTCGTTCGGGCGCACGCGGGGTGGGCCGCCGCCGCCCTCGCCCTGTACGGCGCCATGGTGGCCCTGAGTGTGTGGCGGTGGCGCGTCCTCCTCCGCGTCCAGGGGACCGACCTCCGACCCTGGACGCTCGCCGAATCGTTCCTGGTCGCGACGTTTTTCAACAACTTCCTGCCCAGCAACATCGGCGGTGACGTCGTCCGCATCGCCGATACCGCCCCCTACACCGGGTCGAAGACGCTGGCCGCCACCGTCGTGCTCGTCGACAGGTTCCTGGGACTCGTGGCGCTCCTCCTGATGGCGGCCCTCGGGGCCTTGGTGGCCGCCCGGCACGGTGGGGACCTGCCCGGCGCCCACTGGCTCTGGGTGCCTCCCGCGGTCGCCCTCGCAGCCCTCGTCCCCGCTTTGAGGGCACCCCGTCAGGTTGTGCAACTGGGCGCGCCGATCGAGCGCTGGGGCGGCGCGTGGGCCCGGGAGCGCCTCGCGCGCCTGGCGGTCGCTTGCGAGCGCTTCGGCCGAGCCCCCCGGCCGCTCGTCTGGACCACGGTCGGGGCGCTGGCGGTCCAGGCGTGCCTGGTGGGCTTCTTCCTGTGCACAGCCAGAAGTTTGGGCATTCCCCTGCCGCTCACGACTGCCGCTTGTGTGGTTCCCCTGACCCTGGCGGCCCAGATGGTGCCGGTCTCGATCAACGGGTTCGGCGTCCGCGAAGCCGTGTTCGCCTTCTTCTTCACGCGCCTGGGCCTGGGATCCACCGCTGCGGTCTCCCTGTCTCTCGCGGGAGCGGGCCTGATTTTGCTGTTCTCGCTTTCCGGAGGGGCGCTGTTTTTGCTCCGCCAGTTCCGGGGTTAAAGTCGAGGCCTCCGCCGCCGATACACCAAAACGGTCGGAAATCGGTAGCCGGAGGCCGTTTAGGGCGCCGCCTCGGCCTGGAGCGGTTCGGAGAGCGCAGGACCATGACCGTGAGAGCTGTTACAGGATTGATAATCGTGGTGGGGCTGGTCGCCGTGGCGGCCGGCTGCGAGATCCAGAAGAGCGCCAACCCCCTCAGTCCCACCATCGCCGGGCCCCTCCCGAACGTGACCATCACGGCACCCCGCCCGGTGGAACCGGCCAACGGCGCGGAACTCCTCAACACGTCCCCTGTGCGCCTGGTGGTCGAGAACGCCAGCTCGAACAGTCCCCGGCCCTTCTGGCAGGTGATCGAGATCGCGGCGGACGCGAATTTCTCGACCGTCCTGTACACATCGGGCCGCCTCGATCCTGATCCGAGCGGTCGCACCTCGCACACGGTGGCCGGGAAGCTGGCCGATGGGGTCACCTATTACTGGCGGGCGCGGGCGGAGGACGGGGCGAATGCCAGCGACCCCTCGCCCGCCGCGTACTTTTCCGTCGTCGAGCCGGTCGTGATCGACCCCCCGATCCCCGTGTCGCCGGTCGGCGGGGCCACGACGAGCACCGACACGCCCAGCTTCGTCGTGACCAACGGGCGCGTCAGCGGGCCGGCGGGTCAGGTGGTGTATCACTTCCAGGTCGCCCGTGACCTCGGCTTCACCGATCAGGTGACCAACGGCAGCACGACTCGGAGCGCCGGCGCGACCACGACCCACACGCTCGGCAAGCTCCCCGCCGGCCAACTGTTCTACTGGCGCGCCTGGGGGACCAACGGCAAGGTCTCGAGCGCGTACTCCTCGGTGGAATCGTTCCGCACGCCGGCTCCGGCTCCGGCGCCTGGGCCGTATGTCCCGCCGCCGCCGAGCAACAACCGGACTCCGGACCCGCCGCCGGGTCAGCGCCTGCCGCTCCCCAACATGTTCTTCGTGGTCCAGGAGGTCGCTCGACAGTATCCGGCGGCGTTGGCCAACTCGTGCCAGGAGCACGGCGGGACCTGGGAGTTCATGGATCGGGTCGTCGATCGGCTGCGCCAGTACGACACGCGCTGGGGGTACAACTGGAAGCGCGGCCGGATCGGCGACCCGTCGCTGGACGTGGTCGACTACCACTGGGGGCCGGGGCCGGACGAGAACAGCACGGACGTCTACATCATCGACATCATCGCGGGCCACTGCGGGCCCAACCCGTCGCCGACGTGGAACGATGTGACAGAGATCACCTACAGCAGCGGGACGATCGGCCGCTGGACGGGCCGCGGGCGGTTCTGACTCGAACGAAGGGGGGCGGACCACGCGCGCGCCGGCGTGAGGGCTAACCCGCGAGACGGGCGGGCTGTGCGCGGCCGGGGCCCGCCACGTCAGAAGCGCAGGCGCACGCCCCCGCCGATCTGGAAGCCTCCCGCGTCGATCCTCACCGGCTGCCCCGCCAGCCCGGGCACGTCGACCCGGCCCGCCACATAGCGCACCAGCAGACCACCGCCGAGGTTCGGGTGGAAGCGGTAGCCGACGTCCGCGCCGACCAGCACGCCGAGTGTCGACTTCGTGCGTTCGACCAGCACGGAGGTGGCGTTAACGCTCGAGTAGGGCGGCCCAACTTCCGCCACCGACACGTCGCCGACGAGTCCTTGCCGGACCCGCAGATGCGCCGGTCCCGCAAGCAGGGCCACGTCCAGGCGGTCGGCTGCCGGGATGGCGAGGTGGTATCTGGCCTGAAGGTAGATCGTGCGGGTCCTGTGCCCTGGCCTGACGTCCTGGGCGTAGGTCCGCGGCCTGTCGTAGAAAAGCGGGTGCGGCACCGTGCCCGAGACCGTTCCGCGGCCGCTCTTGGTGAATTGCGCCACGCCCAGGCCCACCGAGAGCTCCCGCGCCACGCGGTAGCCGAAACCAACATCCCAGAGCGCACCGTTGTCGAGCGCCTGGGTGGCCTCGAAGCTTCCCGTCTCGTCGTACAGCGACAACGTTCCCTTCTGGGTCAGGTTCCGGGAGTGGGCCTGGTACAGGCCGTTGACGTCGACGAAGGCCTTCCCGTCGAGCGGCAGCCATTGCGCCTGCGCTCCAGGAACCGAAATCCAACCCATCAGGACACCGACCGCCAGCACCGCACCCTGCCGCATGCCCATCCGCTCCTCGCCGGAGAATCCGGCTCGTGACACCGCTCAGCGCTCCTGAACGGAGTCGGCCGTCATGCTACCACGAAACGATCTCGAGAACCCGCGGGTTGGTGGCAGGCTGCGGCCTGCGGTAAGATAGCGCCCGCCGTGCTGGGTCGGATCTCCTGCGAATGAGGTGCCCGATGTTGCGAATGTGGCTCACTGGTTCAGCCGCGGCCGTTCTTCTCGCGGTCGCACTCGCCTGTTCCGGTTCGGCCTCGAGTCCCGTCTCGCCGTCGGCCGCGACCGGCGTTGCCGGGGCGGGACCCGGCGGGGCGACGCTGAAGGCCACCGCGCCAACCCTGGTGTCGCCCATCAACGATGAAGAGATCGAGAACCTCAAGCCCACCCTGGTGATTGCCAATGCCCGCGGGTTGCACGTACAGGCGGACTTTTCGTACCGCTTCGAGCTGCTGGACAAGAACGGGACGCTGGTTCGGGCGGGAGTGGTTGCCGGTGGGAGCGCGACGACGGAGTATCCGGTGGACACGACCTTGGAAGAAGGCGCGACCTACACCTGGCGCGCGCGCGCGGAGCTGGACTCGTTTTTCGGTCCATGGTCACCGGCGGCGTCGTTCAGGACGAAGGTGCTTCCGAAAGTCAAGGTTGCGCCCCGCACGCCCGATCCGCCCCCCGGCCAGCGACTGCCGCTCCCGAACATGTCGCACATCGTGGTGGAGGTCGCCCGCCAGCATCCCGACTACCTGGCGCGGTCGTGCCAGGAACACGGCGGCACGTGGGAATTCATGGACGCAGTGGTCGACCGGCTTCGGGAGTTCGACACGCGGTGGGGGTACAACTGGAAGCGCGGAGTCGTTGGCGATCCGTCGCTCGACGTCGTGGATTACCACTGGGGGCCAGGGCCGGACGAGGGCAGCACGGAGGTGTACATCATCGACATCATCGGCGGTCACTGTGGGCCCAACCCGACACCGATCTGGAACGATGTGACGGAAATCACGTACAGCAGCGGGACGGTCGGTCGCTGGACGGGTCGCGGCCGGTTCTAGGTTGTGGCACCCGCGTCGTTCTATCGCTGGTTCTCCGACCGGCAGAAAGAGCTCACGCGCTTCGGCCGCGCCCGGCGCGCCCGGACCGAACGGCGGCGTCTGGCGCTTGTGATGCACCATGTGCGCCCGCCCGGGGACTTCCTCGAGGTCGGACCCGGGCACGGCACGCTCGCCCAGGCCGCGCGGCAGGCGGGCTGGCGGTATCGAGCGGTGGAGGCCAGTCCCGTGCTGGCGCGCGAGCTGCGAGCGCAGGGGCTCGACGTCCTCGAAGCCTGGGTGCCTCCGATCCCTGTGCCCGACGGCAGCCAGGATGTCGTTTATGCCGACCAGGTGCTCGAACACATGGCCGGCATCGACCAGGCCCGGGCCCTGGTCGCCGAAGCCTGGCGCGTGTTGCGGGCCTCGGGCGTCTTCTTCATCGTGGTCCCCGACTATCTGAGGGAGCGCGGCTTTTTCTGGGACGTCGACTACACCCACAACTTCGTGACGACGGAGCGGCGGGTGCGGCAGCTTCTATACGACGGCGGGTTCCGCGTCGAGCAGGTCGTCCACAGCATCGGGGCCGCCACGGGCCTCCTGCGCGACGGTCTCGCCCTCGGAGCGGCGCTCGCGCGCCTGCCGGGTCTGGACGGCCTCGCCCGTCGCACGGGTACGGGCGAGTGGCTGTTCCGGATCCGCAAGAATTTGTTCGCGACGATCGAGGTCGTCGCGCGCAGGCCCGACTCGTGACACGGCCCCGAGCGGCCGGGCGGTGGCTCCGCTGGGCCCTCACGCTCGGCATCCTCGGCTACCTGGCGGCGGCCATCGATCTGCGCGAGGCGGCGGGCGTCCTGCTCCGCCTGCGGCCCGCCGCGGCCGCGGCGGTCCTGGGACTCCTCGCGGTGGACCGCGCCGTGATGGTCTGGCGATGGATTCTCTTGCTGCGCGCGACCGACACGGCCGTCTCGGCCAAGTCGGCGACCTGGATCTACCTGGTCAGCTCGTTCGCCGGGAGCCTGCTGCCGGCCGGCGTGGGCGCCGACGTCCTGCGGGCCTACACCCTCGGCCGCAGGACCTCCGCCGCGGCCGAAGCGGCGGCGTCGGTCGCGGTCGACCGCATGCTGGGCCTGCTGGCGATCGTCCTCCTCGGCCTGACCAGCGGTCTCGTGTGGGCCGGCCGAACGGCTCCCGCCGTCTGGCCGCGGGTGCTTGGCGCGGGGCTGATCGTGGCGGGGGCGTGCGCCGCGGTGGTCTGGGCCGACCGGCTCACGCGCGCCCTCGTTCCGGAGGCCTGGCACGGCCGAGCCCCCGCGCGCGGGTTGTTCACCGTCACGGACGCGCTCGGGCGGTACCGCGCCCACCAGGGGACGCTCCTGGCCGTCTTTGGGCTCTCGATGGCCGTTCAGCTCTTGCGGGTCCTGGAAGCGTACGTCCTCGGCCGCGGCCTCGGCATCCCCGTCGGCGTCGGCTATTACCTCGTCTTCATGCCGGTGGGCCTCCTGCTCCTGCTCTTGCCCGTCTCGATCGCCGGCTTCGGCCTGCCGCAAGGGGTCATCGTGTGGATGCTGCGCCCGCAGGGGGTCCCTGACGCCGACGCGTTCGCCTTGTCGACGCTCATTGTCCTGAGCGGCCTGGTAGGCAATCTGCCTGGGGCCTGGCTTTACCTCCGCGCAGGCTGGGGCTAGAATGAAAGGCGCTCATGGCTCAGATTTACGCGGCCAAGTACCTGGCGAAGGCCGCCCTCAGTGCGCCCCGCGACCTGGTCAACGCCTACGTCGCGCAGTTCCGGCCGATCCGGCCGACCGTGCTCATCTTCCACTGCACGTTCGTGTGCGACGCCCGCTGCGAGATGTGCAGCAACTGGAAGCGCGGGGATCGCAAGGGCGACCTGACGCTCGAGGAGATCGACCGCTGCTTTCAGTCGCCGCTGTGGCGCGCCGTCGAGAACGCCAACATTTCCGGCGGCGAGCCCACGACGCGCAACGACCTCGTCGGCATCGCGCGCGTGATGCTCGATCGTTTCCCCCGGCTCCGCAAGCTGGGGCTGAACACGACCGGCTTGACGCCGCACCGGGCGATCCCGATGCTCACCGACATCGTCAAGCTCTGCCACGACCGCGGCGTCATCTTCAGCGTGCGCGTGTCGATCGACGGCATCGGCGCCGTCCACGACGAGGTTCGCCACGTCAAGCGCGGGTTCGACAAGGCGCTCCAGACGATCCGCGCGATGCAGGCGCTGCAGCAGCAGTACCGCTTCAATTTCGGCATCTCGACCACGATTTTCTCGCGGAACCTGGACGATGCCGAGAATATCCTCGCCTGGGCGAAGCGCGAGGGGCTGGACATCGTCTTCAACATGGTCCGGTTCACCGACCCCATGTTGGGGAACCGAGAGCTCGAGGCCACGTGCCGGCCCATCGGGCCCGAAGAAGAGCGGATGCGCCAATTCTTCCTCGACCGGGTCCGGATGGATCCGCTCCTCGACGGCCAGAATTACGTCTACATGCACTACGCCGACATGATCGCGAACGGCTACCACCGGACCGCGCCCTGCCCCTTCCAGAGCCAGGGGGTCATGCTGAATCCCGACGGCGGCTTCTTCTTCTGCGAGAACAGCGACGTCGTCGGGAACGTGCGGGAGGAGGATCCCGAGGCGATCTATTTCCGCGCCGCGAGCCAGGCTCACCGCGACTGGATCAAGCGCGAGAAGTGTCCCACCTGCCTGAGCCCGTGCCAGATGAACGTCGCGGCCATCAAGCAGATCGTGCCGTACGCCCGGTTTCTCCTGCGGGCCGCACGGGAGAAGCACCGGAGCCGCACCCTCACGCCGGCGCCCGCGAGCCCGCTGCGGTGAGACATCCCCGCCTTCCGTGACGCCCCGCGAGCTGCAGCCCGACGGAACGCCGCTCACCGGCGACGGCGGTAGATGAGGAGGTTCGGGCCGGGTCGCGTCACGTGCACGAACCCGGCGAACGGAGCGAAGAACGCGTCCTGCAGGTCGTAGCGGTTGTGAACGTCTTCGGCGTCGACCGCGCGTACGAAGTGGACCAGGACGTACTCGGTGCGGAGCCGGCGCGCGACCTCGACCGGGATGTGGGAATACGGCAGGGGCGACTGCTGGACCACGATCCACTCCGGCCAGTCCCGAGTCCGCACGAACGGCGGGCGAGAACTGCGGAACCGGCCGTTTTCCCACACCCAATGGCGGTACCGGAACGGCCGTGACGATTCGAGCTGCACGTGGCCGTAGGGGTTGCCCGTCTGGTAGATGTCGCTCCCGGGGGGCACGTTCACGAGGATCCAGTCGGCCGCCACGAGCCGGCTGTCCCGCTGCGTGAGCAGCCGGTCGAACGCCACCACGCTTCGGGCCGACGGCCACACGAGCAGGGCGCTCACGAACACCAGCCAGCCCCCCGCCGGCAGCCGCGGCACCCACCTGGCCAGCCGCCCGGCGGCCCACTCCACGCAGACGGCCGCGGTCAGGCACAGGAACGGCACCATCGGGACCATGTAGCGGACGAACACGTTGTAGCTGTTCCCCGTCAGCACGTAGAAGGTCGCGGGAAACGCCCCGAGGACGACCGCCGCCGGCCGGCGCGTGGCAAACAGGAGGAGCAGCCCGGCGAGACCGGCGCCGAGCAGCGGCCAGCCCAGCCCGTACCAGAGCGACATCCGCAAGTGGTACGTCCAGCCGATGCCGAGCATGTCGGGCGGCGTCATGCCCGCTTCGGAGCTGGCCCACACCAGCCCGAGGTCGTGGAGCGCCTTGCCCCAATCGAGGACGAGGTACGGACTCGTCAGGAGCAACGCCGACGCGAACACGACACCGCTGGTGAAGATCCCGCTGGTTCGTAACGCCGACAGGCGAAAACCCGGGTCCCCCCGCATCCGCAGCGCGAACGCGGCGAGCAGCGGCGCCACCAGGGCGACGGCGTTGTACTTCGTCGACGTGGCCAACCCGGCCCAAAGCGCCGCGGTCACGCCGTCCCGGCGCCGGCCGTCCTGCCAGAACCGCACGATCCACAGCGTCGCGGTCATGACGAGCATCGTCATGGGGACATCGGTCGTCGCGTAGTGGGAGTCGCGCACGTGCAGGAAGGCCAGCGCCAGAAAGAACGCCGCGACGAGTCCGACCCTCGGGCCGAACAGCCGGCGCCCCACCAGGAAGGTCACGGCGATCGTGGCGGTGCCCGAGAGTGCACCGACCGTACGGCCGATCAGGAAAAACGGTACCCAGTGGGTCGCCCAACTCTCGACGAACGCCTCGAAGCTCGGGAACCACCCGGCCACGCGGCCGACGGCGAAGTAACCGAGATACAGGGCGGCGGTCGCGTAGAGATAGAGGCTGGGATAGTCGAAGAACTCCGGGTTCAGCGTCCCGTTCCGGATCATCGTGATCGCGCGGTCCGAAATGATCAACTCGTCCGGCCGGGCATTGACGAGCGGCAGGCCGAAGCGAAGGCCCCAGAACCGGACCGTGGCACCGAGCGCCACGACGGCCCCGAGCGCCCCGGCCTCCGCCCAACGGCGCCACGACTCGTTGCGCTCGCGCGTCATCGGGCTTCCCGCCTCCGGGCGCCTGCGAGCGCCTTCGGGTCGAAGCGGTACACGACGGTCTCTCCCTCGGCGGCGATCGGCTGCAGCGCCGCGACGGCGGCGAGTCGGGCGGGCCACCGCGCGCCGTGAACCACGACATGCGTCACGCCCAGGTCGGCGAGCGCCGCGAGCGCCGGCGGGTCCGGAAAGTGCTCGAGCGCGCGCCAGTGGACGTCGTAGCTTTGCGGCGTGAAGCCGCTGTAGCCGTTGACAAGCGGCTTCCAGTGGCGCGTGGCGTACAACATGTATGGTGCGTTCTCGAAAATCGTCCGGGGCGCCGCCATCGGGAACTCCACGACCACGGCGTGGGGCTCGCGGGCAAGCAGCGTATAGACCGACGGGACCCGCAGCGCCGGCCGGTAGCCGACGGGCGCCCGATACGCCTCGACCGTCACGAGCACGAGCGCGACCCCGGCGACGGCGGCCTTGAGCGCCCGCCGGGGTCCGCACCGCTCGCGCAGCCACGCCAATCCGAACCCCGCCAGCGCCGCGAGGCCGACGAGCATGAGGTACCCGAACCGGACCGCGGCGCGGATACCCTGCAGCAGTGGAAATGCCCGGTACAGCGCCGTGTAGCCAGGGAGCGCCGGCCCCAGGGAGAGAAGGACACCGGCCACGGCCACCGCCACCCACAGGCGCGCCCGCCGATCCGCCAGCGCCCGCCCGCCCACGACCGCGGCGGCCGCCAGGACGGTGGCCGTCACGCCGGGAAAGAGCGCCGTCGGCGCCCCTTGCCACACGCGGGCGCTCCACAGCGCGTAGTGGAGCCGCGCGCCCGTGGCCAGATAGTCCCGCCACGACGCCGAGAAGTGGGTTACCTCTTCGAGCGGTCGCACGAGGCCCTGGCCGCGGTACGCCCAGAAATACGGGAGCAGGAACGGCAGCAGTGCGGCCACCGCCAGCGCCGAGGCCAGCGCGAGCGGCGGCACGACCCCGAAAAGTCGGGACCGGCCCCACCACGCTTCCGGCCGCGCGAGCGCTGCGGCGACCAGAGCGAAGCACGTGAAGACGAGCAGGTAATTCGACGCAAGCCCCTGCAGGGCGAACGCGACCGCCAGCAGCACGCCGTCGCGAAGCCGCCGCCGGTCGAGCACCCGGTCGAGCGCC
This sequence comes from uncultured Vicinamibacterales bacterium, assembly GCA_964478975.1. Classification (GTDB taxonomy): domain Bacteria; phylum Acidobacteriota; class Vicinamibacteria; order Vicinamibacterales; family JAHECP01; genus CAYZKQ01. The sequence goes on along the minus strand of CAYZKQ010000033.1, from coordinate 2,329 downwards.
CAGATCGCGAGCGGTAAGAACTCCGCGTGCATGACCTGCAGGTGCGCGAGGCGGGACAACGTGTAGGCATTGAACGCGGCGAGCGCGCCGCTCAGGAACGCGGCGGGCCCGTCGCCGATCCACCGCACCATCACGAGGTACATCGCCCACCCCGTCAACGTCAGGCCCGCCAGCACGAGCACGTTGTGCACCAGCGTCGTCGACAGCCCCGCCCACAGGAGCGGGGCGCCCATGACCGCGGGGACGACCAGGTGTTCGGAAAACGCCAGAGTGCGCCGCTCGGGGTAGAAGATGTTCGCGTCGAACAGGTGGAGCGGGTCGCGCGGCAGTTGGTGGGCGACCCAGGCGACGGCCCACTCGTTCAGGAGGGCGTCGGCGTTGTCGTGGCGCGACCACCTTCCCGGCGCCTGGGCCAGGGGCCAGGTGTGTACGACAGCCAGTACCGCAAAGCCCACCAGGGCGCCGGCATCTCGCCGCAAGCTCATGCGCGCCTCCGTCGAACCGGATCGCCGCGCCGGCGGCGGGTCATTTTCGAGCCCACGCCATCAGGTGCCAACCGAGCGGTCTCACAAGCGCTCGCGGCAGCCGGTTGAACGCCCCGACGAAGAGTCCGTTGTAGAACGCCCCCTTCCACCCGCGGTGCAGCCGGGACCGGACCGGGAAGCGCTCCGGGACGATCCGCACCTCGGTGAACGCGCCGAGCAGGCGCCGGAACTCCGCCGCAGTGTAGAGACGGAGGACCGGCGCGTCTTCGTGTTCGAGCGGGACGCGCATCACGCGGGACAACGCCATCAGCCAGGACCGCCGATTGTAAACCATGAAGATGGCCTCGCCGCCCGGGCGCAAAACGCGCCGCGCTTCCGCCACGATCCCGGCCGGGTCCGCGGCGTACTGGAGCACCCCGTGGGCGTAGACGACATCGACGCTCGCGTCCGGAAGCGGCAGCCGCGCGCCGTCGGCCACGAGCAGGCGCGCCGCACCGCCCGTCTCGTGCAGCTCGAAGTTCCGCCGGGCCAGGCGGATCGCCGTCTCCGCCAGGTCCACCCCGATCGTGACTGCACCCCCGCGCGCGAACCGGACGAGGTCGGTCCCGATGCCGCAGCCGATCTCGAGCAGGCGCCGGCCCCGATAGCCGTCGAACGCCACGAGCTCGGGAAGGTACCGCAGCTTGTCGAACCGGTACGCCTCGAGGTCGTCGAAGAACCCGCGCGTGCCCACCGGCTCCGCCGTCATGCCGAGGTCGTGGATGTGCGCGTTCCAGTAGTCACGGACCTGCGCCCCCAGCGCGCGCCCGTCCGCGCCGGCCTTCCCGCGTCCCTTCATGGCCGGTGGGAGCGAAGCGACGCCGGTATCTCGTAGGCCGCGACTAGCGTCTGGAAAAATGCCTGCGCCATCACCTCGTACCCCTGCGGCGTCGGGTGCAAGCCGTCCTGGCCGATGAGCGACAGATCCATCGCCGCATAGACGTCCACCAGTGTGACCTGCCGTCGCCGCGCCAGATCGCGAATGAGCGCATTCAGTGCCGCGATCGCCTCAGGATTCCGGCGGCTTGGTTGCGCCGGCGGAATGGTCGCGATCGCGGGCACGAACCCGCGCTCGAGGGCGTCGCGCACCATGCCCTCGAGGGCCGCGACGATGCGGTCCGGGCTCCGGGTGATCAGATCGTTGGTCCCCTCCATGATCAGGACCACTTCGGGTCGGTACCCCAGCAATTCCCCGGTGAACCGCTCGATCCCACCCTCGGTCGCCGACTCGCCGGGTACGCCGTCGTTGATCACCACGATCGCCTGCGTCCGATAGCGGCTCTGCAACATCGCTTGCAGCCGATAGGGGTAGGCATCCGTCGGTGACAGAATGCGGAGGCCCGGCGCCGGCGACACCTCGCCGGCCGTCAGGCTGTCGCCGAAGGCCAGATAGCGCGTGTACCGGATGACGGGCGGCGGGAGCACCTGCACGCGTAAGCTGCAGGTCGCGGTGCGCTGGAGGGCGTCGGTCGCGGTACAGGTGACCGTCGTGGTGCCCACGGGAAAAGCTGCAGGCGCCTCGCACGAGACGGTCACCGGCGCCGCGCCGCCCTCCGGACGGGGCTGCGGCAGCTCGAGGGTCACCGGCTGGCCGTCGGGCGACTGCGTCACGACGTCGGCCGGACAGGCGAGGCTGGGAGGACCGGGGACTTCCGGCGATGGCGCCGGTGCCGGCGAGGGTGTCGGCGACGTGGGGGACCCGCCGCAGGCCCACAGCCACGCCGCGGCCGCCGCCACCGCGCCGATACGCGCCGCCGCGTGCCGCGCCGCGGCGCGCCGCACGGCGCCGAGCCGACCCTGACCGG
>CAYZKQ010000032.1:8028-22974 GCA_964478975.1 uncultured Vicinamibacterales bacterium | reverse complement strand
GCCGGGGGCGCCGGGCCCGCCCCCGCGCCCGGCGGGGATGGGTCCGAGGAGGACTCGTGACGGGCCGCTTCATCGTCGTGACGGGCCTGTCCGGGGCAGGCAAGTCGCACGCCCTGCGCACGCTGGAGGACCTGGGCTTTTTCTGCGTCGACAACCTGCCCACGCGGCTCATCCCGACCTTCGCGGACCTGATGCGGCGGACCGGCAGCGAGATCGCCCAGGCCGCGGTCGTGGTAGACGTGCGCGAGGGCAGCTTCCTCGACGAGTTTCCGGCCGTGTACCGGCGGTTGCGCCGTTTGCCGGGTCTTAAGCCCGAGCTCATTTTCCTGGACGCGACCGAGGCCGCGCTTGTGCGGCGGTTCAGCGAGACCCGCCGCCCCCACCCCCTGGCCCCGGATCGGCCCCCGATCCACGGCATCCGGCGAGAGCGGGCCCGCCTCCGGGCGATCCGCCGGCTGGCCGACCACGTGATCGACACGTCGGAGATGTCGGTCCACGACCTTCGCCGGCGGATGAGCGCGTTGATCCGCACGCCCGCCGGCGACCGGCGGCTCGTGCTGACCGTACTGAGCTTCGGCTTCAAGCACGGGGTCCCCCTCGAAGCCGACGTGATGCTGGACGTGCGCTTCTTGCCGAACCCGCACTTCGTCCCCAGGCTGCGGGGGTTGAGCGGCCGGGACCGCCGGGTCGCGTCCTACGTCACGCGGGCGCCCTTGACGCAGGCGTTCCTCGAGCGCACGCTGGAGTATGTGAAATTCCTCGTGCCGCAGTATGTGAGCGAAGGGCGGCGGCACCTGACGATCGCGGTCGGGTGCACGGGGGGGCGGCATCGGTCGGTCGTGGTGGCCAACGCGCTGCGCCGAGGGCTCCGGGGACTGCCTCGTGTCGCCGTGCGCGTGGAGCATCGCGACATCGGCCTGGCCTGAGAGGGGGATATGGGCATCGGGGTCGTGGTGGTCACGCACGGGCAGTTGGCGACCGAATTGCTGAACGCCGCCGAAACCATCGTCGGGGACCTGCCGCAGTTCGCCGCCGTTTCCATCGGGTGGCACGACGATGTGGCGGACGCGCGCGAGGAAATCCGGAAGGCGATCGAGCGCGTGCAGACGGGAGACGGGGTGCTGGTCCTCACGGACATGTTCGGCGGCACGCCGTCGAACCTGGGGGTGACGTTTCTCGAGGCGAACCGGGTCGAAGTGGTCACCGGGGTCAATCTGCCCATGCTCATCAAGCTGGCGCGGCTCGAGCCGGCGGGGGACCTGCTGAGCGTGGCCCGCGCCATGCGGGAGCACGGGCGCAACGCCATCTGGGTCGCGTCGGACCTGCTGCGCGGCGACGCGGCCGAGCCGCCGCCCGCATGACGTCCCGCACGGTCCGTGTCACGAATCCCCTCGGCCTGCACGCGCGGGCCGCGGCCCGCTTCGTGCGCGCGGCGAGCGCGTTTTGCGCCGAGATCCGGGTGGCCAACGGGACGCACACGATGGACGGCAAGAGCATCATGGGGCTGCTGCTGCTCGCCGCCACGCCGGGCACCGAGCTGGTGATCGCCGCGGACGGCCCCGACGAGGGCGAGGCGGTCGACACGCTCTGCCGCCTGATCGCGGAAGGGAACGAGGCATGAAGGTCGTCGGGCAAGGGGTCTCGCCGGGCATCGCGATCGGACGCGCGCTCGTATTCCGCCAGCAGACGTTCGACATTCGCTTCCGGGTGCCCGGTGAAGCCGTGCCGCACGAGCTCGCGCGCCTCGAAGCCGCACGGGAGCGCTCCCGCCGCCAACTGGCCGAGATCAAGGCCCGCATCGCCGAGGCGGCCGGGCCGGACCACGCGTATCTGTTCGAGGCGCAGCTCCTGATGCTCGACGACCCCATGCTCGTCGCCCGCGCCGCCGCCCTCATCCGGACCGAGCACCTGAACGCGGAATGGGCCGTGCGCCGCGCCGCCGAGGAGCTGACGACGCTGTTCGACCAGGCCGCGGATCCCTACCTGCGCGAGCGCAAGGGCGACCTGGCCGACGTGACGGGCCGGCTCCGCCTGAACCTGCGTCCGCTGCGCGCGCCCAGCGAGGTCCTCGACCAGATCGAGGGGCCCGTCGTGCTCGTCGCCGACGAGCTGGCCCCCTCGCTGGCCGCGCAGGTCGATTGGCGTCGCGTCGTCGGGTTCGCGAGCGAGGTGGGGAGTTGGACCTACCACACGGCGATCCTGGCGCGCTCGCTCCGCATCCCCGCCGTCGCCGGCGTGCGCGCGGCGAGCGAGCGGATCGCCGCCGGCACGCTCGTCGCGATCGACGGCACGACGGGCGAGGTGTTCGTCGATCCTACGCCGGAGGAGCTCGCCGAGATCGAGACGCGGCGGGCCCGCCAGGCCGCGCTCGACCGGGCGCTCGCCGAGTACTGCGACCTGCCCGCCGTCACGCAAGACGGCGTGAGCATCCGGCTCGAGGCGAACATCGAGCTGCCCGAGGAGGTCGCCCTCGCCCGGGCGCAGGGAGCCGACGGGATCGGGCTCTACCGCTCGGAGTTCTTGCGCGGGCGCGCCCCTGGGGCGACCCTCGCCGCCCTGAGCGAGGAGGCGCAGTACGAGGCGTATCGCAGCCTCGTCGAGCAGATGGCGCCGGGGCGCGTGACCGTCCGCACGTTCGACGTGAGCGAAGCGGAGCTCGCCGGCGGCGCGAGCGGCGTGGACTCGACACGCGGCGCGCTCGGCTTGCGGGGCATCCGCTTGAGCCTCGTGCATCGCGCCCTGTTCAAGACGCAGGTCCGCGCCCTGCTCCGCGCCGCCCGACATGGCCCGCTGCGCATCATGTTTCCCTTCGTCACGAGCGCCGACGAGATCCGGGCGGCGCGAGCCGTCGTGGCCGAGGCCGCCGCGGAGCTGGCCGGCGCTGGCGCCGCCTCGCCCCCGGTCCCCGTCGGGATCATGATCGAAGTCCCGTCGGCGGCCCTGACAGCCGACCTCCTGGCCTCCGAAGCGGATTTCTTCAGCGTCGGGACGAACGATCTCATCCAGTGTTGTCTCGCCGTCGACCGCGCCGACGACCGCGTGTCGGCCCTGTACGAACCCTATCACCCTGCGGTGGTGCGCGTGCTCGCGCTGGTGAGCCGCAGCGCGCGCCGCGCCGGGATCCCCCTGGCCCTCTGCGGGGAAATGGCGGCCGACCCGGGCGCGTTGGCCCTGCTCGTCGGCCTGGGGGTCCGGGAGCTCAGCGTGGCCCCGACCGCCATTCCGCTGGTGAAGCAGGTGATCCGGAGGCTCTCGGCCGCCGACGCCCGGCGCGCCGCCCGGCGGGCCTTGCGCGGCCGCACCGTCGCGGAAGTGAGGGCGGCGGTCGCCGACGTCCGGACGGCCTGACCGCCCGCGCAGGGAGGAGAGACGCAGTGAAACCCGTCGCCGTCAAACGCGTCGACAAACCCTGGGGCTACGAGCTCCACTGGGCCGTCACGAACCGCTACGTCGGCAAGGTCCTGCACATTCACGCAGGCCACGCCCTCAGCTTGCAGTACCACGAACGCAAAGAGGAAACGATCCTGCTCTGGTCGGGCCGCCTCCGCTTCGAACTGCGCGACGGCGATCGGACCGTCACCCGCGAGATGCAGCCTGGCGACGTCCAGCACGTGCCGCCCAGGACCGTCCACCGGATGACCGCCCTGGAAGACTGCGACATTTTCGAAGTGTCCACGCCCGACCTCGACGATGTCGTGCGGTTGGAGGACCGCTATGGGCGGGTCACGCCGTCGTGATCCCCAGGGCTAGCGGGAGCGCGGGTGCCCTTGACGCCTGGCGCTTCGGGGACGCCGGGCGAGCGCTCAGAACGGAATCTCGTCGTCGGTGAGCTCGGTGGTCGGCTCCGGAACCTCGGCGCCCTCGGGGGCCGGTTCCCCGCGGCCGGCCGCGGCGCCCCGCGTCCCGCCGCCGAGCAGCACCACGCGATCGCCGCGGATCTCGGTCGTGTACCGCTTGTTGCCGTCCTTGTCGTCCCACTGGCGCGTTTGCAGGCGCCCCTCGACGTAAATCTGCCGGCCCTTGACCAGATACTCGGCCAGCGCTTCGGCCTGGCGGCCCCACAACACGACCCGATGCCACTCGGTCCGCTCCTGGCGCTGACCCGATTTGTCGTTCCAGACCTCAGTCGTCGCGAGGTTCAGGGTGGCCACGGGCGCGCCGCCCGGCGTGTACCGAAGCTCGGCGTCGCGGCCCAGGTTGCCGACGAGAATCACCTTGTTGACGCTCCCCATCGCTTCGCCACCTTTCCTGCGCCCCTCACTGTTTCTTCAGGCGGTCCAGCGCCTGCTTGGCCAAGAACGCCGCGTCCGTCTCCGGGAAGTTCTTGATGACCATCTCGTAGGACTGCTGGGCGCGGTCGAGCTGCTTCAACGCTTCGTAGCACGCGCCGCGCTTGAAGAGCGCCTGGGGCACGCTGTCGGCGCCGGGATAGTTGACGATCACCTTGTCGAACGCCGCCACGGCTTCCTGGTACTTCCCCTCGAGCTGCAAGGCCGCCCCGATGTAGAACTGCGCATCGTCAGCCAGCGCGGAGCGCGGGAAGTAGCGGATGTAGTTTTCGAAGCCGGTCACCGCCAGGCTCCAGCGGCCGGCGGTGTAGTCGCCGAACGCCTCGTCCCAGAGCCGTTGCGGGTTAACCCCCGGCTGGAGACCCGAGCCCGCCGGCGCCGTCGCGCCGCCCGGCGCCGCCGGAGGCGCCGGGGGTGGGGTCCCCGCAGGCGGTGCGGCAGCCGGCGGCGCGGGGGACGCGCCCGGCGGGGTCTCGGCCGCCGGTGGGGCGGCCGCGGGCATGGCCACCCGAAGCGCTTCGACCTCCTGGACCAGCGACGCCAGGCGCACGGTGCTGTCGTCGACTTTTTCCCGCAGGACGCGAACCCCCTCCGCGACCGCGTCGATGAGCAGTTTCTGGTCGGCGAACCCTTTGCGCGTCGTGCCCGCCTGTTCGTCGAGCCGCGCGGTGATCGCCTTGAGGGCTTCGGCCAACTCTCCGACCGCGAGCTGCAGCCGCTGCGTCTGCTCCTGCAACATCCGCAACTCCGCCATGATCTGGCGCTGCTCGCGGTCGGACGCGGCGCGCAGGCCGGCGCTCAGGACCACGACCCACACGCCCACGGTGCCCCAGAGAACCCCTCGCGTCATGGTCGACCCTTCGTGCGTGCCCGCTGGCGCTCGCACCAGCCCGCGGCAGGGGGCGCTGCCGCCCCCGGCGGGATCCTCACCTGCGGCCGCCCGCGCTCGGACCTATTGTGACACATGCCGGCGCTTCCCCCGCCGGTGCTCACTTCGCGGTGATCACGAAGTGCGCCCGGCGGTTCTGGGCCCAGGCTTCCTCCGTATGACCCGGGTCGAAGGGAAATTCCTTGCCATAGCTGACCGTGCGCAACCGCTCGGCCGCGATCCCCACGGAGACCAGATAGTCGCGCGCGGCGGCGGCCCGCCGCTCGCCGAGCGCCAGGTTGTACTCGGCGGTCCCGCGCTCGTCGCAGTGCCCTTCGATCGTCACGACCCAGGTCGGGTATCGCCGCAGGACCTGCGCGTTAGCGTCCAGGGCCGCCCGCGCCGCGGCGTCGAGGTCGGCACTATCGAACGCGAAGAAAACGGGCTGAAGCGGCGAGTCGCGGTTGAGCTCGTCCAGCGTCCGCGCGTTCAGGTCACCTTCCGGTGGGACCGGTTCCGGCGGGACGGGGAGGGCTTCGACGACCCGCTCCGGAGGCGGCGGGGGCGCGGGGGTCGTCGGGGCCGGCGCGGGAACCGGGATGGGCCGCGTCACGGGCGGCGCCTGCTTCGCACAGGCCGCCGCCAGAAGAACCAGGCCGCCGACCGCGGCCCGGACGCACACGCCGACGTCACTGCGACCAGTTCGGTGCATAGTTGTTGCCCATTCGGGTGAGTTGCCGCACGTCGCTGCCGTCCCGCCCCATGACGGCGATCTGCATCCGGCCCCACCGGCTCGTCGCGAACGCCAGGTGGCGTCCGTTGGGAGCGAAACACGGACTCTCGTTGGTGCCCTCGCCGAAGGTGAGCTGGCGCACCTGTTGCGTCGCCACCTCGTAGACCTTGATGTCGAAACCCGGGCCCGTCCGCGCCGCGTACGCGATCTCGTTGAATGGAGCCGGCGACCAGGTGGGGCGGTCGCAATACGCCTCGAACGTGACGCGGCGCAAGCCCGTGCCGTCCGCATTCATGACATAGATCTGCGGCGACCCGGACCGATCCGACACGAAGGCGATCTGCGCGCCGGTCGGCGACCACGTGGGCGAAGTGTCGGCCGCCGGATGATGGGTCAGGCGCCGGAGGCCCGAGCCGTCCACGCCGACCACGTAGAGTTCCGGGTTGCCGTCGCGGTTGGACGTGAACGCGAGGCGGGTCCCGTCGGGCGACCAACTGGCGAGCCAGTTGTGCACGCTGGGTCCACCCCCGGCGGGCGTGGCCGGCAGCGCGGTCGTGTAGATGTAGGACACGAAGATGTTCGGGTAGCCCTGCCGCCACGACGTGTAAGCCACGGCCCGGCCGTCGGGTGACCACACGGGAAAATTGTTCAGCCCGAAGGACACCGTGATGCGCCGCTGGTTGGCGCCGTCGTAGTCCGCGATGTAGATCTCTTTGACCGTGCGCGCCCCGAGGGGCCCCGGGATCTGATCGCCGTCGCGATCCGAGGCGAAGGCCAGCTTCGTCCGGGCCACGCCCCGCAGCCGGCGTTGCTGCTGATGGATCTCGTCGGCGATCGTGTGGGCGTAGAGCCGGGGATTCGCCGCCGTCCCTTCGTATTCCTTGCCGAACGCCGACTGCCTCGAGCGGACGGCGAGCAGGCGCACCTGGACCCGCAGTCCGGTCGCCGTCTTCCGCACCGTCCCGATCACGACCCCGTCCGCCCCGATCTCCCGCCACCGGTCGAACTGGGCGTCGTCGATCGCCTGCGGTGCCGGGACCGTCCGGACGACGTCCTGGGGGATCAGGTAGAACTCGCGCTCGAAGCGCAGGTCCTCGCGGAGCACCTCGGTGATCAGCTTCGCGATCTCAGCCGTCTCGTGGTCGGCGGCCGCGCGGGCGGCGCCGTCCCCGAGCGGGACGAACTCGGCAATCGCCAGCCGCGGGGGCGCCCCGATCTCGCCGACGATCGGGACGAACACTTCTCCGGGCGGCCGCTGCGGCGGCGTCTGGCCTCCGGCGACGGCCGCGCCCGCCCTGGCGGGTCCAGCCGGCGCCGGCGGCGCCGCGGCCGTCACGATCGCCAAGAGCGTGCATCCGGCACCGAGCAGCGTCAAGCGCATCGGGATGTCACCGCTTGTACTGGAAAATGAGGTGGACGATGAGCTGGGGCTCCGAGTATTCGGGCGGGAGGGCCGGCAACTGCGCCGTCAGCTCGAGGGCCCGCCGCGCTTCCAGGTCCAACGCGAGGAACCCGCTCGACTTCTCGAGCTCGATGTTGGTGATGCGGCCGTCGCGCCGGATCGTGAACTTCACGATCGTCTCGCCGGGCACCTGCTGGAACTGGTTCCAGTTCCGGGAGATCATCGACACCATCGTGGCCAGATACTCGGGACAGCAAAAGTCCCCCGCTTCGACGTAGCCGCCAGCCCCGCCGCCGCCGGTGCTCAGACCGCTGAAGCCCGTGGTCTGCGTCGCCCCCGTTTCGGCGCGGGCCGTCCCGGCGCGCACTTCGGGCCCGCGGGTCTCCGGCGCCGGTCGAGCCGGTCGCGCCTTGGCCTCGGGAACCGTCATGGCGGGGCGAGGCGGCGCTGGCGGGCGCACGGGTTCCGGTCGCTTCAGCTCCGGCGGCGCGTCGACCCGCTGGATCGGGCGGGCGCCGATGGGCGTCAGGCCCCCGGCCCGCGGCCCGGGGGCCCCGCCGAGCGAGACGACCATAATGTCCCGCGGCGTGACCGCCGCGGTGCGACTGCGCCAGCTCGCCGGCATCAGGGCCGCGAGGGTGACCAGCAGAAGGTGGGCCGCGACCGACGCCGCCATCGTGCGCGCCAGTCCGTCCTCCTGGCGAGCCCGCTCGGCGATGACCGCGCTCACAGCTTCGCGCACCGCATCCTCCCCGGCCGCGGCGCCGTCACGGCGACGGCCGCGTCGGTGGTTGCGTCAGGATGCCGACTTTTTCGACGCCCGCCTCCTTCAGGCGGTCGAAAACCTGCATGGCCTCCTGCATCGTCACGGCCCCGTCGGTGCGGAGGAACACGGCGCGGTCGGGCCGGCCGAGCAGGGCCTGGCGCATGCGCTCGGCAAGGAGATCGAGGGGCAGCCACTCGTCGCCGAGTTGCACGCGGCGGTCGGCCCGGAAGCTGAGGGGCACCGTGACGTAGAGGGGCTGCGCCGACACCGGGTCGGCGCGGCGCGCCTCGGGCAGGTTCACCGCGAGCCCCTGCTGCATCATGGGCGCGGTCACCATGAAGATGACGAGCAGGACCAGCATGACATCGACGAGGGGGACCACATTGATCTCCGCGAGTGTCGTGGGCACCCGGGTGGTGCCCCTCGGCCGCCGCCCGTTCGCGCCCGATCCACCCCCCTCCGCTTGCACCTTCGGCATCGTTGCCCCCGCTCGCGGCCGCGGCGCCGGTGACCAGTCGCCCGGCCGCGGCTCACGTGAAGTTGCGCTCGGCGATATTGAGGAACTCCAGCGAGAAGTCGTCCATCTGCGCCGCGAACCGTTTTACCCGTCCCGTGAAGTGGTTGTAGAAGTAGACGGCGGGGATCGCCGCGAACAGCCCGGCGGCCGTGGCGATGAGCGCTTCGGCGATACCGGGCGCCACGACCCCGAGGCTGGTCGACCCGACCGCCCCGATGCGCTCGAACGCCGCCATGATGCCCCAGACCGTGCCGAACAGGCCGATGAAGGGGGTGATGCTCGCCGTCGTGGCGAGGAACGTGACGCGGCGCTCCAGGCGCGCCACCTCCACGGTCGAGGCGCGCAGCAAGGCCCGGTCGACCGCGTCGAGACTCTTCAGGACCGGCCGCGGCGCCGGCCCGGCGGCCCGCGGCTCGGGATTGCCGACCTGCTGCCGCAACTGGCTGTTCAGCTCCGCGTAGCCCGCCTGGAAGAGCCCGACGAGCGGGCTGGCGGCGAGCGCCGCGCACACCGCCTGGACTTCCGAGAACTTCGTGCTCCGCCGGAACACCTCCATGAACCTCGCCGTGTGGTGCTCCGCCCGGCGGAACTGCCAGAGCTTGAACAGGATGACGCCCCAGGACACGACGGAAAAGATGAGCAGAATGAGGAGGACGATCTTCGAGGTCGCGCTCGAGCGCGCCACGAGACTTACGACGTCGGTCTGCACCTCGGGCGCGGCGGCGCCGAGCGCGCCCGGGCCCGGCGCCTGCCAGGCGAGCAGGGAGATTCCAAGCGTGCGCAAACGTTCCTCCGGCCGACGAAGGTTCTGCGAAGCATCGGTGCGCCGCTGGGTCAGCGCGACTAGCCGAAGCGTACCACGCCCCCGGATCGCTGTCAAAGGTCTGCTATCATGAAGGTTCGCACGCCCGCATGCTCCGCTTCCTGAGCATCCGCCACCTGGCCGTCATCGACGCCCTCGACGTCGAATTCGGCCCGGGCTTCAACGTCGTGACCGGCGAGACCGGCGCCGGCAAGTCGGTGCTCGTCGAAGCCGTCAGCCTCATGGTCGGCGGGCGCGCCTCTCCCGACCTCGTGCGGACCGGCGAGTCCACGGCGACCGTCCAGGCGGTCTTCGAGCCGCCCGACGGCGGCGAGATCATCGTCCGGCGGGAAGTCTCGAGCCAGGGGCGCAGCCGCGCCTTCCTGAACGACGAGCTGGTCACGACCGCCACCCTCCGCGAACGATGCGGGCCGCTCGTCGACCTCCACGGCCAGCACGAACACCAGGCCCTGCTCGACCCGGCAACCCATCTGGATCTGCTGGACCTGTACGCGGGCCTGGGCGAGGCGCGCGCCCTGGTGGCCTCGCGTTTCGCCCGCTGGCGCCAGGCGCGCGAGCACCTCGAGGCCTCGAGACGCGACGAGCGGGAGAAGTCGGCCCGCCTGGAACTGTGCACCTACCAGCTCGCCGAGATCGACCGCGCGGCCCCCCGGCCCGGCGAAGACGACGAGTTGGCGGCGGCGCGCCAGGTGCTCGCCAACGCGGAACGGCTCCAGCGGCTCTCGAACGAGGCCTACACCGCTCTGTACGAGGGCGACCACGCCGTCCTCGCCGGGCTGGGCCTCGTCTGGCGCCGACTCGACGAGTTGCGCAGCGTCGACCCGCGGTTCTCGTCGTACCTGGAGGCGCGCGACAGTATCAAGGCTCAGCTCGAAGACCTCGCGTACGCGCTGCGGGCGTACGCCGCGGACCTCGACGCCTCGCCGACACGCCTGCAGGAGGTCGAGGACCGCCTGGCGGTGCTCGAGCGCCTCAAGCGCAAGTACGGGCCGACCCTCGCGGACGTCCTCGCGCGCCAGGCGAGCCTGCGGGCCGAGCTGGCCGATCTCGAGCGCGTGGGCGACCGGCTCGCGGACGCACAAGCCGCCGCCGACGCCGCGCGCGCCGCGTACCTGTCGGCGGCGCGCGAACTGTCCGAGGCGCGGCGAGCGGCGAGCGCGGCGTTCGCCCGCGCCCTCGAACACGCCGTCGCCGAGCTGGCCATGCCCCGGACGCGCGTCGAGGTGCGCTTCGCCCCCGAGGGCGACGACGCCACGTGGACCGAGCGCGGCATCGACCAGGCCGAGTTCTATCTCTCGCCGAACCCGGGGGAGGAACTGCGGCCCCTCGCGCGAATCGCCTCGGGCGGGGAACTGTCGCGGCTCATGCTCGCCCTCAAGACGCTCGCACCCACCGACCCGCCGGGCAAGACCCTGATCTTTGACGAGGTCGACGCCGGCATCGGCGGCGCGGTCGCGGACGTCGTGGGGCGCAAGTTGCGCCGGCTCGGCGAGCGCCACCAGGTGCTCTGCATCACCCACTTGCCGCAGATCGCCGCTTACGGCGCCCACCACTTCCGCATCGACAAAGTCGTCAAGGGCGGGCGCACCTGGACCCACGCGGTCCGCCTGGCCGAAACCGAGCGCGTCCGCGAAATTGCGCGTATGATCGGAGGGCGGAAGCTGACCGAGTCGGTCCTGGCCAGCGCTCGAGATCTGCTCGGGCGGGGCCGAGGGACAGGGAGCGAAGAAAAAGCGAACATCGGGCGCACCACCCCTGCGCGCCCGGGATCGCCGTCCCGTGGTTAAGCGATACCTGATCGAGACGTTCGGCTGCCAGATGAACGTCCATGACTCGGAGCGGATGGCCGGGCTCCTCGAGCGCGCCGGCTACGCCCCGGCCGCCGACCCGGAGGAGGCAGACGTTCTCATCGTCAACACGTGCAGCGTGCGCGAGCGTGCGGAAGAGAAGCTCTTTAGCCGCCTCGGGGAACTCGCCGGCAGCTCCAGACGCAGCGGTCGTCGACGCCTCGTCGCGGTGGCCGGCTGCGTCGCCCAGCAGGAAGGTGCCCGCCTCCGTGAGCGCGCCCCCCAGGTGGACGTCATCGTGGGAACGCACAGTCTGAAGCGGCTGCCGGCCCTGCTCGAACAGGCAGGAGAGGGCAGGGGACCCGCGATCGATGTCAACCCTTACGAAGACGTCTCGTTTCCGCTCGGCGTGGCCCGGCCGAGCGACCCGGTCCGTGCGTACGTGACCATCATGGAGGGTTGCGACGATTATTGCGCCTTCTGCGTGGTGCCCTACACGCGGGGCCACGAGCGGATGCGCCCGGCTACGGACATCCTGGCAGAAGTCCGCGAAGCGGTCCGGTCGGGCAGGCGGGAAGTCCACCTCCTGGGTCAGATCGTCAACCACTATCGCGACCCGCAAGACCCCGCGTGCGACTTCCCGGCCCTGCTGGAACGGGTGCACGAGGTCGACGGGCTCTGGCGCATCCGGTTCGCCAGTCCGCACCCTCGCCACGTGACGCCCCGGCTGATCGCCGCCCTGCGCGACCTGCCGAAGGTCTGCAAGCACCTGCACTTGCCGGTCCAATCCGGGTCGACGCGCATCCTCAAAGCCATGCGCCGCCGCCACACCCGGGAAGAGTATCTCGACCTCGTCGATCGCATCCGCGACGCGGTACCCGGCATCGCCCTGTCGACCGACATCATCGTGGGCTTCCCCGGGGAAACGCCCCGGGACTTCGAGGACACCCTCTCCCTCGTCGAGCGCGTGCGGTTCCACGCCATGTTCTCGTTCCGCTACTCGGTTCGCCCGAACACGCTGGCTGCGAAGCGGATGCCGGACGATGTCCCGGAGCCGGAGAAGGCAGCCCGGCTGTCGCGCTTGCAAGCCCTGCAGCGGGAGATTCAACTGGCCCTCCACCAGCAGGCGGTCGGGTCGGTTGTGGAAATCCTGGTCGACGGGCCGAGCCGGCGCGATGCCGGAGAAGTGCAGGGACGGACGACGGGCAACACGGTGGTGAACCTGCCCGGGCCGCTCGCCTGGGTGGGGCGTCTCGTCACAGCGCGGGTTGTAGGGGCTGGCCCCCACAGTCTACGGGGCGAAGCGGTCTCCGAGGCGGCGCCGCCGGGCGCTTGACAGAGGGCGCCCCGGGCCCTACGTTACCGGGAGACAGACGTACCGGGAGACAACGCCCCGGCGGGTGACGCGAACGGGCTGGGAAGCGAGGTCCACGATGCAGATCGAGATGACGATCAAGGGGTTGATGGTCGACCCGATCACGAACATGCCGATCATCATCCTGCGCGACAAGGAAGGGCAGCGGGTACTGCCCATCTGGGTCGGTGTGTTC
This sequence comes from uncultured Vicinamibacterales bacterium, assembly GCA_964478975.1. Taxonomy (GTDB): domain Bacteria; phylum Acidobacteriota; class Vicinamibacteria; order Vicinamibacterales; family JAHECP01; genus CAYZKQ01. The sequence goes on along the minus strand of CAYZKQ010000032.1, from coordinate 10,239 downwards.
GAGGCCAACGCCATCGCCTTGCAGATCGAGAACGTCACGACCCCGCGGCCCATGACGCACGATCTGCTCAAGAACGTCATCCACGACCTGCGGGCCCAGGTCCTGAAGGTCGTGGTGTGCGACTTGCGGGAGAACACGTTTTACGCGCTCATCTACCTCCAGCGGGACGGGGAAGTCATCGCCGTCGACGCGCGGCCGAGCGATGCCATCGCCTTGGCGCTGCGGGCGCGCGTGCCGATCTTCGTGGAGGAAGGGGTGATCGACAGCGCCCGGTCGATCGACGTGTCGGCGGAGAAGTCCGACTCCGAGCGACTCCAGAAGTGGCTCGAGAGTCTGGATCCCGAAGAGCTGGGGAAGTACAAGATGTAGGGGGCGCCCCAGGCGAGGCCCCTAGTTCTCGCTGTATTTTTCTTGACACCTCTGCACCCCGTTCCTAGAATGGGACGCGACCGCGGCGCTGTTCGGGGGCTCGTGTGGCCTCACCTCGCGCGCGGCGAGTCCTGAGCACCTCGAGGTCGGCGTGGGGGAGAGTGGCCGATCCGTCGCCGGGGACCGACGGGGTCCTGAAGCCATGGTCGTGGCGATCGCGAACCAGAAGGGCGGCGTCGGCAAGACGACGACGGCGATCAACCTGGCGGCGGCGCTGGCGCTGCGCGGGCGTCGGACACTGCTTGTCGATCTGGATCCGCAGGCCAACTCGACGATTGCTTATCTCGACATCCGGCAGGTTCAGCGGAGCATGTACGACGTCATCGTCGACGGGTCGTGCAGCCTGGCGGACGTGGTGGTGCCGTCGCCGGTGCCGAACCTGTGGGTGGCGCCGGCCCGGATCAGTCTGGCCAAGCTGGAGGCCAAGCTCGTCGGTGAACTGGACGCACATTTTCGACTGAAGGATCGGCTGGAGGCGGTCCGGCGGGACTACTGGGCGGTCCTGATCGACTGTCCACCGACGCTCGGGCTCCTGACGGTCAACGCGCTGGTGGCGGCGACGCACCTGCTGATTCCGATTCAGTCCTCGTATTTCGCGCTGGAAGGCACGGATGACCTCCTGGAGACGGTCGAGAAGGTGCGGGCGCGTGCGAACCCCGGGCTGCGGATGCTCGGGGTGCTCATCACGATGCACGACAAGCGCACGGCGTTGGCTCGGGACATTCGGGCGCAGATCGGGAAGGTCTTCGGAAGCCAGGTGTTCAAGACCGTGATCACGAAGAGCGTGCGCCTCGAGGAAAGTCCGGCGTACAAGGAATCGATCTTCACGTTCGCTCCCGAGTCGTCTGGGGCGACCGAGTACTACCGGCTGTGCGAGGAGGTCATGGATCGTGCCTAAGCGGGGGCTGCCGGCGACGGTGCAGATGCGGCACGACGCGCACTACGTCGAGGTGCTCACGAGCGGGGCGGGCGCCCCGGTGGGCCGGCTTGTGCCGATCGATCTCATCGACCCCAATCCGCACCAGCCGCGGCAGCTCATGGGCGACCTGTCGGAGTTGATGGCCTCGATCGCCGAGAAGGGCATTCTCGAGCCCTTGTTGGTGCGGCAGCGGGGCGGCCGGTATCAGCTCGTCGCGGGGGAACGCCGGTACCAGGCGGCCGTGCAGGTCGGCCTGCGGGAAGTGCCGGTCGTGATCCGCGACGTGGATGACCACGAAGCGATCGAGCTGGCCCTCGTGGAGAACCTCCAGCGCAAGGACCTGACTCCCTTCGAGGAGGCGGAGGCGCTGCAGGCGCTGGCTGAACGCTGTGGCTACACCCACGAGGATCTGGCTCGGCGGCTAGGAAAGTCGCGGACGGCGATTACCGAGACGCTGGCGCTCGCCCACATGCCCGAAGCGGTCCGGGAGCTGTGTCGGCTGGCCGACATTTCTTCTAAGTCTCTGCTTTTGCAGATAGTTAGACAGGGCACGCCGGAGAAAATGACCGCCCTGGTCGAGCGTCTCGCGCGGGAGGGCCCGACCCGCGAGCGCGCCCGGCGCGCCACAACCGCGGCCAAGCGGGGGCGCCCGCGCGCCTACGTCTTTGCGTACAAGGCGCCGAGCAACGCCTTCGCCTTGCGCCTGACGTTCCGGAAGCCCCGCGTCGAACGCGCCGAGCTCATCGCGGCCCTCGAGGCGATCCTCCAGGAGCTCCGGTCCAACAACAAGTCCAACAACAACTCGTGAGGGTGGCCGTCCGCTGAGGCCGGGGACGAGGTCGGCACGCCGGCGACGGCCGGGC
>CAYZKQ010000032.1:0-7928 GCA_964478975.1 uncultured Vicinamibacterales bacterium | reverse complement strand
GGCTGGGTGCGCCGCTGCGGGCTCCGCGAGGCGCCTTCGAGCCCGGTCTTCCGCGGCTTCGAACGAGACATCCGCCTCGCTCCTGAGGATACGAGCTTGTGGGCCCGCACGCCGGGTCTCGAATGTAGGTTAACATAACACTTCTTATCAGACTCACGAGAAATCCCAAGCCTTTCGCCCCTGTGGACAACCTGTGCACTCATTTCCGCCCGTCCGCCTCCCGCCCCAGGCGCCCACTCCTGAAGGCCGCCCCTCGGCAGCGCCATGCCCGGACCCGCTGGCTCTCGCGGCCCTCTGCCCGCATCCCGCGCCCGCCACGCCGCAACCCCACCCACACCGCCGCCGCATACCAGATGTGCTATCGTCGACCCGAAGTCGCAACCACGACCGTGCTGAAGACGCTCGACCGTTACGTCCTCCGCGAGATCCTGCCGCCCAGCGGGCTCGCCCTCTTGGTGTTCACCTTCCTCCTCACGATCGAGCCGATCATGCAATACGCGGAGCCGCTGCTCGCGCGGGGGGTGCCGGTGCCCACCGTCGCCCGGCTCATCCTGACGCTCGTGCCCCAGGCCCTCGGCATCGCGATCCCGGTGGCGCTGCTGGTCGGCCTCCTCATCGCGTTCGGACGGCTTTCGGGAGACCGCGAAATCGTCGCCCTGCTGGCGGGCGGGGTGAGCCTGTACCGCCTCGTCCGGCCGGTCGCCCTCGTGTCGACCGCGGCCGCCGCCGCCACGCTCTGGGTGATGGTGATTGCGATCCCCGACGCCAACCAGACCTTCCGGGAGCTCACCTACGGCATCATGGCCGAGCGCGTCGAACACGAGGTCAAGCCGAGGGTCTTTTTCGAGGATTTCCCGGGCAAGGTGCTCTACGTCCGCGACACGTCGGACGCCACCCGAGGCTGGCGCGGCGTGTTCGTGGCCGACACGACCGAGCCCGGGCCGTGGCCGACGGCCTACGTGGCGCAGCGGGGCTATCTGGTGCTGGACCGGACCGCCCGCCGCGTCGACCTCGTCCTGGAGCACGGCGCCCGGCATACCCCGGACGACGTGCTCGAGTTCGGGTCCATGACGATCGCCCTCGACCCGGAGACGGTGTTCCCGCGGACCGGCCCCCAGCGCGGGATCCAGGAGATGACCCTCGAGGCGCTGCGGGAGCAGATCCGCCTGAAGCAGGCGCAAGGCCTTCCGGTGCACAACGAGATCATGGCGATTCACCTGAAGTTCTCGGTCCCGGTGGCGTGCCTGGTGTTCGGGGCGATCGGGCTCGGCCTCGGGGTGACGTCGCGGAAAGACGGCAAACTGGCCGGCTTCGTCCTCGGGCTGGCCGTCGTCTTTCTCTACTACGTGGTCCTCTTCATCGCGGAATCGCTCACCAAAGCGCAGCTCCTCCCGGCCGCGTGGTCCCGCTGGGTTCCCAACGTGGTCCTGGGTGTGGCGGGAGTGCTCCTGGTCGTCCGGCGAGCCCGCCGGATCGAGAGCGCCCTCTCGCTGCGGTGGCCCCTCTGGGCCGGGCGGCTGCGCCGCGCGCGACCGGGGGGCGAGGCGCCCGGGGCGAGGACGCCGCGGGTCGTCGTGGTCGTGCGGTGGCCGCGCGTCAACGTGCCGGCGCCGACGCTGCTCGACCGGTACGTCACGCGGATGCACCTCCGGGTAATGGGGCTCGCCTTCGCGGGCCTGCTGTCACTGTTCTATATCTCCACGTTCATCGACCTCTCGGACGAGCTGTTCAAGGGCCAGGCGTCGGGCTGGATGCTCCTGCAGTACTTCTGGTATGCCACGCCCCAGTTCAGCTACTACGTGCTCCCCCTCTCGATCCTCATCGCGACGCTCGTGACGCTGGGCCTGCTGACCAAGACCAGCGAGCTCACGGTGACGAAGGCGTGCGGGATCAGTCTCTACCGCACCGCGGCTCCCCTCCTCGTCGTCGGGCTGGTCGGCGCAGGCGTCCTGTTCGCCCTCGAGGAAACCGTGCTGGCCGCGGCCAACCGGCGCGCCGACGCCATCAGCCGGACGATCCGCGGGCGGCCGCCCCGCACCGTGACGGCCGCGAACCGCAACTGGCTCGCCGGCCGGCACGGCCACATCTATCACTACCGGCTCTTCGACCCCGAGAGCGACCGCTTGCTCTCGCTGTCGATCTTCGAACTCGACCCTTCGGGCAGCCGGCTGACCCGGCAAACCTCCGTGGCGCGCGCGGCGTTCGCCGGCGGCGCGTGGGTCGGGCAGGACGGCTGGACGCGGCGGTACCAGGGGCCCGGTTCGGAGCTCGAGGCCGAGACCGAGCGCTTCACCGAGCGCCGGCTTGACCTCGAGCCCCCCGAGTACTTCGAGACCGAGCGCCCGAGCGCCGACATGATGACCTTCGGCGAGCTGCGCCGCCACGTAGCGGAACTCGAACTGAGCGGGCTCAACGTGGCCCGGTACCGCGTCGATCTCCAGCGCAAGGTCGCGTTCCCGTTCGTCACCGTGATCATGACGTTGCTCGCCGTGCCGTTCGCGGTGACGACAGGCCGGCGGGGGGCGCTCTACGGGATCGGGTTGGGGCTCGCCCTCGCCATGAGTTACTGGTTCCTCACCAGTTTGCTGGCCGCCGTCGGGACAGCCGGGCTGCTCGCCCCCGGTCTCGCAGCGTGGGCTCCGAATCTGCTGTTCGCCGCCGGGGCGCTCTACTTGCTCTTCACCGTGTCGACGTGAGGTGCGGCCGGTCGAGCCCCTCGCGAGGCGGGCGCGTCGAGCGAAGCGGCGCGCGGTTCCCGGTTACCGGCCGCCGACCTTCGGCGCGATCTCTTTGATCGCCGCGATCAAGTCGCTCGCCAGGAGCCCGTGGCGGAAGGCGTCCCGGAGCGCGCGCTCGGCCACCTGCCGGGCCACGTGCGCGGGCGCCGGCCGCGTTCTGACCCCGCGCGCCACGAACGTCCCGCGGCCGCGCCGCACCGTGACGAGCCCCTCCCGTTCGAGGGCGCGGTAGGCTTGCTGGACCGTGTTCGGGTTGACGCGCAGCTCCGCGGCCAGACGCCGCACGGGCGGAAGCGCTTCGTCTGGTCGCAGGAGTCCCGTCGCGAGACCCCGATGCACCTCGTCCACGATCTGCCGATACAGGGGTCGCGGGTCGGCCGGGTCGACTTCGAACAGCATGGAGCGCTCCAGTCGTTCCAGCATACGCCATCCAGGCGTCCTAGTATACTGGTGCACTAGTGTACATGTGCGCTAGTGCACCGACACACACGCGGCTGCCCGGCCCGGGCCGCGCGGACGTCCCCGGGCCGAACGCCCCGCCGCCGGCCGGGCCGCACCGGCGTCAGGGCCGGCCGAGCCGCACCGCGTCCAGCCACAGGACGCCGGCGGTCGCCGGGAGGGTGTGATTGGTGTCGAACACGAACAGAATCGACTCGACGAGGGCGAGGTGGGGTCTTCGCGGGCCCGCCGCTCCGACCGGAACCAGGTCGTCGAAGAAGACCGTAACCTCCCTCGGGACCTCGTCCACGTAGACCGAGCGCTGCCACCTCGACCCGTCGCGGCCACCCGGCTGGCGGAGCTGGACCTCGACACGCGCCGGCCGGCTGCTGCGCACGCGGAAGGTCAAGCGGTCGTAGGGGGCGAGGCTGCCGGCCGGGTCGACGCGGCGGACGAGCGCCGCGTACTGTCCGAGCGGCGGGCCGCCCCCGAGCGCGTAGCGAAAAGCCAGCTCCCGACCACCGAGCGAGGGCACCCCGCTTACGGCGCCCCGCGAAGATGGGTCGGTCTCGACGAGCCAGCCTGCCGGGTCGCCCGGGCGGCCCACCGGATCTTCACGGCTCGCCGGCAGTCGCGGGGGCGGGGACTCCCCTTCCCCGCTGCGCGGGCCGACATAGATGGGGTTGCTCAGGATCCAGGGAATCGGCGGACTCCCTGGCGCGCCCGGAACCTGGACTTCGACGCGGAAGGCGGCCCGCTCGACCGTCGCGGTGTGCTCCAACTCGTCGCCGTCGGCGCGGGCCACCTCGCGACCGTCCTGATACAGCACGATGGTGCTTCCACGGGGCGCCCGGGTTCTGGCCCGAAAGGTGATCGGGCCGGCGGGTGCCATCACGGTCTGGCCGACGCGCGCCGCCACCTCGCCCTGCACGAGGGCGAAAAACTCGAAGCGCACAGGTCGGGCCAGCGCGTCCACTGCGCTGTACACCCGGCCGCCGCGGACCGCCTGCAGCAACGCGTCGGCGTCAGCGGCCGCCTCCCCTCGGGGCGGCCTGTCCAGCTCGACTCGCGTGGCGAAGGCGCGGAACGAAGCTTCGTAGGAGGGGACGCGCAGGACACTCGGGCCGCCCGGTGTGGCGGCGTTGCCTCCGATGTCGATGCGGCCGTGCGCGTCCGAGGCGGCCACTGCCACCACCCGGCGCCGGGCGGTCAGGGCGTCCCACCGCGCGAGAGCCAGCTCGGGTCGGTCGAGCAACTCCGCCAGCGCCTCGGCGGGGCGCGTCAGGTACGCCAGCGGGGCGCGCAGCAAGACGGGCCACGGTTCGTCGCGCCACTCGGCGTCGCCGTTCAGCCACTCAAGTCCGTCGAACGGCGCCGACCAGTCCGTCCACTCGAGGGCCGGCTTGGCGGACGTGGGGTGCGCCACGATCCCGAGGCCGCCGAGCCGGGCCACGTCTTCGACGACATCGCGCGGCTCCCCGGCCAGCGGGTACGGGGCCGGCCGCAGCCCGACGGCGGCGTAGTGTCCCCCGCTCGTGCTGATCTCGACGCCGTCGACGCAGAGGACGCCGTGGCGATACTGCGGGGCTTCCAGGGGTCGCATGCCGTCGCCGTGGTCGGCGAACACGACGAACTGGAGACCCGCGCGCGCCGCCGCCGCGGCCACTTCGTCGGCCGTGCCGGCTCCGTCCGAGCGGCGCGTGTGCACGTGGAACGCGCCGGTCCAGACCGTCACCGCGCCGTCTGCCGGCCAGTCCGGCGCCTCGACCCTCGTGGGCGCCGGCGGCCGCACAGCCAGCAGGGCGAGCAGGCCGCCGGCACACCCGGCGAACACGCCGAGCCACAGTCGTTTCGGGCGGCGCATGTCAGGCCCGCGGGTGGAACTTTTCGTACACGGTCCGGAGGCGGGCCTCGAGCACGTGCGTGTAGATTTGCGTGGTCGACAGGTCCGCGTGTCCCAACATGAGTTGGATGGCCCTGAGGTCGGCGCCGCGTTCGAGCAGGTGCGTCGCGAACGAGTGGCGCAGCACGTGCGGGCTCAGGGGCCCGCGCAGGCCGGCGGCCCGCCCGTACGCTTTGAGACGTTTCCAGACGCCGACGCGCGTCAGGCGCCCGCCGCGCCGTCCGTTGACGAACAGCCAGGGCGAGCGCCGCCCCTGGAGCAACGCGGGTCTCGCCTCGCGCACGTAGCGCTCCACCCAGGCGGCGGCGCTCTGGCCGACCGGGACGATGCGCTGCGCGCCGCCCTTGCCGGTACACGTGACGTACCCGTCGGCCAGCCGGAGGTCGGCGAGCCGCAGCGAGACGAGCTCGGAGACGCGCACGCCGGTGGCGTACAGGAGCTCGATGAGCGCGCGATCCCGCAGGCCGCGCGGCGTCGAGACGTCCGGCTGGGCGATCAGGCGGTCGACGTCCTCGACACTGAGGTAGGTCGGCAGCGTGCGCCAGGCGCGCGGCGCCGGCAGCTCCGCAGCCGGATTCGCGGCGAGGCGCTTTTCGCTGGCGAGGAACCGGTAGAACCCCCGCAGCGCCGCGACGCTCCGGGCGACCGACCGCGGGGATCGCCCCGCGCTCATGAGGCGGCGGACGAAGGCTTCGAGATCGTGACGCGCCAACCCACCCACCCCGGTCCCCCGCTGCTCGGCGAAGGCCCGGAGCTGGCGCAGGTCGCGGGCATAGCTCTCCACCGTGAGGGGCGCCAGGCGCCGCTCGACGCGCAGGTGGTCCAGATAGGCGTCGATCTCCGGGCAGCTCACGCGACCGGCTCCGTGCCGATTGTACGGCAATTGACACGCGGGGTCACGGGGAGTAGCGTACGGGGTTGCCCTGCGAACGGTGCCCCATGCCGACGCACTCGAAGTGGGAGGACCTGCCCACGGAGCAGATCAACCCGGCCAGCCTGGGCATCGACAAGAGTCCCGTGCCCGAGATCATCGAGCTGATGGCCGCCGAGGACCGCAAGGTGATCAGCGCGGTCCTGCGCGAAAAAGAGCACATCGCGCACGGCGTGCAGATCATCGTGCAAGCCCTCCGCAAGGGGGGGCGCATCATCCTGGTCGGCGCCGGCACGAGCGGCCGCTTGGGGGTTCTCGAGGCCGCCGAGATGCCGCCGACCTTCGGGACCCCGCCCCGGCTGGTACAGGCCCTGATGGCCGGGGGCCAGGCAGCGATGTTCCGCGCCCGCGAGGGCGTCGAAGACAACTACGAGGAGGGGGCCCGGGCGGTCGCCCGCTTGCGGATCTCCCAGCGGGACGTGCTCATCGGAGTGTCGGCGAGCGGCATGACCCAGTTCGTCCGCGGCGCCCTGACCCGGGCGCGGAAGGCCGGCGCGAAGATCATCTTCATCACCTGCTGGCCGAAGACCGAGCTGCAGGATGTGGTCGACCTCGTGATTGCGCCCGCCGTCGGCCCCGAGATCATCGCGGGGTCGACGCGGCTGAAGGCCGCCACCGCCACCAAGCTCGTCTTGAACATGCTCACCACCATCTCGATGATCAAGGTCGGCAAGACCTACGGCAACCTGATGGTGGACGTGCAGACCGGCTCGGAAAAGCTGAAGGACCGGGCCCGCCGCATCCTCGGGATCGTGACCGGCCTCGACTACGACGCCGCCGGCAAGCTCCTGCGCCGGGCGCACTGGAACGTGAAGGCGGCGATCGTGATGCAGAAGACGGGGGCGAGCTACGCCGCGGCCGTCCGGCGCCTGCGCGAGGCGAACGATTCGGTTCGCGAAGCAATCGGCGAAGACATCGAGCCGCGCTTGCGGGAACTCCTCGCGTCGAAAAGCTGAACGCCGCCCGCGCAGTCAGTCCAGCCGCTCCCGACCCGGGGGCCGGCGAGACCGGCCCCGGGGCCCGCCCGTCGTCAGCCCCGCGGCCGCCGCGCGGTCGAGCCACAGCTCCGCGGCGGGGTGGATTTGGAGCAGCGACGCCGGCACCCGGGGAGTCAGGATCCCCGCCGTCATCCGCCGGACGATCGACGCTTTTCCCCGGCCGGTGGCCAGGACGACCACTCGGCGCGCCGAGAGAATGGTGGCGACGCCGAGCGTCAGGGCTTCCCGGGGCACGCGCCCGAGGTGCCCGCCGAAGAACGACGCATTGGCGCGGCGCGAGGCGAGCGTCAGGCGGGTGTGGTGCGCCCGCGCGAACAGGATGGCGCCGGGCTCGTTGAACGCGATGTGGCCGTTGGTGCCCAGGCCCAGGATCTGGAGGTCGATACCGCCGGCCCGCGCGATGGCCCGCTCGTAGCGGGCGCACTCGGCCTCGGGATCCGGCGCCGTCCCGTCGAAGAAGTGCACCCGACGAGGCGGCGCCGGCAGGCGGTCCAGGAAGTGGCGTTTCAGGAACGCCCGGTAGGTGCCGGGATCGTGCGGCGGCAGCCCGAGGAACTCGTCGAGCTGGACAATCGTGGTGTGCGAAAGATCGGCGGCACCTCGCGCGCACAACCGGACCAGGGCTTCGTAGAAGGGGATCGGCGTCCGGCCCGCGGGCAACCCTAATACCAGGCCGGGACGCTCGGCGACCGCGGCGGCCACGCGCCGCGCGAGGGCCGCGGCGGCGGTGCGGGCTGATCGATAGACGCGTATCAGCATGTCCGTTCGGCGAGTCGGTGCTGGGCGCGGTCCGGCGCCGCACCCGGCCGGCTAGTCCGGTTTGTAAGTCGGCAGCCGCGCCCCGCCCCGCGCCTCGGCCAGCGCCAGGCGCACCGCCCCCGCGGCCGGTTCGCCGGCCAGCAGCCGCACGCGGGCCCGCG
>CAYZKQ010000031.1:20796-23154 GCA_964478975.1 uncultured Vicinamibacterales bacterium | reverse complement strand
GTCTTCGCCCAGGTGCTGGGCCTGCCCGCCGCCGCAGCCGCGTAGGGCGGCGGGCCCGCGTCTACGGGAGAAACACCCGCACGCCGGCCCGCATCGCGCGCGGCCACCCGACCGTGCGGACCGGTGTGCGGCCCACATCGTACTCCGCGTCGAACACGTTCTCGACCGCGGCGAAGAGGTGGAGGCGCCGTCCGAGGGCGCGGCTCGCGTAGGCGTCCACCACCGTGAACGCCTTCAGTGCCAGTTCGTTCAGGTCATCGTCGTACTGGATCCCAACGGCCCGCACCTGCGCTGAGCAGGTCCACCCCCCAGGGTCGGCATACGTGACGGTGGTCCCGAGCTGGTAGGTCGGGACCTGCGGCACGCGCTTCCCCTGGATGGCCGGCTGCTTCGGGGTGTGGCTGAAGTGCGACGCCGTGAAGGCGGCCACACCCGTGACCGTGAGGCGGCTGGTGGGCCGCACATCCAGTTCCGCTTCGAGGCCGGCGGCGCGGACCTGGTCGGCGTTCTGCTTCTGGCGTGTGATCAACGTCGGGGTCGCGCGCAGTGTCACGTTGGCGATCGCGTCGTCCAGGTGGCTCCAGAAACCGGTGAGCCGGCCGGAGAACCGCGCGCGAGCGAGGAGCACGCCGCCTTCCACGCCCGTGAGCCGTTCGGGGTCGAGCTGGGGATTGGGATCGGTCACGACGTCGCCGACCCGGAAGCCGCGGTGGAGTTCGTTCAGGGTCGGGGTCCGGTAGGCCCGGTAGGCGGCGAACCGGAGGCCGACGCCCGGCGAGGCCTGCCAGGCGAGCGAGGCACTGGGGCTGAAGAAGCCGACGGCGTGCCGGGGCGTTCCGGGGTCCGTGGGGCGCGACCGCCAGACGTCGCCGCGCGCACCCGCCACGAGCGTCACCCGATCGGCGGCGCGCAGGCTGGCGCGCGCAAACAGGGACGCGTCGACTTCGGTTCCGCCGGCGAGGAACGGTCCCGACGCCACGCTTTGGGGCGAGTAGCGGGTTTCCTGGACCTCGGCCCGGATGCGCCGGCCTTCGGCCCCGATGAGCAAGGTCCGGCGTCCCCAGTCTCTGACCCACTGGCCGCTCACGTGGGCGAAGGTGCTCGGAATCCGCTGGTCTCTCGTCAACCGCTCCGCCGTGCGGTCTGCGGAGACCGCCGAGAAGTTGTTGAAGAACGTCTGGGATCCGCCGGCGGCCCGGACGAGCCAGGCACCGCCGGCGAACGTGCTGGCCACCTCGCCGGAGGCCTGCCGCCACGAGGTGTCGTCGACTTGAAGCGGGGTCCCGCGGGAGCGGTCCTCGTCGTAGACGCCGGCCCGAAGCTGGGCGCGCCATCCGCCTGCGTCGTAGCCCCCGGCGGCGAACGCGGTGCGGTAGTCGCTCGTCACCGGCGTGTCGATGGGGCCGCGTTGGTCCCGGGCGACCCGCACGGCCCCCGCCGTGTCGGACCACTCGCCCGCGGCCGCACCGGTCCACCCCCGGGTCCGCCCGGCGGCGAACAGGGAAACGCGGGTCGTCTCGAACGAGCCCGCCTCGACGAACGCCCGGAGCCGCGGCCGCGTCGCGGGGAACGTGAGGATCTGGATGACGCCGCCGAGCGCGTCGGCGCCGTAGAGGTCGCCGGCGGCGCCGCGGACGACTTCGACCCGGTCGATGGCGGCGGCGGGGATCCGGTTCCAGTAGACCCAGCTTCCGAAGGCGTCGTTGAGGGGAAGACCGTCGGCGAGGACCAGGGTGCGGCTGGCGCCGGAGCCGGAGATCCCGCGCAGCGTCGCGCCCTGGGCTGACGGCACCGACGCCCGGGACGACGACCGCCGGAACAGGCTGAACCCGGGCGTATTCCGCAGGGCATCGTCGACGAGCGGCGCCGCAGCGGTGAGCAGCTCGGCGGACGTCACGACCGTGGTGGCGGCTGGCGTCTCGAGGCGCACGGCCCCGCGGGATGCCGTGACGGTCACGGTGTCGTGGAGCCGGGCGGGGTGGAGGACGAGGCGCACCTCCGCGGGACTTTCGGGTCCGACGCGGAGGCGTGCGGGGTCGAAGCCGGGTGCGGCGGCGCGCACGTCGACGGCGGCGGCGGGCAGGCCGGTCAGCACGAAGCGGCCGTCGGTGCCCGTGGTCGTCTCGACGGTCGCCCCGCCGGCCGCTTCGGCCGTCACGAGGGCTCCCGGGACGGGAGCGCCGGAGGCGTCGACCACGACGCCGCCGATGCGCGCAGATGCAGGCTGGGCGAGATCCGACGCCGCGGGCCGGTCGGGGGCCTGCCGCGGGCCGGCTGCGGCCGGCGCCGGTCCGACGAGCACCCACCAGCCGACGGCGAGCCAGCACACCGCAGAGACGGCGCGCGCGGGCATCGACG
>CAYZKQ010000031.1:0-20786 GCA_964478975.1 uncultured Vicinamibacterales bacterium | reverse complement strand
GAGACCATCGCGGGAGGCGCGGGCGCGGGTGACGGCATCGACGGCGCCTCCGGCACGCTCACGCCCCGGCCGCCGCCGTCCCCGGCGGAAGGATTTCCTTGAACGCGGCGATGAACCGGTTCATTTCCTCGTCGGTCCCGACCGAGACGCGGAGGTGTTGGGTCATGGGTGGAAACGGGCGGCCGACCAGGATGTTGCGCTTCCGGAACTCCTCCCCGACCGCCTGCACGTCACGGCGGACTCCCACCATGAAGAAATTCGTGTCGGACGGCAGCACCTCGTAGCCGTAGGCGCGGAGGGCCGCCATGGTCTTTTCGCGGACCTTGATGTTGAGAGCTTTGACGGTTTCCTGGGCCGCCGTGTCTTTGATCGAGGCGGCGCCGCCGAACTTCACGAGGACGTTCACGCTGCCTGTGGTGAAGGCCCGCATCTTCCGGATGAGGGGGGCGGGCGCGATTCCGTAGCCGAGCCGCAGGGCGGCCAGGCCGGCGATCTTCGAGAAGGTGCGCGTCACGATCACGGGCCGCCCTTCGAGCACGTAGGGGATCGACGTCGCGTACCGCGGGTTGTCGATGAAGTGGTGATACGCCTCGTCGATCAAAACGGGCATGCCCTGGGGGATCCCGTCCAGCAACTGCTGGACCTCTTCCTTCGGCACGACCATGCCCGTGGGATTGTTGGGATTGCAGAGGTAGACGAGGCCGATCTCGGACGCGTGCCGGTTGGCCGCCTCGATGAGGGCCGGGATGTCCTGCGTGTAGTCCGTTCGGAGCGGGAGCTTGATGGCGTCGGCGCCGATCGCGGTGGCGCGCTGGTAGACCTGGCCGTAGGTGGGTTCGACCCCGAGCACCTTCTTGCCCCCTTGCAGGAAGGTGACGGCCGCCGCGTCGAGGATTTCGCCGGAGCCGGCGCCCAGCAGAATGTTTTCCGCCTTGACGCCGTGCAGCTCCTGGATCGCCTCACTGAGGCCGCCGTCGGGCGCGCCGTAGCGGTTGACCCACCGCCAGGCGGAGTTCATGGCCCGCATGACCGATTCGGGCGGGCCGTAGGGGTTTTCGTTGTTGTTCAACTTGACGACTTTGTCGAGGTCCAGGGGCTCCCGGCGGGCGCCGGCGGCCTGGCCCCCGCGTCCCTGGGTGAAGACGTCGCGCGGGTGCAATCCCGCGTAGCCCAGCGCGACGGCGAGTCCACTGACGAAGCGTCGGCGGCTGAGGGTCATGGGTCCTCCGTTCTCGCGCCCGGTGCGACCTCTGCGGCGAGCCGGCCGCATTCTGCGCGTTCGTTCCGGTCCTGTCAACCGCGGCGGCCGGGGTCGAGGCTCGAGCGGGTCGGCCGGTTCGCCCGCTACCGCGGCTTCGTGGCCAGGTAGGCGATCCCTCGCAGGGCGTGCACCTCGCTCGGGAGCTCCTCCTTGCCCGCCGGGAAGCCGTTGCACTGGAGCATGTAGGCGGTGATGTCCGCCGTTTCCTCCCGGCTGAGCGTACCTTCCTCGCCGACCGGCATCGTCCGGCGGTTGCGCTCGAAGAGGTCGGCGACGGTCAGGCCGTCGTAATTCGCGGCGAACGCGCTCCCGACCAGCGCGGGCGCGAGCCCGCCGCCCGCGCCCGCCGGTCCGTGACACGACGCGCAGTGCACGTCGTACAGGGCCGCACCCCGTTTGGCCTGCGCCTCCGTGTAGACGCCGTCCCAGACCGTCCGGGCGGGCTGCTCGCGGCTCGCCACGACGACCGCGCCGAAGAGCAGCAATCCCGAGGTCACGGTCAGGGACGCCTTGGTGGAGATCCGCACCGGTCGTCCACCTCCTAGCGCTGCCCGCTGCTCGTCGTTTTCTTCAGCTCGCTCTCCGGCAGCGCGAACGCGATGTACTCGCTCGAGTACGTGCCGCCGCCCACAGCCACGATGATGTACTGGCGCCCGTCCACCATGTAGGTCATGGGCGATCCGCTCTGCTGCGCCGGGAGCCAGACCGCCCCGACCTCCGCGCCCGTTTGCTTGTCGTAGGCGCGCAGCATCGCCCCGCGCGGCCGGCCTGGCGGGGCGGTGACCTGCGGGTCGCCGGCGATCACGAGGGTCTTGGTGATCACGACCCCCACGATGCCGTTCTGGCCCGTCTTCGGGATGTTCAGCCCCTTGAGGCGCGGGTGGTTGCGGACCAGGTCCGGCGTGTCCCCATGCGGGACCTGCCATTTGATCGTGCCGCTGTTCATGTCGACCGCCACCATCATGCCGTAGGGTGGCTTGACGATGGGCAAGCCCTCGAGACCCTGGGTGAGCGCGCTGCTCCGCGCGCCGCCGCCCATGGGCTCTTCCGGCTGGCCGAAGTGCGGGGATTCCCAGATCGGAATGCGCCCCTGCTTGATCTGCGCCTCGGGGTTGATCTTGGCGAAGTACTCCGGCGTGATCACCCCGGTCCCGACCGATGAGTTGTTCACGTGGGTGTAAACGATGCCGGTCTCCGGGTCGAAGCCCGACCCCGGCCAGTTGACGCCCCCCATTGTGTTGCCGATCTGCACGGCGCCCAGTTCCTTCTCGTTGGGGATCATGTAGGGCACGAACGGGGTTTGCAGCCAGCGGAACTTCTTCAGGTTCTGGAGCGCCTGCTGGCGCAACTCCGGCGTGAAGTCGATGACATCGTCGGGGGCGATGTAGTTGCGGCAGATCGCCGGTGGCTTGGTGGGGAAGGGCTGGGTCGGCGACGTTTTTTCGCCCGGCACGTCCGATTGCGGGACCGGTCGCTCGACGATCGGCCAGATGGGCTCACCGGTGAGTCGGTCGAAGGTGTACAGGAAGCACTGCTTCGTGGGGTTCGTGACGATCTTCCGCGGCTTGCCGTCGATCGTCACGTCCATGACGAGGGGCCAGCCCGAGATGTCGTAGTCCCAGAGCGGGTGGTGGACGAACTGGAAGTGCCACTTCTTCTTGCCGGTCTTCAGGTCGAGGGCCACGAGGCTCTCGGCGTAGAGGTTGTCGCCCGGCCGGTTGCCGCCGTAGACGTCGATGGTCGGGGTCTCGACGGGCACATAGAGGATGCCCGCCTCCGGGTCGGCCGATAACTCCGTCCACGCCCCGACGTTCCCGGTCCATTCCCAGGATCCGTTCTCCCACGTTTCGTTGCCCGGCTCGCCCGGGCGCGGGATGGTGTCCCAGCGCCAGAGCAGCTTGCCGGTCCGCACGTCGTAGGCCCGGATGACGCCCTTGGCGTTCGTGGAGTACTCGTATCGCAACCCTTCGGCCATCGCGGAGGAGGCGATGATGATGTCGTTGACGATGAGCGGGGTGGAGTGGACGCCGACTTCACCGGTCTCGAGCGGGATCTGGACCTGCTTGCCGCCCTTGCCGAAGACGACGCCCTCTTTGAGGTCGATCATGCCGCCCTGGCCGAAGGTGGGGACCAACTGGCCGGTTTTCGCATTGAGGGCGACCAGGCGGTAGCCGATCGTGTAGTAGTAGATGCGTTCGTCGCCCTTGCCATCGGTCCAGTAAGAGAGGCCGCGTCCCGAGAGCTTGCGCGGCGCCACCTCGGCGCGTCGCCCTTCGTCCAGACTGTGGACCCACTTGAGCTCGCCGGTCTTGGCGTCGAGGGCCACGACGGCGCGGCGGGTGCCCCCGGTCGCGTAGATCGTACCGCCCACCATCAGGGGCGTGCCTTCGAGCTTGTACTCGGGGCGGGGGCCGAGGTTGTCGGTCTTGAAGCGCCAGGCCACCTCGAGCTTGTTGAAGTTCGAGGCGTTGATTTGATCCAGGGGCGAGTAGCGGCTTCCTTTCACGTCGCCGTTGTAGTGGGGCCACTCGCCGCGCGCGGTGCTGGGGAAGCCCGGCGCGGCGCCGCGGCCTGGCTGCTCGGGCGCTGCCCCGCGCAGGCCGAGTCCGCTGGCGACGGCGAAGGCGGCGACGATCGACGCGAGCACCGACCGGGTCCGATGATCTGTGCCTCTCCGCGACATGATCCACTCCTTTTCAGCAGGTCACTGTTCCGCACCGGCCGGCTCGCGCGTCGGTGCGGCGCGAGCCGGTTCCTTGAGCACGCTGGACAGCGCCCACAGCGCGGCGCCGACAATGAGGGCGAGGATGAGCCATCGCAGCACGCCCGCGAGCAGCGCCAGGTCGGCCGCGGGCCACTCGAACCGGAACTGGCGGAGCACCGCCGCGCGCTCGAGCAGCCAGTGCCAGCCCGTGTGCCCGACCAGCGCCGACAACACGAGGGTCCCCATCCGCTCGTTGAGCACGTACCGGAAGCCCAGCTCCAGCGCCGGCACCAGCAGCGCGAGCACGAAAAGCTGCCCGAGCTCCACGCCGAAGTTGAACGAGACGAGCGACGTTACCAGGTGTGCGCCGGCGAACTGCAGCGTCTGCCGCAAGGCGAACGAAAAGCCGAAGCCGTGGACGAGTCCGAACCCGAAAGCGACCAGCCACCGGCCCTGGAGGGTGCGGCCCGTCACGTTCTCGATCGCCATGTACACGATCGAGGCGGCGATCAGGGTCTCGATGAACGGGGGAAACCACAGGGCGTCCGGGGCGATCCGGTAGGCCGAGGCGATGAGCGTGATCGAGTGGGCGACGGTGAACGAGGTCACGACGGCGACCAGCGGGCGGATGCGCCGGATGGGAATCACCAGGCACAGCAGAAACAGGAGATGGTCGGTGCCGTCGAGGATATGGAGGAACCCCAGCCTCACGAACGTCAGGGCCGCCTGGTGCCACCGCGGGTCGAGCCGGACGAGGCCCGGGTCGCCCGCGAACTCGAAGGCCCGGACGGCGCCGCCCGGCGGCAAGAACCGGACGACCGTGAGGACGCGTTCCCCGAGCCGGGCGAAGCCGGGCCGCATGGAGAACCGCGCGGTGTCCGAGCGGATCCGGGACTCGAAGAGGACGTCGAGGAGCGCCTGGCTCCAGGTGACGTCGGTGTCGAGCGGCGCCCGCCCGCCGGTCAGGGCGGCCAGCGCGGTGTCGTAGTCGGCGAACGACCGGTCGGAGGGCAGGGCTACGCGCGCCGCGACGAGTTCGGGCGGCGGCAGGCGGACGTCCTCTTCGTAGAGCTCGATGGCGTCCCGCAGCCACACGAGCGCCGCCTGCCGGATGGCCGGGTCGAGGCGGGCGAGGTCCAGGGCGCCGTTGGGGCGGACCGGGATGTCGACGTCCCGCATCGCGCCGAGGGGCACGCGCACGAGCACGCGCACGCGGTCGCCTTCGGGTTTGATGAAGGCCTGCACGGTGACGTCCCGCGGAATCTCGTGCGCGGCCGGCCGGGCGGCCGCCGCCACCAGGCCGAGCACCGCGACGGCGGCGGCGGCCCGCGGTGACGCGATCCAGCCCGAGCGCCGGGACGATGCGGTGGCGCGCGCCAGACCCACGGTCGCCTCCTGCTCTCGGCGGGCGCTTACTGCTTGGTGTACTTCCGCAACATGCGCGGCCCGACCTCCGCGCCGTAGACGTTGCCCTGCGCGTCGGCGGCCACGCCCTCCGCCCCGCTGGTCGCCGCCTTGTCCGGGTCCGCCACGGGGTCGGGAATGAAGTACCGCACCGTCCCGTCGCGGGCGCTGCCGATCCGAATGCCCCGCTTCCAGCCCGGGTTCGTCCGGCGGTTCGACTCCGAGTCGGCCCCGTACAGGACGTCGTCTTTGTCAATGAAGATCCCGCTCAGGCGGCTGAACTGCTTCCACTCCGCGAGAAACCGCCCCTGCAGGTCGAAGATCTGGAGCCGGACGTTGCCCCGGTCGGCCACGAAGAGCCGGCCCTGGGAGTCGATGGCCAGCCCATGCGGGGTCCGGAACTCGCCCGGTCCCGAGCCGAGCTTGCCCCAGCTCATGAGGAACTTGCCAGTGCGGTCGAACTTCGTGATGCGCGCGACCGTGTCCGGCGGCGCGTTGGCGTTCTGCCCGCTGTGGCCCTCGGCGACGAAGATGTCGCCGTTCGGCGCCGTCACGACGTCACACGGCTCGGTGAGGGCGTGCGGCGGGTCGCCGGCGACGCCCGGCGTCCCCAGCGTCAGGAGCACCTGACCTGTGGGGCTGAACTTGATCACGACGTGCCCCTTGCCCTTCGCGTCGGGGAACCGCTCGAGCTCCTGGGGCGTCGCCGCGCGGGCGTCGGTCACCCAGACGTTGCCGTCGCGGTCGACGTGGATGCCGTGCGGGAAGATGAACAGCCCCGCGCCGAAGCTCGTGACCAGGCGCCCCGAGGCGTCGAACTTCAGGACCACCGGCAGCGCCGACCCGGCGCACGAGTTGGCCCCGCACCGCTCGGCGACCCACACCGAGGTGCCGTCCGGGTCGATATCCACCGCGCTCGTCGATCCCCACGTGCGGCCCTCGGGCAGCTTCGCCCAGCCGTCGACCGCGCGGTACGGGTTGGGCAGATCGTTGACCGGCTGGCCAGCCGGCTGCGCCAGCCCCAGGGCTGTCCACGCGACCAGCGCCGCCGCCGACACGCTCGCGCACGCTTTGCTGTCAAGGGACATGGACTCGTCTCTCCGTCTTCAAGGCATCCTGTCGAGCCGGGGCGCGATCCGAAGGCGCTTCCAGCCGCCTCTAGCGGCCGGGCCACGGCGGACCCTGGTTCAGCGTCGTGACCGGGGCCAGGCCCTTGTACACGAACTTCTGCACGCGCTTGCCTTCGTAGGTTTCCGTCGTGTAGATGTTGCCCTTCGAGTCGGTCGCGATGCTGTGGACCGCGAAGAACTGACCGGGCTGGCGCCCGCCGTCGCCGAAGCTCGTCAGGATCTGCAGCGTCTGGCGGTCCAGGATGTACACCTTCTCGTTCTTGCCGTCGGCGACGTACAGGAAGCGCTGCTGCGGGTCGCGCGAGAAGGCGATGTCCCACACGGACCCGTCTCCGAGCGTCCGCTTGGCGATGAAGACCTCCTTGACGAACGTGCCGTCCTTTCGGAAGACCTGGATGCGGTCGTTGACCCGGTCGCAGACGTAGACAAGCCCGTCGTTGGAGACCTCCGCGCAGTGCACCGGATTGCGGAACTGCTGGGCCGGCGGCGCGTCCGGGTTGTACGGACCCAAGGGGGTGTCGTCGGGTTCGTTCCCGTAGGCGCCCCAGTACCGCTTGAAGGCACCGGTATCCGCGTCGATGACGGCGACCCGCTTGTTCCCGTAGCCGTCCGCGATGTACGCCTCGTTGGTTTCCGGGTCCACGAAGATCTTCGCCACGCGCCCGAAGTTCACCCTGTCGCGGCTGCCGCCGCTCTTGCCCTGCCGGCCGACCTGCAAGACGAACTTGCCCTCTTTCGTGAACTTGAGCACGTGGGCGTCTTTCTGGCCGTTCCCGCCGATCCACACGTAGCCTTTGTAGTCGACGGTGATCCCGTGGTTCGATTCCGGCCATTCGTATCCCTCGCCCGGGCCGCCCCAGTGGCCCACGAGATTCCCGGCCGGGTCGAACTCGAGGACGGGGGGCGCCGGCCGACAACATTCCTCCGCGGTCGGCGGGTCGGTCGCCGCGCCCATCTCGGTCCGGGGGTTCAGCGTGGCGGCCCCCCGATGGATGATCCAGACGTGGTCCTGGTCGTCCACGGAGACCCCGATCGTGGAGCCGAGCAGCCAGTGATTCGGGAGCGGCTTCGGCCAGAAGGGGTCCACCTCGAACTTCGGAGCCTGGACGGCCGCCTGCGCCTGGGTCGCCGCTTTCTGCTCGACGGCCGCGTGGGCGAACCCGAGGGCGATCAGGGCTCCGGCCAGGGTCAGGACGACATACAGCTTGCCCGAGCCGCTCCGGCGCTGCATCCTCGCATCCTCCTCTCTCGTCGGCGGAATCACGGCAGATTGTAGCGCAACCCGCGATTCCAGCACCCTCCGGCCGCCGGGGGGCCTATGAGGCCAGCCCGAAAAAGCTCTCGACCGGCGGGGGGGCGCCCGCCCGCGACAACCCTGCGGTCAGGCGCGCGCCGGGGTCGGGCCGCCGCATCGCGCCGAAGAACCGGATGCAGGCGTCCAGGACCTGCCGGCGGGCTTCGTCGTTGGGTTCCAGCGTCCAAACATCGCGCTCGGCCGTAAAGCCCAGGGCGATGCCGTCGCTGCGCGGCAACGCACTGGCGCCCCGACCGGACGCCTGGTAGGTCACCTCCGGTTGCGGCAGGAGGAACGTGAGCTGCCCCTTGACCGGCACGAGCTCCTCGTCGCCGAACAGCGCGCGCGACCCGAGGCCGGTGCAGTTGACGATGAGCCGCTCGTCCAACGCCATCAGGTCGCGCGGCGTGTTGAACTTCCGGATGACGATCCGCGCGCCGAACAGAAGGACGTCACGCAGCAGCGCATCGACGTAGAGGCTCGGCTCGATGCGCAGGTACGGCCGGCAGACCGCATACCGGGTCGGGAACGGGTGCTCGCCGGGACCGAGCACGACGCGCGGCATCCGCAACTGGTCGGGCACGAGCGCCCCACCGGCCGCGCGGCGCGGCGCCGGCGTGGTCGCCGCGGTGGCTACCTCCGGCACGACATCGGTCGCGGTGTAGCTGTCGATCCAGGACACACCGTACCGGGAACCGACCAGAAGCTGCAGCCGATAGTAGGACATCTCGGCCGCGCGGCGGAATTGCGCTTCGAACTCGGGCGTGGGCTCTCCGTCGATCAAGCCAGCGGTCGGCGTAAAGCCGCCGAGCGCCGCGTTGGAGCACGTCTCCGGCGGCATCGCCATGGTGTAGACCGTCACGTCGAACCCTCTGCGCTGCAACTCCCGGGCGGCCGTGAGCCCCACGACCCCGCAGCCGAGAATCGCGGCGCGGCGCGCCTCGTGCGCCAGAGCGAGATCCGCAGCGAGCGACGCCGTCCCCCAGCTCAACGACAGCCCCGTCCCGCCATGGCCGTAGTTGTGAATGACCGTCTTGTCATCGAGCCGGTCGGCCCTGACCACGAAGCCCGAACGCCGATGCGGACGCAGGCCGACGGTGGTTCGGATGATGCGGTCCCACGACACGTCGATGGGCGCGAGCTGGACGCGGCGCCGGAGCCCAGCCCGCGGGCCGCCCGCTCTCAGGGCGCACCCGCCCGAGGCCAGCCCCAGCACCGCCGGAACGGCCAGCTTCAGCCAGGCCCGGCGGTCGATTCCGGCGGGAGGCGCCACGCACCCACCCCCCCTGCGCCGCGGCGTGCGCACGGGCGTGCGCCTCGCAACGATTGTGCCGCCGTGCCTCCGGCGCGGGCCGACGCTCAAGCGCGGCCATTTGCCGGGCCAATGGGGCGTGGTGGGCGCACGGCGTGCCCCGGCCTCGATCCGGACCTGTCGGATTTGACAGGTGGAGCGCGCTTCACATCTGCCAGCACTGTCAGTCCATCCTCCTCCCGCCGCCCTTGCCGGACGAGGGCAGGTTTCCTAACATAGGCGCGTCCAGGACGCCGGGGCGTCCGCGCCGTCTCGCGTCTTCCGCCTGGAGGAGAGCGGTGATGAGAGGCCTTCCGCTCCCGCGCCTCGAGCCCCTTTCGGCGCGCCTCGTCACCGGCATCACGCTGCTCATCGTCATCCCGCTGGCGGCGGGCCTGTACTGGCTGAGCTGGTATCAGTATCGGCACACGGTCCAGGTTCGGAGCACGGCGGCGGATCTGGAGACCCGGATGCTGGAGGCCGCCCTCCGGGAGCAGATGTTGGGCCAGATGCTGCGCCGGGACAGCGAGGCGACGGCGGCGCTGCTCCGCGCGGTGGCGTCGCAACCCGAGGTTCGGCGGGCCATGATCGTGGATCACACGGGCGTGGTCCGGCTGTCGAGTCGCGACCAGGACCTCGGCACCCGCCTCTCCCCTGACTCGCCCACGTGCGCGGTGTGTCATGCGGCGAGGCCGAGCGATCGACCGCGCTCGGTCCTGTTTCAGGAGAGCGGGGTCGACGTCCTCCGGACGGTCCTCCCGATCGAAAACCGGGCCGAGTGCTACGGGTGCCACAGCCCGAGCCGCCAGGTCAACGGGATCCTCGTGCTCGACGTGTCGCTCGCGACGGCTCAGGCGCAACACCAGGCCACAGTGCGCCGGATCGGGGCGGCGACGGTCGTGCTCGTCGGCCTGATGCTCGGCGGGGTCGGCTGGCTGCTGCGCCGCCTCGTGTTCGCGCGCCTCGCGCGGCTGGGCCGGACCGCCCGGGCCATCGCCGCCGGCGCCTTCAGCGCGCGCGCCGAGGTGGGGGGGCGCGACGTCATCGACGGGTTGGCCCGGGACTTCAACGCCATGGCCGACTCCACCGTGTCCCTGATCGCCGAGCTCAGGGCGCGCGAGCGCGAAGGGGCCGGCATCCTCGACAGCCTGGACGACGGGCTGATCGTGCTCGACCGGACGCTGGGGGTCGTGGCCGTCAACCGGTCGGTGGCGCAGGGGTTGTCGTTGTCGCGGGACGCGGTCGCCGGCCGGCCGTGTCGGGAGGTCATCTGTTCCGCGTTGCCGTGCGGCGGCGACGGGCGGGGGTGTCCGACGCTCGTGTGTCTGGCGAGTGGGAAATCGCAGCGGGCCGTCTACGAGGACGAGTGCCCCGGGAACGGCGACCGCCGCGTCAAGGAGGTCCAGGTCTCGCCGATCTTCGCTGAGGACGGGTCGGTGTGGCGGGTCGTGGAAGTCTGGCGCGACATTACGGAGCGGGTGAGGGAAGAGGAGCGGCTGGCCGAGATCGAGCACCTCACGTCGTTGGGCGTCTTGGCCTCCGGCCTCTCGCACCAGTTGAACACGCCGCTGGCGACCGCGCTCACCTGCGCGGAGGCCATCGTCGACCGACTCGAGGATCGCGGCCCGGACGGCGACGGGGTCGCGCCCGGCATGCTGGAGGCTGTCCGCGAGAGCGCCCGAGCCATCCAGGCGGCGGTGCTGCGGTGCCGCGCGGCGACGAGCCAGTTCGTCGGGTTCGCGCGGCGCATTCCCCTGACCACGGAACCCGTCGATCTGGTACAGGCCGTGCAGGCGGTTCTGGCACTCGCCTGGCCGACCGCGCGTGAACGGGGCGTCGAGCTAAGGTTCGTCGAGCCTGGAGGTCGGGTGCCTTTCGTTCGGGCGAACACCGAGGCCGTCCAGCACGTGGTGCTGAACGTGCTCGTCAACGCCATCGAGTCGTTCTCGAGACCGGGCGGAGAGGTGGCGGCCAGGGTGCTGGTCGGCGACGACGTGCGGCTCCAGATCCGGGATACCGGGTCGGGGATGCCCCCCGAGGTCCAGCGGCATCTGTTTCAACCGTTCCGCACGAGCAAGCCCGGCGGGACGGGCCTCGGACTCTTTCTCTCGCGGACCCTGATGCGGCGGCTGGACGGTGACGTCCGGCTGGTGGAGAGCGCGGTCGGCCGCGGCTCGTGCGTCGAGATCGTGTTTCCGCGGGCCTAGCGCGACACGGGCATGACCAGGACGGTGCCGCACAAGACGCGGGTGCTGCTCGTCGACGATGACGAGGCGTTCCGCGGCGCGATCGCGGCTGAGCTGGCACGGCGTGGATACGACGTCGTGGCCGCCGGCTCCGGCCGCGCCGCCCTCGACCAGGCCGCCCTGACCGAAGCGGACGTCACGTTGCTCGACCTGCGCCTGCCCGACCTCGATGGTATCGAAGTCCTCGAGCGATTGCGCCGGCGGAATCCCTCGGCGGCCGTCGTCGTGCTGACGGGGCATGGCACGATCGACACCGCGATCCGAGCCATTCGGCTGGGGGCGTACGACTATCTGGAGAAGCCGTGCCCGCTCACCAAGCTGGAGATGGCTATCCAGAAGGCGTGCGAGCACGTCCGCCTGACGGTGCGCCAGCGTGTGCTCGAAGACGGGTATTCGACACCGGATGTGACGTTCGGACCCGTCGGCAAGAGTCCGGCGTTCGTGAAGTTGATCGACCAGGTCGCCCGGATCGCGCGGACCGACGCCACGACGCTCATTCTGGGCGAGACCGGGGTCGGCAAGGAGGTGGTCGCGAAGCTCTTGCACGCGCAGAGCGGCCGCGCCGAGCGGCCGTTCGTCGTGGTCGATTGCGCCGCCCTTCACGAGGAGCTCCTGCAGAGCGAGATCTTCGGTCACGAGAAAGGCGCCTTTACGGGTGCGACCCGGCGCAAGCACGGGCTGTTCGAGGTGGCCAACGGCGGGACGATCTTCCTGGACGAGGTCGGCGACACGAGCCCGGACGTCCAGGCCAAGCTGCTGCGGGTGCTCGAGACGGGGCGCTTTCGACGGCTCGGGGGGACCGAGGAGATCGCGGTCGACGTGCGCGTCATCGCCGCGACGAACCGCGACCTCCGACAGGCCATTCTCCGCGGCCATTTCCGCGAGGACCTCTTCTATCGCCTGGCGACCTTCACCATCGAAATCCCGCCTTTGCGGGAGCGCCCGGAAGATATCCGGGTGCTTGCTGAGCATTTCATCAACCAGTTCAACGTCCGCTACGCGACCGCCAAGCGTCTGAGCGACAGCGCCATGGGCGCGCTGGTCCAGTACGCCTGGCCGGGCAACGTGCGCGAGCTCATCCACGTGCTGCAGCAGGCGGCCGCCCTTTCGGACGGCGACGTCATCGAGCTGTCGGACCTGCCGGCGCCGGTGCGGGAGGCGCTGCGTCCCGCCATGGCTGCGTCGACCGGGGAGGTCCTGACGCTGCGGGAGGCCGAGCGGCGACATCTGTTCGCCGTGCTCGAGAAAGTCGGGGGCAATCGCGCGCAGGCGGCGCGTCTGCTGGGCGTGAGCGAGCGCACGTTGTATCGGCTGCTCCGGCGGTATGGGCGCCCTCAGCCCACGACGGTCTCGTAAGGCCCTCGAGTGACTTCCCGGAGAGTGCCCCACAACAGGCCCGCCAGGCTTCCTCGACGCTGAGCCCACGAGCTGACGGAGCTGACAGCTCGACGGGCTTTGATCCTGTCAGAGCTGTCAGGCCGTTCGACAGACCGTCCGGGTGAGGTGCGGTCCAGAAAACCACTTGGGCCTCCGGCCGACGTTGCAGCGAGCAGGACTTACGGGGTTGATCGGGGCGTTTGACGCTTAGGGACGCCCGGCGCACAGGAGGGGTGTCGGAGAGCGGAACAAGAATTGCGAAATCGCACACCGAACGCGCGAGGTTGATGTTTCTTACGCTGCGGCGAACTGCTCGCCCGTGGGCTTCGCAGGCGCTTGATGGGTCGCGCTAGGCGCCGCGCCGTGGGGGCCGTGGGTCCAGTTGACGGGGCGGCTGAGCCGGTCGGTCCGAGCACGAGTACGGGCGAGAGGCGGCGAAGGAGGAGGCCTATGAGCGGGAAGATTTGCCTGCGGTTCGCAGGGGGGGTTGTGTGCCTGGCGCTCGCGGGCGGCGCTGCGGGTCAGACCTTCCAGGGCAGCCTGCGCGGCACGGTGCGGGATCCCCAGGGGGTGGTTCCCGGCGCGACGGTCACGGTGGTGAACGAAGCGACGAACGTCTCCCGCGAGACCGTCACGAACGAGGTGGGCGCGTACGCGTTTCCCGCGCTGGCGCCTGGCACCTACACCATTCGAGTCTCCATGGTGGGGTACAAGACAGTCGAGCGCAAGGGCATCATCATCGAGACGCAGCGGCTGTTCACGCTCGACGTCCAACTGGAGCTCGGGGCGATTCAGGAATCGATCACGGTCACTGGGGAGACGCCGCTCATCGACACGAGCACGGCGTCGACGGCGACGATGCTGGATCGCAAGCTGCTCGAGTCGCTGCCCACGCCGGGGCGCAACGCGTTTTTGATCGGCGTGACCGCGCCGACCATGATTCGGACCGGCGACTTGCAGTGGGACCGGCAGCAGGATCAGACCAACGCGTCGCTCATCTCGCTGGGCGGTGGCACGCGGCGTGGCAACAACTACTTGCTCGACGGCTTCCCAATCACCGACATGCGGAACCGTTCCGTGATCAACCCTTCGCTGGAGGCGGTCGAGGAAGTCAAGGTGCAGGTGCACACCTACGACGCCGAGATGAGTCGAACCGGTGGGGGCGTCTTCAACGTGACGGGCAAATCGGGGACGAACGAGTTCCACGGCGCTGGGCTGTTTCAGACTCGGCCGACGCGGTGGCTGGAACAGAACTTCTTCCTCAAGCGGCAAGGCGTCCCGAAGGTGGACCAGTATTACCGCCTGTACGCCTATGGCGTCGGGGGGCCCATCGTGCGGAACCGGACGTTCTTCTGGACGGCGCTCGAGGGGTATCGGTCGATGACCACGCGCAACGGGTCGCTCATCTTTCCGACCGACCGGGAGCGTCGGGGCGACTTTTCTCAGAGCGGGGTCACGATTTACGACCCTCTGACGACGCGTCTCGACCCGGTGACCGGGCAGTACGTGCGCGAGCCCTTCCCGGGCAACGTGATTCCTGCGAACCGCATCAACCCGGTAGCTGCGAAGATCCTCAGCTACGTGCCGAAGCCGGATGTCGATCGAAGCGACGGCAAGCCCAATTACGTCCGCACAGCCGAGATTGTCGACAAAGCCCAGATGATGACGGCCAAAATCGATCATAAATTCACGGATGCGGTCTCGCTGAGCGGCATGTACGTGTGGAACTTCACGCGCGAGCCGAGCGGCGGCTACTGGGAGACGAACCTCTTCGCCAGTCCCGAGTGGAGGCTGGCGAGGGACATTCACATCATCGTCCTCAACAACAACTGGGTGCTCAACGATACGACGGTCATGACCTTGCGGGCGGGCTGGAACCGGTTCGGCGACAACATGTCGGTGCCGTACCCGTTCGATCCGGCGGATTTGGGATTCAGTCGGGTGTTCCTGGACTCGATCCAGATGAAGAAGTTCCCCGCGATCTTCGCGACGGACTACGGAGAGGTCGGCACCGACTACCTGGCGGGGTGGGAGAGCCGAGACGACATCCGGTGGTCTTCGTGGGGGTTCAACGGGACGGTTACCAAGCTCGCCGGACGGCACAGCGTCAAGCTGGGGGCCGAGTACCGGATTCTCGGGCTCGACACCCACATCTGGGGCCAAGCGAGTGGATCGTTCACCTTCGACCGGAGCTTCACTCAGGGGCCCAATCCACTGAACCCGAGCGCGTCGAGCGGCAACGCGATTGCGGACCTGCTCCTCGGCTATCCCGCGAGCGGGTCGGTGCCCATCACGAGTCCCCTGAATGTGTTCGTGCGGTACTCGGGTGGCTACATCCAGGATGACTTCCGGGTGAGCTCGCGGCTCAGCCTCAACTACGGCGTGCGCTTCGAGCAGGAGACCGGGTTGAGGGAACGAAACAACCGGTTCACGGTTGGCTTCGACGAGAATGCGGTCAGTCCGCTCAATAACCGGGTTCGGTTGCCCGACGGCCGGACGATCAAGGGGGGCCTCGTGTACGCGGGGGTGAACGGAGCGCCCACCGAGCAGGGCGATCAGCCCCCCCTGAAGGTCGGACCCCGAGCCGGTCTCGTCTGGTCGATCGACGACGACACGGTCGTGCGCGGCGGCTACGGGATCCTGTGGGCGCCCTGGAATTACCCGTATCCGGGCACCGTGAACTACGGAAACATGGGGTACACACAGATCACCTACCTCCAGCAGGATCGGCTGCGGCCGTTCACGACGCTGGACAACCCGTTCCCCACCGGCCTGGAACAGCCAGCCGGCAACAGCCTCGGGTTGCTGACGGGCGTGGGGGGAGACATCTATTTCATCGACCCGAAGAAGGGGGCCCCGCGCGTGCAGCAGTGGTCCGTCGACATGCAGCGCCAGTTGCCGGGCAACATGGCCGTGACCGTCGGCTACATGGGTGCGGCCGGAGACCATCTGTCGGTTGGCGGGACCGTTGATAGCGCGATCAACATTAACCAGCTCGACCCCAGCTACCTAGCGATGGGCCCGGCCCTGCTGGAGCGCGTGCCGAACCCGTTCTACGGCGTCCCGGAGGCTGGCGGGTTCGCAAGTCTATCTACAATCGAGCGGGGCCAACTGCTGCGGCCGTTCCCGCAATTCCGCAACGTGTACAAACTCCAGTCCACAGTGGCTCGGTCGCGGTACCACGCACTGGTCCTGCAGCTTGAGAAGCGCGTCACCGGGTGGTGGGGCGGCCGGTTCAACTACACGCTCAGCCGCCTCAAGGACAATCAGTTCGGCGAAAGCAACTTCTACTCCGCTCGCCCGGGCGTGCCGCTCAACAACTACGACTTGGAGGCGGAATACGGCGTGAGCCTGCTGGACGTGCCGCACAAGGTTGCGCTGTCGCCGGTCGTACGGTTGCCCTTCGGCGTCGGGCGGCCATATCTCAACCGAGGTGGTTGGATCGACTACCTCTTGGGTGGTTGGGAAATCGCAGCGATCGTGACGCTGGAGAGCGGCTTCCCCTTCGCAGTGGGTCAGACACCGAACAACTCGGGGCTCTTCGGCAGCGGTCAGCGGCCCAATGTCGTGCCCGGCGTGAATCCGAAGACCTCCGGGAGCACGATTGACCGGCTGGGTGGCTGGGTGAATCCCGCGGCGTGGTCGCTGGCGCCGGCCTACACCTTCGGCAATGCGCCCCGGACCGACACGAGGGTGCGCACGCCAGCGCGGAAGAACCTCGACATCGTGTTCGCAAAGGCGTTCCGGACAGGCGGGTCCACGCGGGCCGAGCTGCGCATCGAGCTCCTGAACGCGACGAACACCCCGAAGTTCCGGGAGGTGGTCAACACCTTCGGGAGCCGGACGTTCGGGCAGATCACGCGCCAGGCGGGCTTCATGCGGATCGTGCAGATTGGCGCGCGGTTCGTGTTCTGAGGCCCGCGCGCGGGTGCGGTGTGCAGAGGGCGGCGTTTCCGAAGCCGCCCTTCGCACGAGGACCCCGGGGCTGCGGCGGTTGTCGAGCGCCCAGAATGCCGCCGCGAGCCGTACCGTGACAGCGCTGACAGGTAGGGTTTGCGTCTGCCCTGCCAATTCCGGCAGGTGAGCGTGTCCGCTCCGTCGGCGCAAGTGGTGCACACGGGAGCGGGGTCAGCGGCGCGCTAGAGCGGCCGAGCCCCAACCGCGGGCGCGTTTCGCGAAAGCTGGCGCTCGACAAGCAGACGTCGGCCTACCGCGCCCAGGCTGGAACGGGAATTGCCAGACGACAGGGGCGCAAACAGGGCAAGTACTCGTCTGTCCCGAGCTTCCGCAGCGAGGTGGGCCCATGCGACACACGGCTTTTCGTCCCATCTGGTTCTGCCTGACGGTGACTCTCC
The DNA here is from genome assembly GCA_964478975.1 of uncultured Vicinamibacterales bacterium. GTDB lineage: Bacteria > Acidobacteriota > Vicinamibacteria > Vicinamibacterales > JAHECP01 > CAYZKQ01. The sequence goes on along the minus strand of CAYZKQ010000031.1, from coordinate 3,724 downwards.
TCCTCGTCGCCGCTGACGCCTTCGCGCAGCAATTCACGGGGGGGCTCCGCGGCACGGTGCGCGATGCGCAAGGGGTCGTCCCAGGCGCGACGGTCACGCTGACCAACCAGGAGACCAACGTCTCCCGGGAGACGACGACGAACGAGGTGGGCGAGTTCGCGTTCCCGGCTTTGCCGCCCGCGACCTACGACCTGCGCGCTTCCCTCCCGGGCTACAAGACGTTCGAGCGTCGGGGGATCCGCATCGGGGCCCAGGAATTCCGCTTGATCGACGTCCTCCTCGAGGTCGGCGCGATCGAGGAGACCATTACGGTGACCGGCGAGGCGCCGCTCATCAACGTCGCGACGGCCTCCGGCGGCGCCACCCTGGACCGCCAGTTCATGGAGAGTCTTCCGACCCTGGCTCGCACGGCCTTCATGTTCGCCGTCACGGTGCCCACGAGCAACCTGGTGGGCGACCCCTTCTGGCAGCGCCAGCAGGATCAGATCAACGTGTCGCGGGTGTCGCTGGGTGGGGGCGGGGTGCGCCAGAACAACTACTTGATCGACGGCGTGCCCATCACGGACCTGTCGGCCCGGGTCTCGGTCATCCCGACCATGGAGGCGCTCGATGAGGTCAACGTGCAGGTGCACACCTACGACGCGGAGGTGGGCCGAACGGGTGGCGGGGTGTTCAACCAGGTGGCCAAGTCCGGCACGAACGAACTGCGGGCCACCGGACTGATTCAGACGCGGCCGGTCTGGGGTCAGGCGCTGAACTTCTTCCAGAAGAAGCAGGGACTGACAAAGAAAGAAACCGGCTTGGCCGACGCCTACTACTACCTGTATGCGGGGAGCGTCGGCGGACCGATCCGGCGCAATCGGACCTTCTTCTGGGCGGCGACGGAAGGTTATCGGTCCTTCACCACGGAATTCCAGGCGCAACTGTGGCCGAGCTTGAAGCAGCGTCGCGGCGATTTCTCCACCTCGAGCCTGACGCCTGGCGGTCCCCCGGTCCGGATCTTCAATCCGTTCTGTCGTGGTGGCGTGGTGAACGCGCGGTGCCCGGCGACGGGCACCGGGTCGCTCGAGACGGGTGGGGAGTTTCTGGGCGGCGTGATTCCCCTGACCCATCCGGCCGTCAGCCCGGTCGCGTTGAAGGTCCTCTCGTACTGGCCGGATAAGACCGTCAACGGCGTGGCGCTGGCGCCGAACGAGGACATGAACCCGAACGCGCTGGACAGCTCGCGCACCGTCGACCGCGCCGACATGTGGACGCTGAAGATCGAGCACAAGTTCACCGACCGGTGGTCGTTGAGCGGGCTTTACATCTGGAACCACACGGACGAGCCGGGCAAGTCCAACATCATGCCGCCCCAGAACGTGAAGAAGAATTTCTTCTCCGCGGATGCGTGGAACCTCGTCCGGACGCCCCAGGTGCTCGTCTTCAACAGCACGCACGTCCTCAGCGACTCTACGGTGTTGACGGCGCGGTTCGGCTACACCCGGTGGGCCGACGGCTACCGGCCGGCGCCGTTCGAGGATGGGGTCGCGGGACTCGGCTTCAGTCAGAGTTACGTGAACGCGCTCAGCAGCGAAGGGCGCCGGCTCTTCCCGAGCATCAGCTTCGAGCAGTACACGGACATCGGGAAGAGCTGGGGCGACGGACCGTCCGGCCGCCTGTGGGTTCAGCCGTATGTCGTCAACGCCACAGTGTCCAAGTTGATGGGACGCCACACGGTGAAGTTCGGCGGCGACCTGCAGCGGATCGGCCTCGTCCGCCGCAACACCAACACGACGCTGGCCGGCAGCTTCAGCTTCGACCGGCGGTTCACGTCGGGGCCCGGCGGCGTCGGGGGGCACGAGCTGGCGAGCTTTCTGCTGGGCGTGCCCAGCAGCGGGTCGGTTCCGGACGGCCCGGGCCCGCTGGAGTTCTTCATCCGCTACTACGCGGGCTACATCCAGGACGACTGGAGAGTGACCCCCAAGCTCACGCTCAACTACGGGCTGCGCATCGAGCGCGAGGAGGGGCTGCAGGAAGTCAAGAACCGACTGGTGGTCGGGTTCGACGAGAACGCGGTCAACCCGATCGATGCGCTGTTGACCCCCGAACGGCGGAAGGGAACGCCGCTCGAAGGCCGCACGCTGCGCGGGGGCCTCATGTACGCCGGGGTCAACGGCGCCCCGACGCACCAGGGCGACCCGCCGGCCGTCAAATTCGGACCCCGCATCGGCATGGTCTACGCGCTCAACGAGCGGACGGTCCTGCGGGGCGGCGCGGGCATCTTCAACGGCCCCTGGCCGCATTCACCCGGCCCGCAAGTCGGGTTCAGCCGGACCACGGCGCTGAGCCAGTCCGTCCCGGAACGGGAAATGCCGCTCACGACTCTCGAGAATCCGTTCCCGGCTGGCCTCCAGCAACCGTTCGGCAGTTCCCTCGGGTTGCTGACCGGCGTGGGCGGCAACATCGAGTTTGTCGACCAGACCAGGGGTCAGCCCAGGGTTTATCAGTACTCCGTAGACATCCAGCGGGAGCTGCCGGGCCGGATGGCCGTGACAATCGGCTATAACGGGGCAACCGGGCGCGACATCGGGTACGGCGGGACGTCGAACGTCGCGATCAACATCAACCAGATCCATCCGGACGTCGCTATCGCGGCGACCAACCCGGGCGGCACGACCTGGGACCCGGCGCTGCTCCGGCGGTCGGTGCCCAATCCGTTCTACGGCATTCCCGAAGCGGGCGAGCTGGGGACGAGGCCGACGGTGCTCTGGGGGCAACTGCTCCGCCCGTTCCCGCAGTTCCTCAATGTCAACAAACTGGAGATGACCGCCGGGAGCCGGCGGCAGTACCACGCGTTCATCTTCCGCCTCGACCGGCGCGTCGGGGGGACGTGGGGCGGCCGCTTCAGTTACACCTGGAGCCGCACCATGGACAACCAGTTCGGCGAGAGCAGCGCGTATGCGAGCCGCGCGGCGACGCCGCAGAACAATTACGACCTCGACGCCGAGTGGGGTCGGAGCAACTTCGACTCGCCGCACCGAATCGTGCTGGCGCCGATCGTCCGCCTGCCCGGTCCGTCGGACCAGCGCGGCCTGAAGTATGCCTTGCTGGGTGGCTGGAACGCGTCTGCCGTCATCGAGCTGGTCAGCGGCGCGCCCCTGAACGCGACGATGAGCTCCTCGCGGTCGGAGTCGAACCTGGGGCTGTTCGGCGGGTTGCAGCGGCCCAATCTCGTGGGGGACCCGAACACCTCCGGGAGCGACACGGATCGCGTGGCGAGCGCCGACCATCCGAACGCCCGGTGGTTCGACGCCGCGGCCTTCGCCAACCCGGGTCCGGGTCGGTACGGCAACGCGCCTCGCACGATCCCGGGCGCTCGGTACCAGTTCCGGAAGAACGTGGACTTCGTCCTGACGAAAGAAGTTCCCGTCCGCGGGCACGTCAGGAGCGAGGTGCGGTTCGAAGTGCTCAACCTCACCAACACGCCGAAGTTCGGCGGCGGCGGGACCTCCGTGGACCTGACGAGCTTCGGACGGATCCAGGTACAACGGGGGTTCATGCGGATCGTCCAGCTCACCTTCAGGCTCAGGTTCTAAGCCGCGTTAGAAGGCCGAGGAGGGGCATTCCCGAAAGCCCCTCCTCGAGACAGGACCGTTCGGGGATCATGCCGGCTGGGCGGGGAAACTAACGAGACGCGCGCAATCAGAGGAGGCGGGCCATGGCGGTGTCACGGCGGGCGGTG
>CAYZKQ010000030.1:0-23230 GCA_964478975.1 uncultured Vicinamibacterales bacterium | reverse complement strand
GCAGGTCGGCCGGCACGACCACCGGCGGGGCGGCCACGGCGGCCCGGCGCGCCGCCTCCACCGCCCGCACCTCGTCCGCGATGGCGGCCAGCTCGGCGTCCGAGACGGTCTTCTGGCGGTCGGCGAGCGCGATCATCTTGCGGTAGACGCGGTCCAGCTCGAAGCGCGTCAGGACGATGCCCAGCTCCTCGCACCGGCGCGCCACCGCGTGGCGCCCCGAGTGCTTGCCGAGCACCAGGGTCGACTTCGGCACCCCGACTTCCTCGGGGCGCATGATCTCGTAGGTCCGGCGGTCCTTCAGCATCCCGTCCTGGTGGATCCCCGCCTCGTGGGCGAAGGCGTTCCGCCCGACGATGGCCTTGTTGGCCTGCACCGGCTCGCCGGTCAGGGCGACGAGCAGTTGACTCGTCGGGTACAGGGCCTCCGTGCGGATGGCGGTCTCGAACGGCAGCCGGTCGCGCCGGACGCGCGTGGCCATCACGATCTCTTCGAGCGACGCGTTGCCGGCGCGCTCGCCGATACCGTTGATCGTACACTCGACCTGGCGCGCGCCGGCCTGGATCGCCGCGAGCGAGTTCGCCACGGCGAGCCCGAGGTCGTCGTGGCAGTGCGTGCTGAAGACGACGCGGTCGGGCGCGCCGACGCGGGCGCGGACCGCGGCGAAGAACGCGCCGATCTCGTCCGGGGTCGCGTAGCCGACCGTGTCGGGCAGGTTGATGGTGGTGGCCCCGGCGGCGATGACTGTCTCCACCACCCGGCAGAGAAACTCCAGGTCGCTCCGCGTCGCGTCCTCGGCGGAAAACTGGACATCCTCGGTGTACCGCCGCGCCAGGCGCACCGCGTCGGCGGCCGCCTCGAGGCAGGCCTCGCGGCTGATCCGGAGCTTGCGCTCGAGGTGGAGGTCCGACGTCGCGATGAAGGTGTGGATGCGGGGCCGCGCGGCCGGCCGGAGCGCCTCGCCCGCGCGCTCGATGTCGGCCCGGCAGCAGCGGGCCAGCGCGGCGATGACCGGGCGGCGCACCGCCCCGGCGATGCGCCGCACGGCTTCCGCGTCGGCGTCGGAGGCGATCGGAAAGCCGGCCTCGATGATGTCGACGCCGAGCGCGTCGAGCTGGCGCGCCATCTGCAGCTTCTCGTCGACCGTCAGGGAATAGCCCGGAGCCTGCTCGCCGTCGCGCAAGGTGGTGTCGAAGATCGTCAGCCGGTCCATGGTCGCCTCCACACGGTCCGCGCGGTGCCCCACCTTGATACCGCGGCCCGGCCCCGCCGTCAAATTTATAGTTTTTTGAGTTTGATAAGTTGACACGATGGGCGCCATGGTAGAATGGCGCCATGGACCTGCCCGAACTGCGCGTCTTCTTGACGGTCGCCGCCGAACGCAGCTTCTCCGCCGCCGCGCGCAAGCTCCACCGCACCCAGCCGGCCGTCAGCCAGGCGATCCGCCGGCTGGAAGAGGCCCTCGGCGAGCGCCTCTTCGACCGATCCTCCAAAGACGGCCGCCTCACCGAAGCGGGCCGCGTCCTCCAGGGCTACGCGGAGCGGCTGCTCCGGCTGGCCGAAGAAACCGAGGCGGCCGTGCGGGAGCTGCAGGACCTGCGCCGCGGGCGGGTGCTCATCGGGGCCAACGAGGCCGGCGTGCACGCGCTGCTGCCCGTCTTCGAACGCTTCCGCAAGGCGCACCCGCAGGTGTTCATCGACGTCCGCCGGGTGCCGGCCCGCCAGATCGCCACGCAGGTGCTCGAGGGCAGCCTCGATTTCGGCGTCCTGACGTTCGCCCCCGCGGAGCGGGGCCTGGCGGCGGTCCCGCTGGAGCCGGACGAGCTCGTGCTCCTCGCGCACCCCGCCCACCCGCTCGCCCGCCGCCGGAGCGTCACGCTCGCGGACCTGGCCGACCACCCCATCATCGCCCACAACGACCCGTCGCCCGCCCGCGAGCGCGTCCTTCAGTTGTTCGAGCAGCGCCACGCCCCGGTCGACATCCGGATGGCGCTGCCCAGCCTGGACGGCATCAAGCGGGCGGTCGAGATGCGCCTCGGGGTCGCGCTGCTGCCGCGGCGCTGCGCCCTCACCGAGATCACCCGCGGGCAGCTCGCGGCGGTGCGCCTGCCGGACCCGCTGCGGCGCCCCCGGCTCGTGCGCGTCGTCTACCGGAAGGCGGGCGAGCTCAGCCACACGGCCGCCGCCTTCCTCGCCACGCTCAAGGAGTGGAAGCCGGCCTGAACCCGGTGAGGTACGGCAGGCGGGCCCGAACCGCCTCGACCTCGTGGTAGTCGTCGAGCAGCAGGCTCGTCGCGTCCCACAGGCCGCGGACCAACGCGTCGCGCACCGCGTCCGGCAGCGCGACGGGCCACGACCGCCCGGCCGCCGCGACGCTCAGCGCCTCCAGGTCGACCGCGATCTCCACGGCGGGGTCCGCCTCGACGAGCGCCATCACGGCCGCGACGGCCTCGGGCGCCGCCGTGACGCACGGCAACCCGATCGCCACGCTGTTGCCGAAAAAAATCTCCGAGAACGACTCGCCCACGATCGCCCGGATGCCCCAGCGATAGAGCGCCTGCGGCGCGTGCTCCCGGGAGGACCCGCACCCGAAATTCGCGTTCACCAGCAGGACCCGCGCCCCGCGGTACGCCGGGTTCGCGAACGGGTGGTCGGCCTGCTGCGCCCGGTCATCCTCGAACACGTGCGCCTCGAGCCCCTCGAAGGTCACGGCGCGGAGAAAGCGCGCCGGCACGATCCGATCCGTGTCGATGTGGTCGCCCCGGAGCGGCAGCCCGCGGCCCACGACCCGCACGAGGCGCCGCTCCGTCACGGTAGGAACTCCCGCACGTCCACGACTTCACCGGCCACTGCCGCCGCCGCGACCATGGCCGGACTCATGAGCAGGGTCCGGCCCGTCGGGCTGCCCTGGCGCCCCTTGAAGTTGCGGTTCGACGAGGACGCGCACACCTGGCGGCCCTCGAGGCGGTCCGGGTTCATCGCGAGGCACATCGAGCACCCGGCCGCGCGCCACTCGAACCCGGCGTCCCGGAAGACCTGGGCCAGTCCTTCCGCCTCCGCCGCCCGGCGCACGGCCTCCGACCCGGGGACCACGAGCGCCCGGACGCCGCGGGCGACCGACCGGCCGCGCACGACGGCCGCCGCTTCCCGCAGGTCCGACAGGCGCGCGTTCGTACACGACCCGATGAACGCGACGTCGATGGGCGTGCCCCGGACGAGGGCGCCGGGGCGGAACCCCATGAACGCGAGCGCTTCCTCGACCGCCGCCCGCTCGGCGGCCGGCACGTCGCGCGGCGACGGGACGCGTTCGTCGACGCCGACGGCCTGGCCGGGATTGATGCCCCAGGTCACCATCGGGGCGAGGGCCGCGGCGTCCACCACGACCTCGTCGTCATAGGGCGCGTCCGGGTCGGACGCCATCGACGCCCACCACCGGCAGGCGCGATCGAAGGCGTCGCCGGCGGGCGCGCACGGCCGGCCGCGGAGGTAGGCGAAGGTGGTCTCGTCGGGGTTCACGTACCCGACGCGCGCCCCGCCTTCGATCGACATGTTGCAGAGCGTCATGCGCTCGTCCATCGACATGGCGGCGACGGTGCTCCCCCCGTACTCGTAGGCGTAGCCGACCCCGCCCTTGACCCCCAGGCGCCGGATGATCGCGAGGATCACGTCTTTGGCGTAGACGCCCCTGGGCAGCCGCCCCTCCACGCGGATGCGCCGCACCTTCAGTGGGTCGAGGGCGAGGCACTGCGACGCGAGGACGTCGCGGACCTGCGAGGTCCCGATGCCGAAGGCCACCGCGCCGAACGCGCCGTGCGTCGACGTGTGGCTGTCGCCGCACGCGATGGTCATGGCCGGCTGCGTGAGGCCGAGCTCCGGCCCGATGACGTGGACGATGCCCTGCGCGCCGCTGCCGGGCAGGAACAGGCGGATGCCGTAGTCGCGGCAGTTCCGCTCGAGCGCCGCCATCATGGCCTCCGCGAGGGGGTCGGCGAAGGGACGCCGCTGGTCCGCGGTGGGCACGATGTGGTCGACGGTGGCGACCGTGCGATCCGGCGCTCGGACCGACCAGCCGCGCGCGCGCAGCATCTCGAAGGCTTGCGGGCTCGTGACCTCGTGCACGAGGTGGAGGCCGATGAACAGTTGGGTCTGGCCGTTGGGCAAGCGCCGCACGGCGTGGGCGTCCCAGACCTTCTGGAACAGCGTGGCGGCCATCGAGCCTCCCATCGTAGCACGGGCGCCCTGCTATACTGCGGGGAGCCCGCCCGCGGGCCCCTCACCCCGACGATGGCGTTTCTCGACGAGCTCAACGACGCGCAACGTGCCGCGGTGGTGCACCGGGAGGGGCCGCTGCTCGTGCTGGCGGGCGCCGGCTCCGGCAAGACCCGCGTCCTCACCTACCGCATCGCCTACCTCATCGGCGACGGCCACGCGGCGCCCGAGCAGATTCTCGCGGTCACCTTCACGAACAAGGCCGCCGACGAGATGCGCGCACGGGTCGACGCGCTGGTCGGGCCCGACGCCGGGCGCGTCTGGCTCGCGACGTTCCACGCCTTCTGCGCGCGCATCCTGCGGCGCGAGGGCCCGCACGTCGGGTTGCCGCGCGACTTCGTCATCTACGACACCAGCGACCAGCTCGCCGTCGTCCGGCAGGTGCTGCGCGAGCTGCAGCTCGACGAGCGGACGTTTCCGCCGCGCCTCGTGCTCGCGCGCATCAGCGCTGCCAAGAACCGGCTCGAGGGCCCCGACGCGCTCGCGCGCGGCGGGTTCCGTGACGAGCAGATCGCCCGGGTCTTCGAGCGGTACGCGGCCGTGCTGGCCGAGCAGGGCGCGCTCGACTTCGACGACCTGCTGCTGAAGACCGTCGCGCTCTTCGAGGGCGTCCCGCCGGTCCGCGAGCGCTACGCCGAGCGCTTCCGCTACGTGCTGGTCGACGAGTATCAGGACACCAACCGCCCGCAGTATTTGCTCATCCGCCAGCTCGGCGAGCGCCACCGCAACGTCTGCGTCGTGGGCGACCCCGACCAGTCGATCTACGGGTGGCGCGGCGCCGACCTGCGCAACATTCTCGACTTCGAGCGCGACTTCCCCGATGCCCGCATCGTCCGCCTCGAACGCAACTACCGCTCGACCCAGGTGATTCTCGACGCGGCCACGGCGGTCATCCGCCACAACCGCCGCCGCCACGACAAAGCCCTGTGGACGGACCGGGACGGGGGCCACCCGGTGCGGTGGTTCACCGGCGCCGACGAGTTGGAGGAAGCGGCGTTCATCGCGTCGGTCGCCCGCGCGGCCCAGGCCGAGAACCCGGACGCCACCGTCGCGGTCCTCTACCGCACGAACGCGCAGTCGCGCGTCATCGAGGACGCGCTCCGGCGCGAGGGCGTGCGCTACAAGATCGTCGGGGGGATCCGCTTCTACGAGCGCAAGGAAATCAAGGACGCCCTCGCCTATCTCCGCCTGGTCGTCAACCCCCACGACGACCTCAGCTTCAAGCGGGTCGTCAACGTCCCCGCCCGCGGCGTCGGCAAGGCGCTGCTGGATCAGCTCGCCGCCTTCCCGGCGGCGCCCGCCGACGCGGGGCGAGCCGCCGCCTCACTCTGGTCCCGGCTCGAGGCTGCCCTGGACCAGCAGGCGTTCCCGCCCCGGGCCGTCGCGGCGCTCGCCGGCTTCCGCGAGATCATCCTGACGTTGCGCGAGCTGGCCGCGTCCGAGCCCGTCTCCGCCGTCGTGGCCCGCACGCTCGAGCTGAGCGGCTATCTCGACAGCCTGCACCGGGAGCGCACCGAGGAAGCGCAGGAGCGCGCCGCCAACCTCGAGGAGCTCGTCTCCGCCGCCCGCGAGTACGAAGGGCTGGACCCCCATCCGTCGCTGGCGGGCTTCGTCGATCGGCTCTCGCTCCTCTCCGAGGCGGACGAGGAAGCGGGCACGCCCGACGCGCGCGTGTGGCTCATGACCCTGCACGCCGCGAAGGGTCTCGAGTTCCCGGTCGTCGTGCTGGCGGGCCTCGAAGAAGGCCTCCTGCCCCACAGCCGGGCGCTCGGCCGCGAGGAGGATCTCGAGGAAGAGCGGCGCCTCTGCTACGTCGGGATGACGCGGGCCCGGACCCACCTCGTCTTGACCCACGCCCGGCGGCGGCGCCTCTTCGGCGAGTACCAGGCCACGACGCCCTCGCGCTTCCTCGGCGAGTTGCCCGCGCACCTGGTCGAGCCGGTCGGCGCCGCCACGGCCCGCGGCCCGGGGCGCCACGCCGGGCGTCCGCGGCGCCGGCTGTCACCCGCCGCTGCGCACGCCGCCTACGAAGACGAAGACCAGTCGGCCGTCGCGTTCCGGCCGGGCCTCCGCGTGCGCCACGAGGAATTCGGAGAGGGGACGGTCGTGGCCGTCGAGCCGCAGGCCGACGACCTCAAGGTGACCGTTCGGTTCGCGTCGGTAGGGCCGAAGAAGCTGCTGGCGCGCGTGGCGCGGCTCGAGCCGGCGTGATCGCCGCCACTGCTCCGACGGCCGCTGGCGGACTCTCGAGCCTGGGCGCGCGCCCGGCGCCGCCTCTCGGCCCCGCCCGACCCGGACGCCTCACTTGATGGCGGTGATGATCCAGCGGCCCACCCGCTGCTCGCCGCCCGGTCCCTTGAGCTCGGCGCGCTGCATCGTAACGACGAGCTGCTTCTGGACCGTCTGGTTGTCGGGCGTTCGGACCTCCGCGTCGATGGTGACGTGCTTGGTCACCAGCTCCCCGTCGTAGTCGGCGACCCGGATGGGGTTGCGCGCGTCGTAGACGCTCAGTTCCGGGACGGCGGCTTCTTCGGCGGCCGCGCGGCGGGCGTCCGAGAGTTTCTTGGCGTACTCGGCGGTTTCCTCGCGCCACCGGGTCCATTCCTTCTGAACTTCCAGGTCGCGCCCGCGGAGCGGCCGGTTCTCGCGCTCGGCCCGGAGGACGCGGTCGATCGCCTCGATGTTCTTGTCCTGGTACTCCTTCTTCCGGTTGGTGAACTCCTCGTCGGCCTTCTTGGCGGTTTCGTAGGCGGCGTTGAGCTCCTTGATGCGGAGCGGCCGCCGCTCTTCCGGCGTCACGCTGACGACGCGGAAGCGCTGGACGACGCCCTCTTCCTGCGGTCGGAAGGAGACGGTGGCGATGTTGTTGAGCGTCACGTTGTCGCGCATCCGCGAGGCGTCGAAGTACTTCCGGATCGTGAGCTGCTCTTCGGACGCGCCACAGGCCGATGCCAGCGCCCCGGCCGCCAGCACGAGCATCAGGACCGACTTCCACGACTGAAGGTTCCGCCAGTGCATGATCACGCCTCCTTCCGGAGATGGACGCTCGCCATTCGCTCTACGGCTCGTCGGCGGGACGCGCCCCGGGCGCGTCCGCCGCCGGGTCTTCCTGGCCTTCCTTCTCGCCGTCTTCCCGCTCGGCCAGCCGCGCCACCGAGACGACGCGGTCGGCCGGCTCGATCTCGATGAGCCGCACGCCCTGGGTGTTCCGCCCGACGGTCCGGATGTCGCGCACCACCATGCGCAGGACCTTCCCCTGCTGGGTGATGAGCATCAGCTCGTCGTCGTCCTGGACATGCGCGAGGCCCACGACCCGGCCGTTCCGTTCGGTCGTCTGGATGCTGATGATACCAATGCCCCCGCGCGCCTGCGTGCGGTACTCGTCGACCTCGGTGCGCTTCCCGTAGCCGTGTTCCGTCACGGTCAGGATCGTCCCGCCCGGCCTGACCACGTCCATGGCCACCACTTCGTCGCCCTCGCGCAGCGTGATGCCCCGGACGCCGTAGGCCGCCCGGCCCATGACGCGGATGTCGGACTCGCGGAAGCGAATCGCCATGCCGTCGCGCGTGGCGACCAGCAGCTCGTCGGCGCCCTCGGTGGCCACCGCCGCGATCACCGCGTCGTCGTCGGGCACGCCCATAGCCGTGATGCCGCCGGCGCGCGGCCGGCTGAACGCCGTCAGGTCCGTCTTCTTGACGACCCCGCGGCGGGTCCCCATCACGATGAACTGGCGGCCGGCCTCGGGGGGGAACTCCCGGACCGCTAGGAGCGCCGCGATCTTCTCCCCTTCGCCCAGCCGGACCAGATTCGCGATCGCTTTGCCCCGCCCCCCGGGTCCGACGTCCGGGATCTCGTGGACGCGGAGCCAGTACGCCCGACCCCGGTCGGTGAAAATCATAATATAGGCGTGGGTCGACGCGACAAACAGATGCGTGACGAAATCTTCCTCCCGCGTCCGCATGCCGAGCCGCCCCTTCCCGCCCCGGCGCTGGTTGCGGTAAGCGGAAATCGCGGTCCGCTTGATGTAGCCCGTGTTGCTCACGGTGATCGCCATGTCCTCGTCGGCGATCAGGTCCTCGACCCGGAACTCCCCGGTGTCCTCGACGATCTGGGTCCGCCGCGGGTCGGCGTACTTCCGCCGCAGCGCGAGGAGTTCGTCGACCACGACCTGCATCAGGCGCGCTTCGCTTGAGAGCACCCCCCGGAGCCGCTCGATCGTCTCGCGCAGCGCGGCCAGCTCGTCGGCGATCTTCCGGCGCTCGAGGCCCGTCAAGCGCTGCAGCGGCATGTCCAGGATCGCCTGCGCCTGCACCGCCGTCAGGCCGAACCGTGCGATCAGGGCCTCCCGGGCCTCCGCCGGCGCCGCCGACGCGCGGATGAGCCGGATCACCTCGTCCAGGTGATCGAGGGCGATCGTCAACCCCTCGAGCACGTGGGCGCGCGCCTCGGCCCGCTCGAGTTCGAACTCGGTGCGGCGCCGCACGACCTCCCGCCGGAAGTCGATGAAGTGCTCGACCAGATCCAGCAGCGACAGAGTCTGCGGGCGCCCCCCCACGATGGCGAGCTGGATGATCCCGAAGGTCGTCTGCAGCGGCGTGTGCTTGTAGAGGTTGTTGAGGATGACCTCGGGCACCTCGCCGCGGCGGAGCTCGACCACGATGCGCATGCCCTCGCGGTCCGACTCGTCGCGGAGGTCGGCGACGCCCTCGATCACCTTGTTCTGCACCAGCTCGGCGATCTTCTCGATCAGGCGGGCCTTGTTGACCTGGTACGGGATCTCCGTGATGACGATCGAGAGCTTCTCCCCTTTCTTGTGCTCCTCGATCTTCGCCCGGGCGCGCAGCACGATGGTGCCGCGGCCCGTCCGGTAGGCCTGGGTAATGCCCGCGCGCCCGACGATGAAGCCCCCCGACGGAAAGTCGGGGCCCGGCACCGCCGCGAGCAGCGCGCGGAAGCGCTCCTCGCGCGGCGCCTCCCGGCGCTCGATGACGGCCACGACGCCGTCGATCAGCTCCCCCAGGTTGTGCGGCGGGATGTTCGTCGCCATCCCGACCGCGATGCCCGCCGAGCCGTTGGCGAGCAGGTTGGGGAACGGCGCCGGCAGCACCGAGGGCTCCTCGGTCGTCTCGTCGAAGTTCGGGACGAAGTCGACCGTCCGTTTGTCCAGGTCCGCCATGAGCTCTTCGGCGAGCGGCGTCAGGCGCGCCTCGGTGTAGCGGTAGGCCGCCGGCGGGTCGCCGTCGATCGAGCCGAAGTTGCCCTGGCCGTCGACCAGGGGGTAGCGCATGTTGAAGTCCTGGGCCAGGCGGACCAGGGTGTCGTAGGCCGGCGCGTCGCCGTGGGGATGGTAGTTGCCGATGACCTCGCCGACGATCTTCGCGCACTTGCGGTACGGACGGTTCGACGCGAGCCCCATCTGCCGCATCGCGTAGAGCACGCGGCGGTGCGCCGGCTTGAGCCCGTCCCGGACGTCGGGCAGCGCCCGCCCGATGATTACGCTCATGGCGTAATCCAGGTACGAGCGCTTCATCTCGTCTTCGATGTTGACGGGAATCTTCGACGCGGCGATGTCCATCGGCTAGATGTCCAGGTTCTTCACCTCGAGGGCGTTCTCCTCGATGAACCGCCGCCGGGGCTCCACCTGGTCCCCCATGAGGGTCGTGAACATCAGGTCCGCCTCGGCGTGGTCTTCGGCGCGCACCTGCAGCAACGTGCGCGTTTCGGGGTTCATCGTCGTGGCCCAGAGCGTCTCGGGGTTCATTTCACCGAGGCCCTTGTAGCGGTTGATGACGACCCCCTTCTTGCCGGCCGCGACGAAGTAGTCGACGAGTTCATCGAGCGTCTCGACCCGCACCGCGGTCCCGGCGGGCCGCGCGGCGGGCGCCGCCGCGGCCTCCCCGCCGGCCTCGTCCGCGTCGTCCGGCCCCGTCGTGACGACGAGCATCGGGCCCTTCAGGTCCCGGACCTCCCGATACGCGGCCAGCAAGGTGCGGAACTCGCCGGTCTGGACGAAGTCGAGGTCGATACGGTGCCGCCGCGGATACCCCGCCGTCCGGTCCTCGATCTCCAGGGCGTAGGCCTGGTGCTCCTCGTCCGGCTCGACGCTCACGGTGTGATCCGGACGCCGCAGCTCGGCCGCCAGGCCTTCCACCGCGGCGCGGTCCCCGAAGAACCAGCGGTCGCGCGCCCCGCGCTCCAGCAAGGCGAGGATCGCCTCGCGCGCTGGACCGCGGCGCTCGACCAGGTCGAGGTACTTCCGGAAGGCGATCATCTTCTCGAGCCGCTGTTCCAGCTCCGCGCCGGCGATCTCGGCGCCGGGCTCCAGCACGCGCACGATCCGCGACTCGACGGCGCGCTTGATGAGGAAGCGCTCGAGCTCCCGTTCGTCCTTGATGAAGTACTCGGCGCGGCCCCGCTTGGCCCGGAAGAGCGGCGGCTGAGCGATGTAGACGAACCCGCGGTCCACGAGCTCCCGCATCTGCCGGTAGAAGAAGGTGAGCAGCAGGGTTCGAATGTGGGAGCCGTCGACGTCCGCGTCCGTCATGATGATGATCCGGTGGTAGCGGAGCTTCGACAGGTCGAAGTCGTCCTGCCCGATACCGCACCCGAGCGCGGCCACCATGGTCCGGATCTCGTCGCTCGACAGCATCTTGTCGAAGCGCGCCTTCTCGACGTTGAGGATCTTGCCCTTGATGGGCAGGACCGCCTGGAACCGCCGGTCGCGGCCCTGCTTGGCCGACCCGCCCGCCGACTCGCCCTCGACGATGTACAGTTCGCTCGCCGCCGGGTCGCGCTCCTGGCAGTCGGCGAGCTTGCCCGGCAGCGAGCTGTTCTCGAGGGCGCCCTTGCGCCGCACCAGCTCGCGGGCGCGGCGCGCGGCTTCCCGGGCGCGCGCCGCGTCGACCGCCTTCAGCACGATGCGCCGCGCCACCGCGGGGTTCTCCTCGAGATAGGCCCCGAGCCGGTCGTTCACGATCGCCTCGACGATGCCCTTGACCTCGGTGTTGCCCAGCTTGGTCTTGGTCTGCCCCTCGAACTGGGGCCGGGGCAGCTTCACGCTGATGACCGCCGTCAGGCCCTCGCGGATGTCGTCGCCCGTGACGCCCTCCGACAGGTCTTTGAGCAGCTCGTGGCGGCTCGCGTAGAAGTTGACTGTGCGCGTCAGCGCCGCCCTGAAGCCGGAGAGGTGCGTCCCGCCCTCGTGGGTATTGATGTTGTTAGCGAACGCGTAGACGGTTTCGGTGTACCCGTCGTTCCACTGAAGGGCGATCTCCACCTCCACCCCGTCGCGCTCGCCCCGGAAGTAGATCGGCTTGTCGTGGAGGACGGTCTTGTTCTTGTTCAGGAACGTGACGAATGAAACGATCCCGCCTTCGTACAGGAACTTGTGGCTCTTGCCGTCCCGTTCGTCGTCCAGGGTGATGAGGACCCCCGCGTTGAGGAAGGCCAGCTCCCGCAGGCGCTGGGCGAGGGTGTCGAAGCTGAACTCGCAGGTCTCGAAGATCTCCGGGTCCGGCTTGAAGGTGATCTTCGTGCCGCGCTTGCGCGTCGTGCCCGTGACCGCGAGGTCCCCGGTCGGCCGGCCCCGCTCGTAGGCCTGCTGGTAGACCTGCCCGTTGCGCCAGATCTCCAGCTCCAGCCGTTCCGAGAGGGCGTTCACCACCGACACGCCGACGCCGTGGAGACCGCCGGCGACCTTGTAGCTGCGGTTGTCGAACTTCCCGCCGGCGTGCAGGACGGTCATGACCACTTCGGCGGCCGGCCGGCCGCTCGCGTGCATGTCGACCGGGATCCCGCGCCCGTCGTCCACGACGGTCACCGAGTTGTCAATGTGGATCGTGACGTTGATCTGGCGGCAGAAGCCAGCGAGGGCCTCGTCGATCGAGTTATCGACGACTTCGTAGACGAGGTGGTGCAAGCCCGACGGCCCGGTCGACCCGACGTACATCGCCGGCCGCTTGCGCACCGCTTCGAGGCCTTCGAGCACCCGGATCTTGTCGGCGCCGTAGTCGTCGACCGCGGCGTCCGCGACGGGCGCGGCGCCCGACGCTGGGTCGGCCGCCGGGCCGCCCTCGGCCGCACCGGCGGTCCGCCACGGAGCGCTGCATCGTGTGAGCCGGAAGGGTCCGCCGCCCGCGCGCCCGCCCGCGAGCGGCGGCCGCGAGGAACCGGACCGCGGACGCTCAGCGCCGCTAGACCCGCATCGGCATGATCACGTAGGTGTAGTCGTACCCTTCCGCCTCGGTCGGCCTCATGAGCGCCTGGCTCATCTCGTCTTTGAACTCCAGCGTCACGCCGTCGCTCTCCACGGCGCCCAGGAAATCCAGCACGTACTGCGCGTTGAAACAGATCTGCACGGGCGCCGCGCTGTAATCGACCAGGATCTCCTCGCGCGCCTCACCGACCTCCGGACTGCTGGACACGACCTCCACCCGGCCCTTCTCGACCTGAAACCGCACCGCCCGCGAGCGCTCGTTCGACAGCAGCGCCACCCGGCGCACCGCGCTGGTCAGCCGCTCGCGGTCGAAGTCGATCCGCTTATCGTTGTGCTTCGGGATGACGCGCTCGTAGGCGGGAAACTGTCCGTCGATCATCCGCGAGATGAGCAGGCGGCCGCCCACCTCGAAAAACAGGTGGTTGTCCCCCTGCGCGAAGGCCACCTCCGCCTCGCCTTCCTCCAGCAACCGGCCCAGCTCGAACAGCGTCTTGCGGGGCAGGATCACCTTGATCTCCGCCGCCTCCGCTCCCGGCGCCTCCCGCGGCGCCGTCACGAGCGCCAGCCGGTGGCCGTCGGTCGCCACCAGGCTCATGGTCCGGCCGGTCAGCACCAACAGGGCGCCGTTCAGGTAATACCGCGTGTCCTCGCTGGTGATCGCGAACTGCGTCTTCGCCACCATCCGGCGCAGCAGTCCGCCCGGCAGCACCGCCGCCGGCCGCCCGCCACCCTCCGGCAGCGTGGGGAAATCCTCCCGCGGCAAGGTCTGCAGCCGCGAGTCGAAGCGATCCGCCGCGACCTTCACGGTGGAGTCCTTCTGCTCGATGCGGACCTCGGTCTCCGGCAGCGCCCGCACGATCTCGAACAGCTTCTTCGCGGGAATCGTGACGGCGCCGCGCCGCGCCACCGACGCCGGGCAGCGGCTCCGCAAGGCGACCTCGAGGTCGGTCGCCAGGAGCTTCACCTCGTCGCCCTCCGCCTCGACGAGCACGTTCGCGAGGATCGGGATCGTCGCCTTCCGCTCGACGATCCCCTGGAAGAGTTGCAACTCCCGCTGCAGGTCGCTCTTTCGGACGACAAGCTCCATGTCGGTGACGCCTCGCGTGTGAATGAGCGCTCCAGGTCCGGTTCGGTCGTACCCCGGTGACATCTAAGAACATCAAAGTATAACAGAAGAGAAGGGCTGTTGGAAAGCCGCCGGCGTCCAATAATTGCTTGTCACGCGCCGACTTAGGCTACCTTCCCTAACCGTGCACGGCGCGTCGCGACCGGGGGCTCGGTCCGGGCGCTGGCGGCCCGGACGCCGGCGGGCACAGCCCTGCGGACGCGGGTCCTGTGGACGGTGCGGAGAGCCCGGGGGGGCGAGGCGGACGGGGGAGCGCGGCGCCGCGGCTTGGCGCGGAGTCCGGTGAGGCCTTCGGTCGCTCACCTGAACGAGCCGAGGAGGTTGTTGATGAGGGTGTTGAACTCGCCGTCGCGCTGCCGCAGCTCTTCGACCTTCCGGATCGAATGAATCACCGTCGAGTGGTGCTTGCCGCCGAAGCTCTTGCCGATTTCGGGCAGCGACGCGTTCGTCAGCTTCTTGCAGAGGTACATGGCGATCTGCCGCGGCATGGCAACCGACTTGGCGTTGTTCCGGGACTTCAGGTCGGCGAGCTTGAGTTGGTAGTAGTCGGCGACGAACTTCTGGATGATCTCGATCGTGACCGCCTTCTCGTCGTGGTCGAGGATGTTCTTGAGGACGTCCTGGGCGAGGGGCAGGGAGATTTCGCGCCCGGTCAGGGATGCGTAGGCGATCAGGCGGATGAGCGAACCTTCGAGCTCGCGGATGTTCGACTTGATCCGGCCCGCGATGTAAATCGCGACGTTGTCGGGGATGGGCACGCCCTCGGCTTCAGCCTTGCGCTTCAGAATGGCGACCTTCGTCTCGAGATCGGGGGGCTGGATGTCGGCGATGAGGCCCCACTCGAAGCGCGAGCGCAGCCGCTCCTCGAGCTGGGGAATCTCGTGCGGCGGGCAGTCCGAGCTGATGACGATCTGCTTCTGCGCGTCGTAGAGCGCGTTGAACGTGTGAAAGAACTCGGTCTGCGTGCCCTCTTTGCCGGCGAGAAACTGGATGTCGTCGACCAGCAGGACGTCGACGCTGCGGTAGCGGTCCCGGAACTCGAGGATGCGGTCGTAGCGGACCGCGTTGATCATCTCGTTCATGAACCGCTCCGACGAGATGTACGTGAGGGCGAGACGGCGGGCGTGGCGCAGGACGTAGTGGCCGACGGCGTGCATCAGGTGCGTCTTGCCCAGGCCGACACCGCCGTAGATGAACAGCGGGTTGTAGGAGCGCGACGGCGCCTCGGCGACCGCGCGGCACGCCGCGTGCGCGAACTGGTTCGACGGCCCCACGACGAAGGTGTCGAAGGTGTAGCGTGGATTGAGACCGGCGCACTCGCCGGCCGCCGACAGGGCGCCCGCCACCGCCTCCGGCTCGATCTCCTCCGCCGCTTCGTCCTCGGTGGTGAACTCGACGGTCGCCCCCGGACGGCCCAGATCGGCGAGCGCTTCTTTGATGACGCCCGCGTAGTGCTTCGCGAGCCAGTCCCGGAAGAGCACGCTTGGCACGCGGACGCGCAAGCGGTCGCCGCTATCGCTCAGGAAGGCGGTGGGCTTGAACCAGGTGTAGAAGCTGTGCCGATTGACGCGCGCCTCGATGCGGGCCAGCACCTGGTCCCAGAGATTCCCGTCGCTCATGGCTCGATCGGACGAGTGCGCGAGCGGCCCGTGTTCCCGGCCGGATACGGCCCCTGCCGACCCCGGCCGCCGCGGCGGCCGGGCGTCAGGCCGCGTGCTCACGAATGCTTTTCCACAATTTTTTCCACAGGTGTGGAAAACTCGCCGAGAAAAGCCCGATCCGCGGGCGGATCCGGCCGGCCGCAGGGTGGGCACTGTACCACAGGTGCGCGGGGGGAGGCAAAGGGGGTGGGGACGGCCACAATTGCCAGGGAACACCGGTGCCAGGGAACACCGGCCGGATGCGATTGACAGGCGGCGGAGCTGTTCGCTAGCATGAGGGGTTCCCTGGGGCGTCTTTCGGCCGGCCAGGGGGCGAAAGAACCATGAAACGAACCTATCAGCCGAACCGCCGGCGGCGCCGCCGCACCCACGGGTTCAGGGCTCGCATGCGTACAAAGGGAGGGCGAAAGGTCCTGAAGCGCCGGCGCGCCAAGGGCCGGAAGCGGCTGACCGTCAGTTGAGACCAGGTGCCTCCGGGCAGGCGGGAGGCGGATGAGCGCCTGAGGCCGTTGGAGCGGCTGAAGGGACGCTCGGAGTTCGAAGCGGTCCTTCGGGAGGGGAGACGCTCGCCCGGGCGCTTCATGACCCTGGTCGTGCGGGAGAGCGGCAAGCCGCTCGCTCGACTCGGGATCGTGACGTCGAAGAGACTGGGCGGCGCGGCGGTCCGCAACCGTGCGAAACGCCTGATCCGCGAGGTGTTTCGGCGGTGCAAGCGGGTTCCTGGAGCCGCGGGCCGCGATATCATCGTGATTCCGCGGCGGGATTGTCTCGCTGCGCCGTTCTCCGCCCTTGAAAGCGATTTCCGGAACGCCCTTCGTCGTGACGAGCGGCGCCGCGGGCCCGCCGCGCGTTGAGCGCCCGGGTGACCATCGGTCTCCTATGGCGGCGGCGGTCCTGCTCGCCCTGAGGAGCTACAAACTCCTGCTGTCACCGCTGTTCGCCGGGTCCTGCCGGTTCGTGCCGTCGTGCGCGGACTACGCCCGGGAAGCCGTCGAGCGCCACGGGGCGTGGCGCGGGGTGCTCCTTGCCGGCCGGCGTTTGCTTCGATGCCGGCCGTTCGGCGGCTGGGGCTTCGATCCGGTTCCGGAGACCCCTCCGGCGGAGGCCGCGCGGCACCGGCCGGGGTGGCGCTAGCGCTATGGAGAAGCGCGTCTTACTCGCCATCTTCCTCTCGTTTCTCGTGCTCTTCGTCTATCAGGCCCTGGTCGTCCCGCCGAGACCGCCAGGAGAACAAAAAGCGAAGACTGAGCCGCCGCGGCCTGCGGTAGAGGATGAACGGCGGCCGGTCGCCTCAGAGCCGCACGCCGTCCTGGCGCCGCCGGCGGCCTCAGCGGCGGCCGCCCGCCCCGCGAGGGACATCGTGGTGGAGAGCGACGAGGTGCGCGCGGTTGTGTCGACGCGGGGGGCCGTCGTGACGAGCTGGCGGCTGAAGAAGTACCTGGACGAGCGGGGCGAGCCGCTCGAGCTCGTCCCCGTCGACCTGCCGGGCGAACAGCCGCGTCCGTTCTCGTTGCGCTTCGAGGATCCGGCGCTCACGACCGAAGTGGCCCAGGCGGTTTTCGAGACGAGCGCGGATCACGTGCGGGTGGGAACGCGGCCGGTCGAGGTGGCGCTCGACTACTCGGCGGCGACGGGGCTGCGGGTCCGGAAGGTGCTCGTGTTCGGCTCGGGAGCGGAGGCGTATGTCGTGCGCGTGGCGGTGCGGGTGGAGAACGCCGGCCGCGTGCTGAATCCGGAGATTGTCTGGGGTCCCGCGATCGGGACCGCCGCGATCAGTAACGGGTCGACGTATTACACGCCGCCGCGGGCGGTCTTTTTCGACGGCAACAAGGTGTCGCGCGTGCGGGCGGACAAGCTTCCCCTGCAGCCGCCGCCGGGGGGCCGTCTGGCGTTCGCCGGGGTCGAGGACCACTATTTCCTCGCGGCGGCCCTGGCGGGCTCTTCCATGACCGTGACCTACGCGCCCGTGGCGGCTCCGCCGCCGGCGGGGGGAGGGAAGCCGCGCAGCGTCGTGTCGTTCGCGGTCCAGTCTGCGGAGCCGGGCGGCGAAATCCGGTTCTTTTTCGGGCCCAAAGACTTCGACATTCTGTTCGGCGTTCAGCGGGACCTGGTGCGGGCGATCGATTTCGGCATCTTCGCGTGGCTCGTGGTGCCGCTGCTGCGGGCGCTGAAGTGGGTGAACGGCTATGTCGGCAACTACGGGTGGTCGATCATCATCCTGACGGTCCTGATCAACGCGGCGATGTTCCCGCTGCGCCACAAGAGCGTCGTGTCGATGCGCAAGCTCCAGGAGATCCAGCCCGAGGTGAAGGCCATCCAGGAGCGGTATGCGAAGTTGAAGATGACCGACCCGGCGCGCCAGAAGATGAACGCCGAGCTGATGAATCTCTACCGCGAGCGCGGGGTGAACCCCGCGAGCGGCTGTCTCCCGATGCTCCTGACGCTGCCCGTGCTGTTTGCGTTCTACTCTCTCCTCTCGGTCGCGATCGAGTTGCGGCGCGCGCCGTTCATCTGGTGGATCCGCGACCTGTCGCGTCACGATCCGCTCTACATCACCCCGATCCTGATGGGGCTCACGATGGTCGTGCAGCAGCGAATGACGCCGTCGACTGGCGATCCGACGCAGCAGCGCATCATGATGTTGATGCCCCTGATGTTCACGGGTATGTTCCTGTGGGCCCCGAGCGGCCTGGTGATTTACTGGTTCGTGAGCAACCTCTGGGCGATTGGGCAGCAGTACCTCACCAACCGCCTGATCGGGCCCCCGCGGGTCCGGGCGGCCCGGCCGGCCGCGGAGAGGCGCCTCAAGCGAGCGGCGGGGCGTGAGGTGGCGGACGCCGGCGGGCGGCTGGGGCCGAAGGGGGAGGCGTCGTGAGCAGCGAGCTCGAGGGCCGGATCGCGGCTTTCTTGCGCGACGTCTGCAGCGCGATGGGATTGCGGGTGGAGGTCGTGGTCGAGCCGACGCCCGACAACGTCCGCTTCGACCTGCGGGGCGAGGGCGGCGACCTGCTGGTGCGGCGGCGCGGGGAGGCCCTCGACGCGCTGCAGCACCTGGTCAACACCGTCTTCAAGCGCGAGCTCGGGACGACGGTGCATGTGGTGGTGGACTCTGCGGGGTATCGGAAGGGGCGGGAGGCCGAGCTGAGACAGATGGCCAAGTTTCTGGTCGAGAAAGTGAAGGCCTCGGGGGTGCCCCAGGAGATCGGTCCCCTGAATCCGTACGCGCGCCGCGTGGTGCACCTGGCTGTCGCCGAGGATCCCGAGGTGACCTCGGAGAGCGTTGGGGACGCCTTCCTGAAGACCGTGATCATCTCGCGCCGGCGCTCCTGAGTCCGGCGGCGCACGCTCTCCCGTTCCCCTGCGGGCTGCGTATGTGTGGCCCGCGCGACGTTCTGCCCCGGGCTTACCCTGTCCTGATCCCTCGTGGGTGGAGACCAGACTCGTTGTCACGAGGCGGTGTTGGCGCAGCCGGGTCGTCTGCGCCAGGGGCAGCCTGGTGCCGTCGTGCAGGGAGGCTCGGCTCAATACTTTGTTGAATGCCAAAAATACAGTGTGGCAGGCTGCTTGGTGCGGTGATGGTGCGGGGTATTGACGAGGGGCTGTGTTTGGCGGTAAGGACGCGCAGACGGGGTTTCATGCGGGCGAGGGTCGAAGCGGAGCGCGTGGATCGGTTGCCGAGAGGCTTTCGGGACCGTCTCGCGCGGCGGGCCCGGCGGGCCGGATGCGAGCCGCCCGAAGGGGTGCTCGACCAGGTGGTTCGCTACTTCGAGTTGCTGGTGCACTGGAACCGGCGGATCAATCTGACGGGCCTGGGCGACGTAGACGAAGCAATTGACCGCCTGTTGTTGGAGCCCCTGGCCGCTGTTCGGTACATTCCGGAGCGCGCGCAGGTCCTGCTGGATATTGGGTCTGGCGGGGGATCCCCGGCCATTCCTGTCAAGCTGGCGAGGCCCGCCCTGCGCCTCATCATGGTCGAGGCGAAGACTCGGAAAGCCGCCTTTCTGCGGGAGGCCGTCCGCCGCCTGGGGCTGGCAGATACGGAGGTGGAGGGGGCTCGGTACGAGGAGCTCCTCGCGCGGCCCCAGTTCCACGAAGTCGCGGACCTCTTGACTGTGCGGGCCGTCCGGCTCGATCCGCGGCGGCTCGGGGAGCTTCGGAGCTTTATGAAGGACCGGGCTTCCCTGTTTCTCTTCACGAGCCTGGGCCGCGACTCTGGCACTGTCCGGCCTCTCTTACCCCCCGGGCTCAGGTGGGCTCAGTCTCATCCCCTTCCGGTTCCTGCCGGCAGTCAGCTTGTGATTCTCGAGAAGGCCGCGCCGGCGTAGACCCTCGGCGCGCCGGACCCCCGGTCCTCCGGATCTTCCCGTCCCGCGAGGCCTCAAGTGTTCCACGTGGAACACCTCAGCGGATCCCCACCTGACCGGGTATGGTGCGCCGTAGTGCCGCCAAGACGGGCGGCGCGACCTAGCCCAGCGGCGCCCATTGACGAAGACACCGCCACCGAGTATCCTGAATGAGCCGACCAGGCGCTGTTTGTTTATGGTATATACCATAATCAAGGCGCCAGGCCGGCCGGCCCAACCCGATGGGCAAAATCATCGCCATCGCTAACCAGAAAGGCGGCGTCGGCAAAACCACCACCGCCATCAATCTCGCCGCCTCCCTCGCCCTCGCCGAACAACGCGTCCTCGCCGTCGACCTCGACCCCCAGGCCAACCTCACCAGCGGCCTCGGCCTCCGCGGCCGCGCCGCGCCGGCCGGCTCGATCTACGACGCGCTCCTCGCACCGACCCCACCGGACCTGTCCGCCTACGCCCTCCCGACCGCCGTCGCGGGCCTCGACCTGGTCCCCGCCGACCGCAACCTCACAGGCGCCGAGCTCGAACTGGTCGGGCTCCCGGACCGCGAGCGCCGCCTTGGCCGTCTGGTCCGGCCCCTCCGCGACCGTTACCAGTACCTCTTCATCGACACCCCACCGTCGCTCGGTCTCCTCACGCTCAACGCGCTGGTCGCCGCCGACACAGTGCTCATTCCGCTCCACTGCGAGTACTTCGCGCTCGAAGGGCTCGCGGACCTGGTGGCCACGCTGCGCCGCGTCCGCGCCGCCTTCAACCCGTCGCTGGATATCGAAGGCGTCCTCATGACGATGTACGATGAACGCACGAACCTGGGGCAGCAGGTGGCGCGCGACATCCGGGGCTTCTTCAAGGAGAAAGTGTTCGAGACGGTCGTGCCGCGCAACGTCAGGCTGGGCGAGGCGCCCAGCCACGGCGTGCCGGCGATCCTGTACGACGTCAAATCGCGCGGTGCGGCGGCGTACCTGACGCTCGCCCGGGAAGTGCTCTCGCGCCAGGGCGGCGCGGCCGGCGGCCGAGACGACGCGCCGGCGCGGAGCTGAGGAGGGTCTCATGCGGGAGAAGCGCCCGGCGCTCGGTCGCGGCCTCAGTGCCCTGCTGCCCGACGTCCCGCTCCCGGTTCAGCCGGCGGCCGAGACGCCGCTCGAGGTCGACCTCGACCGCCTCCGCCCGAATCCGTTCCAACCGCGGGCGTCGGTCGACGAAGGGCGGCTTCAGGAGCTGGCGCGCTCGATCCGCGCGAGCGGCCTGATCCAACCCATCGTCGCCCGCCGCGTCGGCGACACGTACGAGATCGTGGCGGGCGAACGCCGGTGGCGCGCCGCGCAACTCGCGGGGCTCCAGCGCGTCCCGGTCGTCGTCCGGTCCGTTCCGGACGACAAGCTGCTCGAGACGGCGCTCATCGAGAACCTCCAGCGCGAAGACCTGAACCCGATCGAGGAGGCCAGCGCCTACCGGCGACTCATCGAGGAGTTCCACCTCACCCAGGACCAGGTCGCCGCGGCGGTCGGGAAAGATCGCTCGTCGGTGGCCAACACGATCCGGCTCTTGAAGCTCTCGCCCGAAATCCAGGCGGAGGTGGCCGCCGGCCGGCTGTCGATGGGCCACGCCCGCGCGCTCCTCGCGCTGGGCGACGGGGCGGCGCAACGCCAGGTCGCGCGCGAGGTGGTGGCGCGCGGCCTTTCGGTGCGCGAGACCGAGGCGCTCGTCAAACGCGCCCTCGCGCCGCCCGAGAAGCGGGAGGTCCGCCGGGGGGCGGCCGACCCGAACACGCGCGCGGCGGAGGAGCGGCTCCGGTTCGCCCTCGGCACGCCGGTCCGCATCGTCCGGCAGGGCAGAGGCGGGCGCATCGAGATCGCCTTCTCCTCCGAAGACGAGCTGAACCGATTGTTCGAACAACTGGTCGATTCGTCCGGCGGCCGGCGGTGAGCAGGCGGGGCGCAGGGCCGGCGCCGCCGCGCCGCGCGGGCGGAGCGACACGGCGACACGTGGGAGGGGAAGGCCACCCACGGCATACCGGAAGGGAGGTCGAGCGGTGAAGCGGCTGACCGAGTACGCCGCCTGCGCGGGTTGAGCGAGCAAGCTCGCCGCAGGCGAGCTCGCCCAGGTCCTGGGCGAGATGCCCGTCGCCACCGACGCTCGGGTGCTCGTCGATTTCCGGACGGGCGACGATGCGGGTGTGTACCAGTGGGAGGCGGGCCCGGCCCTCGTGCAATCGGTCGACTTCTTCACGCCGATCGTGGACGACCCGGAAACCTACGGGCGCATTGCGGCGGCCAATGCGCTGAGCGACATCTACGCGATGGGCGGCGAGCCCCTGACGGCGCTCGCGATCGCGGGGTTCCCAGCGGCGCTCGACCTGGACGTCGTGCGGGCGATCTTCCGCGGGGGGCTGGAAGTGCTCCGGGAGGCCGGCGTGGTGCTGCTCGGCGGCCACACCGTACAGGACCGCGAGATCAAGTTCGGCTACGCGGTGACGGGGCGCGTGGAGGCCGGCGCGGTGTGGGCCAATTCGGGGGCGCAGGCCGGTGACGCGCTCCTCCTCACGAAACCCCTCGGCACCGGCATCGTCGCGACGGCGCTCAAGTACGGGCGCGCGCCGCAGCCCGCCGTCGAGGCGGCGGTCGCCACCATGGTCGCGCTCAACCGGGCGGCCGCCCGCGCGCTGCGGGGGCTTCCACGGGGGAGCGTGCACGCGTGCACGGACATCACGGGGTTCGGTCTCCTCGGGCACGCCTGCGAGATGGCGCGCGCGAGCGGGTGCACCCTCCGCCTCGCGGCGGCCCGCGTCCCCGTCATCGCCGGGGCGCTCGACCTCGCGGTGGACAACACGCCCGGAGGAGGCCTGACCAACGAGAGCTTCTTCGGGGAGCAGGTGGAAATCGACCCTGGTGTCTCGGTGGCGCAGCGCCGCGTCCTGTACGATCCGCAGACTTCGGGCGGCTTGTTCGTGGCGGTGGCTTCGGGACTGGCACAGGCGGCGCTCGAGGTGCTCCGGGCCGCGGGCGTGGACGCCGTTGTGGTCGGGGAGGTGCTCCCGGCGCGCGGGCCGCTCGTGGTAGTGGTGCCGTAGACGGCACTGGCGGCGCTTCGGCCGGCTTGTCAGGCGTCGCCGGCGGATGGTATAAATTGGCGTTTGGCCTGGCCGCGATTGGCTCTCGCCCAGGGGGCCCCGCCCGGGTTCGGACCGGGGCAGGTCTCACTCATCCACGCGCGCGGAGGCGGTATGCTGCCGAATCTGTCGGTCCTGTGGGTCGTGGCGTTCGTCCTGACCCTGACCGTCGTGCTCGACCGGCTGTTGTTCAGGCCCGTGTTGCGCGTGATCCAGGAGCGGGAGCGGCGCGTCGCTGCAGCGCAGGACCTGGCCCAGCGCGCCGCGGCCCAAGCCGAAGCCGCCGCGGCGGAGGTCGAGGCGAGGACCGCCGCGGCGCGGGCGGAGATCTACCGGCAGATGGACGAGCGCCGGCGGCGGGCCCTCGACGAGCGCGCCGCCCTGGTCGCCCGCGCGCGGCAGCAGGCTGAGGCCATGGTCGCGGAGGCTCTGGCCCGTGTCCAGGCGGACGCGGCGGCGGCACGCGCCGCGCTGCGCGCGGAGGCGGACGAGCGT
>CAYZKQ010000029.1:0-24784 GCA_964478975.1 uncultured Vicinamibacterales bacterium | reverse complement strand
CGCCGCCCGAGTACCGGAGCGGCATCGGGGCCGAGGGCGTCGCCGCGCTGCGGGCGTTCGTACAGGCCGGCGGCACGCTCCTGACCCTCGGGCGCGCGAGCGGGTTCGCGATCGAGCGCTTCGGGTTGCCCATCCGCGACGTGACCGCCGGGCGAGCGACGCGGGAGTTCTTCTGCCCCGGCTCGACCCTCCACGCCCTCTTCGACACGGCGCACCCGCTCGCCTACGGAATGCCCCGCGAGGGCTTGATCCTCTTCTGGGACAGCTCGGCCTTCGAGATCGCCCCGACCGATCACAACGACGACTACGAGGTGGTCGTCCGGTTCCCCGAGCGGGGCCTGCTCGAGAGCGGCTGGCTCATCGGCGAGGGCGTGATCGCGAAGAAGGCAGCCGTCGTCGCGGCCCGGTACGGAAACGGTCGCGTCATCCTTTACGGCTTCCGGCCGCAAGCGCGCGCCACCACGCACGGGACCTTCAAGCTGCTGTTCAACGCGCTGGTGCGGTGACCGATGGGGGGACAGACGTCGCCCGGGGTCTGTCCCCCCTCGTCTTCAGGAGAACACCACGCCCGGCGCCAGCTTGCCCTCGGGGTCGAGCGCCCGCTTGACGGCGCGCATCTCGGCGATGCCGCGCTCTCCGTAGAGCTGCCGCAGGAGCGCCTGTTTCACCGGGCTGCGGCCGACCCCGTGCTCGGCGAGCGGGCACCCCCCGCGCACCACGACCTCGCGCCCGAACTCCAGGATCGCCTCCTGGCCCAGGCGGACCTCCTCGATGGTGCGGGGGATGACGTTGGGATGGACGTTGCCGTCGGAGATGTGGCCCCAGATGGCGTGGTCGAGTCCGCGCCGCCGGTAGCCCTCGTGATAGAGGGCGAGCATCTCGCCGAAGCGTTCATAGGGCACGACCATGTCGGCCGCGGTTTTCTCGATGGGCTGCCCGGTCGCCCGCTTGGCGTCCCCGACGCGCCGGTTGACCCCCGCCGGGACCGCCTCGCGGAGGTCGAAGAGCTGCTGCCGGCGGCCGGCGTTCTCCGGCAGCACGAGCTCCGCGCGGTCGAGGGCGCCGAAGCGGTCGAGCAGGCGGCAGAACCGGACGAGCGGGGTATCGGGCGCCGAGCCGGACAACGCGCTGCCGATCTCCTCGTAGGCGCGTGAGGGGTCGATCGCCGAGTCCAGCTCGAGCTGCACGAGGAGCACGGTCTCCGTATCGTCGGGGAACGTGACGCCGTATTTGCGGTCGGCGCCGTCTTCGCGGAGGATCTGGACGCAGCGGCGGTCCAGGCTCTCGACCGCGGCGACGTCGATCCCGCGCGGCTCGCGCTCGCGCCAGGTGGCCTGCGACGCCCGGCGGAGCTGGCCGACCAGATCGACCGCCTGGGCCTCCGAGGCGAGCGAGACGAGCGCGAGCGCCACGGCCGGGATGCGCGGCAGCACGCGGAAGGTGACCTCGACGATCACGCCGAGGGTGCCTTCGGAGCCGACGAACAGATCCACCAGATCCATCTCGGGCGCGGCGAAGTAGCCCGCCGAGCGCTTCGGGACGTCGGGCATCCGGTAGCGGGGGACCGGCACGCGGGTCCCGTCGGGTCCCTCGAAGTAGCCGTCCGGGTGGGCGCGCACCTCGCCGCGCGCGACCTCGAGGACGTCGCCGGTCGCGAGCACCACGGTGAGGGCTTCGACCCAGTCGCGCGTGCTGCCGTACTTGAACGTCGCGGCGCCCGAAGCGTTCGTCGCTACGACGCCGCCGGCGAAGGCGCCCGTGTAGGTGGGAAAAGGTGGGTAGAAGCGACCGGCGTCGGCGAGCGCGGCCTGGAGCGTTGCGATCGGCACGCCGGGTCCGACGCGGACGCGATCGCCGCGGATTTCGACGATGTCCGCGAGGCGCGCCGTCGACAGCACGACCTCGCCGCGCGGCGTCGCGCCCCCCGTGACGGACGACTGCGCCCCGATGGGCAGCACCCGCCGGGCCTGCCGCAGCACCGCCGCGACTTCGCCCTCGCTGCGCGGAAACGCTATGCCGGCCGCGTGGCCGCCGGGGTAGTGCGCGGCGTCTTCCAGGTGGGCCGCCACCGTGTCGGGGTCCGTCAGGATGGGCGGCGCGATGACCGGCGGGCGCGGGGGGCGCAGGTGAAAACGGTGCGACGCCATGAGGCTCGGTTACCATGATAGCCGCGCGGCTCGCTGGGAGCCGCGCCCGGCGGGCCACCCATGAGGGCGCAGGGACCGCGCGTCTTGCTCTTCGCGATCGCCGTCGGCGCGGTCGCCGCGAGCGACGAGGGTCTCCGTGTCGTGCTCGCCCGGGCCGGCGCGTACGTCGAGCGGTATCAGGCGGCGTTCTCCCTGCTCGTCGGAGAGGAGCACTACACCCAGCGGGTCGTGCGCCGCGGCCGCGAAACGGAACGCCGGCGCCTGCGCTCGGAGTTCGCCCTCGTCCGCGTCGGCGGGGACCCCAGCGGCCCGCGGTGGCTCGCCTTCCGGGACGTCCTCGAGGTCGATGACCGTCCGGTGGCCGACCGCGGCGACCGGCTGGTGCGGTTGTTTCGGGACGCTCCCGCCGACGCGCTCGCGCGCGCCCGCGCCATCGCGCTCGAGAGCGCCCGCTACAACCTCGGCCCCGTCGTCCGCACCATCAATGTCCCGACGCTGGCGCTGGAGTTCTTCGAGGTGCCCCGCCAGCCGCGGCTGCGGTATCGCCGCGCCGGGGAGCGGGTGCACGGCGGCCGGCGCGTGTGGGTGGTGCGGTTCGAGGAGCGGGCGCGGCCGACCCTGATCCGATCGCCCGACGGCCGCGACGTCGTGGCTCGGGGCGAGGCCTGGGTGGATCCGGAGAGCGGACGGATCGTCCGGACCGAGCTCACGCCTGAAGGCCGGGGCGGTCTCGCCTCGCGCATTACGGTGACCTACGCCTCCGACGCGCGGGTCGGCGTGTGGGTGCCCGTCGAGATGGCGGAGCGGTACGAACGCGGCGACGCGCTCGTGACCGGAGAGGCCGTCTACACGAACTTCCGGCGTTTCGAGGTCGACGTGCGGGTCAAGCCGATCACGGGCCCGCCGTCGGGCGCGGCGGGAGCAGGAAGCCGCGGGCCAGCGGGTCCCGCGGGTCGACGAGAAACTCGTGGCGGCCGGTGAGGAACGCGCGGCCTTCCACCTCCGGGACGACCGCCGCATACGGTCCCACCGTGGTGGTGTCCGCGATGCGGCCCGAGAACGTCGTGCCGATCACACTCTCGATCACGATCGGTTGGCCGGGCGCCAGCTCGCCCCGCGCGTGGTGGATCGCCAGGCGGGCGCTCACGCCGGTGCCCGTGGGGGAGCGGTCGACCTCGCCGTCGGCGAAGATGCAGACGTGGCGCGAGTGCGCTGCGGGGTCGTCCGGCGGCCCCACGAAGATCGTCCCGTAGAGGAAGCCGAGCTCGTCGTCCAGGGGATGGTTCACCGGTCGAGCGGCCCCGACGGCGCGCGTGATCCGCGTGCCCGTCTGGATGAGTGCGCCCACGTGCGCCGCGCGGCACTCGAGTCCGACCTCGGACGCGTGCACGAAGGCGTAGAACGCGCCGCCGAAGGCCAGGTCGTACCGCACCGGCCCCACGCCCGGCACGTCGACCGTCTCGTCGAGGGCGAGGACGAAGGCCGGCACGTTGCGGAACCGCACGCGCTCGACGCGCGTGCCGCGCATCTTCGCCGTCGCGACGACCAGGCCCGCGGGGGTGTCGATGCGCAGGGTAGTCTCCGGTGAGCCGCCGGGCAGCAGGCCGGTCTCCAGCACGACCGTCACGAGCGCGATGATCCCGTGGCCGCACATCGTGCTGTAGCCCTCGTTGTGCATGAACAGGACGCCGAGATCAGCGCCCGGGGTGACCGGCGGCGTGAGGATCGCGCCGTACATGTCGGCGTGACCCCGCGGCTCCCACATCAGGGCGGTGCGCAGATGGTCCAGGTGCTCACGCGCATAGCGCCGCCGCGCCAGCATCGTGTCGCCGGAGAGCTCGGGGTAGCCGCTCGTCACGACGCGCAGCGGCTCGCCGGCCGCGTGGGCGTCGATGGTCGTCAGGCGGAGCCAGTCGGCTGGGGGTGACCAGGAGGGGCTGCCGCCGAACCGGTCGGTCATGGTCTCCGCAGCGCCTCCGCAGGGTCTCCGCGCGCGGCCTGCCGCGCGGCGGGCGCGCTGGCGAGCAACGCCACGACGAGGAAGAGCACGGCCGCCGCGACCAAGTTCCTCGGGTCAGTCGGCGTCACCTCGTAGAGGACCGGCCGGAGCGCGGTTCCCAACACCTTCACGCGACGCCCCACGGCTTCTTCACCCGGCCAGTGCAGCCGGGCCGCCGCCTGATTGATCATGACGACCGGCGCGTCCGCGGCCGCCTCGTGCGCCGTGAACAGCCGTCCTGCGCGGACCCGCATGCCCATAGCCTCGAAGTAGCCCGGCGACACGGACCGCACTTCGATGCTGCCCTCCTCCGTGCGGAAGTCTGCTGCCGGCCGGCCCTCGACCGCGAAATCGACGCGCGCACTTCCGACGAACGGCGCCATGGTGGCCGCGCCGGCGGAGGTCACTCCCGGGACGAGCTTCACGCGCTCCAGGATCGTGGACCAGTCCTCGGCGCTTCCCGGCGGGAGCGAGAGGTCGATGGCCAGGAGATGATCGGGGTCGAACCCCAAATCGGTGCGGTCGAACCGCCGGAGCGAGTTCAGGAGCAACCCGGCGGCGGAGAGCAACACGATGGCCACCGCGGCTTGCCCCGCGATCAGGGCCTGCCCCGCGCGAGCCCGAGGAAGCTCGGCGCCAGCGAGGTGCGGGCCGCGGCGGAGGCTCGAGCTCACGTCGACTCGCCACGAGCGGAGAGCCGGCGCGACCCCGATAACGAGCACCGTCGCGGCGCCCGCGGCGCCGGTGAACAGGAAGACGGCGAAGTCGATGCGCACGGCGTCGAGCCCAGGCAGGTCCGCTGGCAGGAGAGGACGAATGCCCCCCAGGATCCACGCCGCCAGAACCAGGCTGGCTCCCGCCCCTACCCCGACCAGCACGAGGCTCTCCGCGAGAAACTCTCGGAACAGGCGCCAGGGTCGCGCCCCGACAGCCAGTTGCACGGCCAGATCGTGCTGGCGGCTCCACGCGCGCGCCAGGCGGAGGCCGGCGGCGTTGGCCCAGGCCGCGGCCAGCACGAGCCCCACGGCACCGAACAGCGCGAGCAGCATGCGCCGGTAGCCGCCCACCACCTCTTCATGGGGCGGCACGACGGCGGCGCCGCGCGACTCGTTCCAGCGCGGATAGGCTTCGCGGAGGCGGCCGGCGATCAGGTCCATGTGGGCGCGGGCGGCTTCGAGCGAAGCGCCCGGCCTCAGCCCCGCCACCGTCACGAGATACTGCGCCCGCTGCGGCCCGCGCCACCGATCCAGGTCGTCGAACGCAAGGGGCAGCCAGGCATCGATGCGCACGCGCGCCAGCGGCCACGACAACCCAGGCGGCATGACGCCCACAATCTCGTACGCCTCACCGTCCAAGCGAACCTGGCGACCCACGACGTCCCGCCGCCCGCCGAAGGCGGACCACCAGAGGTGATGGCTCAGAACGACCACGCGAGACCGGGTCGGCTCCTCCTCGTCGGGGAGGAACACGCGGCCCAGCAGGGGGGGGGCGACGCCGAAGACCTCGAAAAAAGCCCGGGGTCACGCGCCCGGCGACGATGGGGGTCGTGACGCGGTCCTCGACCAGGGCGTATCGGCCGGCCCCGCCGAAGGCAGCCATAACCGCGAACCCCCGCTGCTCGCGCCGCCAGTCCAGGAAGTTCTGCGGCGAACCGACGGACCGGACGATCCCGTGTGGCAGGTCGGTTTCCCACAAGACGACGAGCCTATCGGATTGGGGAAACGGCAATGGCCGGAGGACCGCGGCGTTGAGGACGGCAAACATGGCGCCGGAGGCCCCGATGCCGAGGGCGAGCACGCCCGCCACCGGCCCCGCGAAGCCAGGCGTGCGCCACAGCATCTTGACCGCGCGGCGGAGCGCGTGCACGAAGTCCCCCCGGCTCAGCGCGTCCGGCCCGGACCCCAGAGCGCTCGGCCCGGCTTCGCGCCGGTGTGCTCGCCGTCCTTGAGGACCTGCACGCCGTTGACGAACACGTGCCGGACGCCGACGGCGTACTGGTGCGGCCGCTCGAAAGTGGCCCGGTCGGCGATCGTCGCCGGGTCGAAGACGACCACGTCGGCGAACATCCCCTCCTTGAGGAACCCGCGGCGGTCGAGCTCCAGGTTCGTGGCGGGGAGTCCCGTGAGCCGGTGGATCGCCTCTTCCAGGGGAATGACCCGCTCCTCGCGGACGTACTTCCCGAGCAGGCGCGCGAAGTTCCCGTACGCGCGCGGATGCGCGGACGAGCGCGTGAACGGCTCCTCGGGCGCCATCGACGCCGCGTCGGAGCCGAAGGACACCCACGGGAGCTTGATCTGCTTCCGGATGTTCTCCTCCGACATCAGGAAGTAGACCGTGCCGACGCGCGACTGGTCTTCGAGCACGAGGTCCATGATGACCTCTTCGGGCGGCTGGCCGCGCAGCCTGGCCACCTCGGCGAGCGTCTTGCCGGTGAGGGGCTTGAGCGCCTCGGACTTGAACTCGACGAAGAGGATCCGCTCGGGCGAGCCAGCGAGCACGAAGAAGTTCTCCCACTCGTCGGTGGGCGTCACGATCGCCTTCGCGATCTTTTTCCGCATCGCCGGGTCCCGCAGGCGTTTGAACGCTGCCTCGTAGCCGCCGTCGAGCACCCACGGCGGCATCGCCGCGTCGAGCCCGGTGGCGCCCGCCGGATAGGTGTACGTGTCGGCCGTGATCTTGAGCCCTTCGCGCCGGGCGCGCTCGATCTTCGCGATCACCTGGTCCATCTTGGGCCAGTTCGCCTCGCCGGCGGCCTTGAGGTGGTAGATCTCCGCGGGGATGTTCGCCTCGCGCGCGATCGTGATGAGCTCGTCGACCGCCTCGAGCAGGCGGGCGCCCTCGCTCCGGATGTGCGAGATGTACTTGCCCCGATAGCGCGCCGCGACCTTGCAGAGCTCGATGAGCTCGTCGGTCTTCGCGTAGAACGCCGGCGCATAGATGAGCGACGAGCCGATGCCGAGCGCGCCCGCCTCCATTTCCCGGCGCACCAGCTCCCGCATCCGATCGAGCTCCTCGGGCGTCGGCGCCCGGTCATCGAGCCCGACGACGTACTCGCGGATGGTGGTGGCGCCGATGAACGACGCGACGTTCGGCGAAATCCCGCGCCGCTCGAGCGTCTGCAGGTACTCCGCCAGCGTCGTCCACGTGATGTCGTACTTGAGGTCGCCCTGCATCTTGAGGCGGCGCTCCTTCATGGCCGGGCTGAGCGGGCCCATCGAGTCGCCCTCGCCCATGATCTCGGTCGTGACGCCCTGCCGGATCTCGCCCTGAGACCGCCCGTCGATGAGGAGCGACTCGGTGGACCACGAGAGCATGTTGATGAAGCCCGGCGCGACGGCCAGACCGGTGGCATCCACGACGGTGGGGGCCGTTGCCGCCGAGAGGTCGCGCACCGCCGCGATCTGGTCGCCGCGGATCCCCACGTCGGCGCGCACCCCCGGCGCCCCAGTGCCGTCGTACACCGTGCCGCCGCGGATGAGGACGTCGAACGTCTCGGGCCGGGAACACGCCGGAGCGCCGAACGCCAGCGCGAATCCCAGCCCGGCCAGCGCGAGCCACAGCCGCCGGCCGGCCGTGTCATGGTCGAATCCCACCGCGAGCGTCAACCAGTCCATCGCCACCTCCCGAGCTCTCGTTCCGCGCCGCCTCACCGCCGCCGCCGGGGCTTCCGGGCGTCGCGCCGCGCGCGCCGAGCCAGCGTGCGCGCCTCGGCCGCGACCCACTCGAGCGCGCCCGGGGTGCTCTCCCACGCCGCCCCGAGCTGGTCCACGCACACCAGGGCTTCCTCCGGACTGCCGAGCGCGTAGGTTTCCACCGAGTCGTCGGGAATCTCGTGGCGGTTCGCCAGGTACATGGCGACCGTCGGGTTCGCGCGGATGGCCTTGCGGATCAGCCGCTGGGCCGCCGCGCGGTCTCCCCGCCGCCAGGCCCAGAGCGCCCGGCCGTAGCGCCAGACGGCTGTCGGTTCGTCACCGAAGCGCTCGAGCAGCGCGGCGGCTTCCTCGTCACGCCCCTCTTCGAACAGCAGGCCCAGCAGACGATACCGGGCGCCCTGGTGGTCGTTCTCGTCGAGGCGCAGCACCTCGCGGTACTGCGCCAGCGCGTCGGCCGGCCGTCCGGCCGCGGCGAGCGCGCCAGCGAGGCCCATTCGCGCGCGGAGGTAGGGCCGGGCCTCGACGAAGCCCCACAGCCGGCCCGCGTGTTCGTCCAGGAAGGTGCGCCCGAGCGCCCGCTCGCCGGCCGCCACGCCGTCCGCGTAGAGTCGGACCTGTTCGCCGAGGTCCGAGGCGCGCTCGGCGAGCAGGACGTACGCGTCCGCGCAATCCCGCGACAACGCCAGGGCGCGCCGCACGAGCTGGAGCTGCCGCCGGCCGCGCGCCTCGAACGCTTCGTACACGAGGTCCTGGGCGCGCTCGAGCGGGGTCGACGCGGTCGACGGAATGTCGTCGGCGGGGCGATTCGCGAATCGCTCCTGGATAAAGCGCTGGAGGGCTTCCAGGCTGTCGAACTCCCGGTCGCGTGTCGCCCGCGCGACTTCCGCCATCACCCGCTCCATCGCCCGCCGCGCGAGCCAGGGCGAGGGCGGCCGCTCGGAGCGGGCCGGCGGTTCCAACAGATCCGGAAGCGCGAGCGTGTAGGTCGCACGGCCCCGGCCCGTGCTCACCTCGCGACGCCACCGCCCGGCGTCGAGTTCGTCCTCGGTCGTGACGGCCAGGACGCGGAGCACCCCCTCGATCCACGCGAGCTTCGCCGCGTCAGGCCGCGCCACCTCGTCCGCAGGGCCCAGCCGCGCCGCGACGGGATACGCCTCCGGGCCGGCCACCGGCAGCGCGTGCGCCTCGAAGAGGTCGAGGTCGCCGAACGGCATCTCCCAGGGCGGCCCGAACAACACCGCCCAGCGGCCCCTCCGCTCCACCCGGCGCCCGGGCCGGCGGTCGACGACGCTCTCGTAGTCCTCCCGGCTCGCGAAGAACGACAGCCCGTAGGCCGTGCCCCCCTCACCCATCACGACCGCGTAGGCGAGCTCCGGGTCGATGCCGGGGACCTCAATTTGGATCAGGTCGTCGTTCGCCAGGTGCCGCCACGGGGCAGCGTCGTAGAACGCACGCGCGGCCTCGGCGAACGCCCGCAAATCCGCCATCGTGACGCCTTCGCCATCGAGCGCATCGGGTCGGGGCGTCCGGCCGCTGAGCCGCCCTTCGAGATGGCGCAGCCCCTCGCGGATCCAGGGGAGCCACTCGAGCACCGCGATGGTCAGGTCGGGATCCCCGATCGCCGCCCCGAGGTAAGCGGCGAGGGCCGCGTCGGCCACCTCGATGCGCGCCGGCCGGCAGCCGGCCCCCCGGCGGTCGAGGCCGAACTCGAGAAGAACGCGCGCGGCGGCCTCGAAGGGCGTAGAGGTCGACTCGAGCGGCGCGTAGCGGAGACGGTCGGTTCCCGAGCTCGCCCACAGGACAGCCTGCGGGCGCATGGGGAGACCATCGGGTCCTTCGACCCACGCCGGCATCGAGACGATACCGCCTTGCCAGACCTCACGGGGGCCCCGCGGCAGGGTCCGAAAGCGAGCGAAAAGCCCGCTCAGCGGCTCGGCCATCGCCGCACATCCTAGCACCTCGACTGGGCCGGCGGAACCCGTCGGGGAGCGTTCAGGCCCGCGCCGCGCTGCGGCCGCGCACCGCCCGCGTCGAAGAGAGCGCACCGCAGACCGAACGGGGCCCGTGCCGCGGCGGGACCGCCACCGCGCACCAGGCGAGCGACGGGACGGCCTGGTGTGTCGAGTGGCGCGTATAATTCGAGGCGGCAGGGAGATGACGGGCCGCGACGTGCGCCGGCAGGCGCGCACCGGCGCCCTCACGGGGCCTACCTGCGGCCTCGCGCCGGGCTACGTCCAGGCGAACGTCGTGATGCTGCCGCAAGCGCTGGCCGGGGATTTCCTGCTCTTCTGCCAGCGGAATCCGAAACCGTGCCCGCTCCTCGAGGTCACGGCGCCCGGCTCGCCGACGCCGCGGCTGGCGCCCGACGCCGACCTCCGCACCGATCTCCCCCGCTACCGCGTCTACGCCCGCGGCGAGCTGGTCGAAGAACCCACCGACATCCGGCACCGCTGGCGCGACGACCTCGTAACGTTCCTGCTCGGCTGTTCCTTCACCTTCGAGGACGCGATGCGGCGCGCGGGCCTGCCGGTCCGCCACGTCGAGGAGGGACGGAACGTCCCGATGTACCGCACGTCGATCCCGTGCGCGCCGGCCGGGCCGTTCCGCGGCACGCTCGTGGTGACGATGCGGCCCCTGACGCCGGCGCAACTCGTCCGCGCGGTCGAGATCACGGCGCGCTATCCGTGGGCCCACGGCACGCCCGTGCACGCCGGCGACCCGGCCGCCATCGGGATCGCCGACCTCGACCGGCCGGACTTCGGCGACGCGGTCCCGATCCGGCCCGGCGAACTCCCGGTCTTCTGGGCGTGCGGCGTGACTCCACAGGTGGCGCTCGCGAACGCGAAGCCGGATCTCGCCATCACCCACAGCCCGGGATGCATGTTCGTGACCGACGAGCTCGCCGACGTGCTGAGTGGGGATACGGGCTGAGCGCAGACCCTCGATCGGTCAGGACCGCGGCTTCGCCTGTTCGCGCACCCAGCGGTCGAACCCGCTCTCGTCCATCACCGTGACGCGGCCCTGCATCCGGTAGTGACCCAGTCCGCAGAGCTGCGAGCACGCGATCACGTACTCGCCCGGACGGGTCGGGGTGAACCACACAGAGGTGAGCAGGCCCGGGATCACATCCTGTTTGACGCGGAAGTTCGGCAGGCCGAAGCTGTGGATGACGTCCTTGCTCGACAGTTGGATGGCGACGGGGCGGCCGACGGGCAGCACGAGGTGGTTGATCGAGACGATGTCGTCGGCGCCGCCGGGCGAGGCCCGGTCGAGGCCGACGGGATTCGACGGAGAAACCAACCCGAGGTCCGTGCGCCCGAAGCGCCCGTCGGGCCCGGGATAGTGCACGTTCCACGCGAACTGCTCGGCGACGACGCGGACGGCCACGGCTGCGCGGGGCGGGTCGGCGGCGATGCGGGCCGCCCAGAATGGGATCGAGAAGACGAAGAGCAGGACCGCCTCGAACACGGCCACGCCGACCTCGACCCAGGCGGCGTACTGCCGCCGGACGCCGTAGTAGTCGGCGCGCGGCTGCCGCGCGCGGCGGAAGCGCACGAGGGTGTACAGGAAAAAGCTCGTCCAACCCGCGAAC
This sequence comes from uncultured Vicinamibacterales bacterium, assembly GCA_964478975.1. Classification (GTDB taxonomy): domain Bacteria; phylum Acidobacteriota; class Vicinamibacteria; order Vicinamibacterales; family JAHECP01; genus CAYZKQ01. The sequence goes on along the minus strand of CAYZKQ010000029.1, from coordinate 13,393 downwards.
AGCACGACCATGAGGAGGTGGACGAGGCCCATCACGAAGTCGAGCTCGGCGGCGTGGGCCGAAGCCGCCGGTGGAAGGGGCAGCCAGCGCTCGAGATTCACGGGGCCGGAACCTCCAGGCGTCCGGCGCGCCGATCCCCGGTGGCGCCGGCGGCCTCAGCCGGCGGCGCCGCGGGCGCCTCGCGCTCCCCGCGCGCCAGCCGCACGAAGAAGCTCGCGAACCCCGCGAGCACCGCGACCGTCACGACCGCGAGGGTGAAGATGCCCCAAAGGAGGCCGCGCCCGACCGCGCCCTCCGCCGGCCCGAAACACAGGGGACAGAGCGCCGCCATCACGACGATCGCCTCCACACTTTGCGGACGAACCAGGGGGCGTAGGTCCCCAGCGCCGCGGCCGCGCCGAAGGCGAGCACACCCACAACGAGTCCCCCCGCGTCGCGGCGGACCCGCCACGCCTCGATGCCCCAAACGCCCGCGCCGGCCGCGACCACGAACGCCAGGCCAATGAACACAAGGTGGACGTGCCGCAGCGACACGCTCGGCCTCCTTACAGCGTTCCCGTGGCGGCCGCCCCGCCGGCCGTGTCCGGTCTGGCGAGCTGCGTGCGGTCCGTCAGCGCCACGAGTCCGATCAGCGCCGCGACCAGAAACCCGGCCAGGAGGACCAGTCCGTAGACGAGCCGGCGTTCGCGCCTGAGGTGCATGAAGAAGAGCGCCACGAGCGCGGCCTTGACCGACGCCACGGCCATCGCCGCACCCACCGCGAGCGCGAAACGCAGGTGCAGCCCCCAGACGCCGACGGTCGCCAGCGTCGCGGCCACGAGGAGGGCGAAGACGACGAGATAGGGACGTTGCGCAGGGGCGCTCATGCGCGGAATCCTCCGGGCTCGGGCCATCGGAACGGCAGGCGGCGGCTCATAGCAGGTAGAGCAAGGGGAACAGGAAAATCCACACGATGTCCACGAAGTGCCAGAAGAGCCCGGCGGCCTCCACGCGGTTGGTCAACTGGTCGGGGGCGCGGGCCCACATCGCCGCGCCGGTCGCGAGCAGGTAGCTGTTGACCAGGACGCCGCTCGCGACGTGCAGCGCGTGGACCCCGGTCAGGGTGAAGTACACCGCCAGGAACATGGACGAGGCCGGCCGCAGGCCGTGCTCGAACTTGTCGGCGTACTCGAACGCCTTGACGATCACGAACACGATCCCGAGCAGTACCGTCAGGCTCATGAACAGCCAGTACTCCGTCAGGTCGCGGCGCTGGAGGGCCACCCATGCCAGCACCATCGTGACCGACGAGGCGATCAGGACGAGCGTGTTGGCCGCGCCGAGCGGCACGCTCAGGACCGTCCAGCCGGCCGGCCAGGCGGGCGCCGCCGTGCGGACGAGCGCGTAGGCCGAGAACAGACCGCCGAAGAGCATGACCTCCGACGCCAGGAAGAGCCAGATTCCCAGCTTCACGTTGTTGACGCCGGTGTCCGGCCGCGTCTCGACCGTGTACGGAATCGTCGTCATGCCCGCTCGCCCGGCGAAGCGTGTTGCGGGGTGAAGTCGGCCGTTGCCCCCGGGACGCTGTACTCGTACGGCCCGCGGACGACGGCCGGCGCCTGCGGGAAATTCCCGTGCGGCGGCGGTGTGGGCGCCGCCCACTCGAGGGTCGTGGCGCGCCACGGGTTCTCCGGCGCCCTGGCGCCCCGCGCCAGACTCCAGCCCAGGTTGGCGAGGAAGACCATCTGGACGGCGGCGAGCGCCCAGGTCGCCCAGCCCTGGACGACGTTCCAGGACTGCAACCCGGCGAGGTGGGCGTACTGCACCCCGCCGTCGTAGAGGCGGCGGTTCATGCCGGCGAGCCCCTGGATGAACATGGGGAAGAAAATCGCGTTCATCCCCGCGAGCGAGCCCCAGAAGTGAAGCTTCCCGAGCGCTTCGTTCATGGTCCGGCCCGTCACTTTCGGGAACCAGTGGTAGACGCCCGCGAAGAGGGCGAAGAGGGTGCCGGGGGCCACGATGTAGTGGAAGTGGCCGATCACGTAGTAGGTGTCGTGGAGCGGGATGTCCGTGGCCGCCAGACCGAGCGGGAGCCCCGTGAGCCCGCCGAGGCCGACCATCGGGAGGAATGCGAGGGCGAACAGCATCGGCGTCGTGAAGCGGATCGACCCGCCGTAGAGCGAGACGGCGAACGACGAGAGGATCACGACCGAGGGCAGCGAGATGATCATGGTCGTGGTCTGGAAAAACGCGCTCATCGTCGTGCCCATGCCGGTGAGGAACATGTGGTGCGCCCAGACCAGAAACGACATGAAGCCAATGAACACCGCCGAGCCCACCAGCAGGCGGTAGCCCCACAGCGGCTTGCGCGCGTGGCACGCCAGAATCTCCCCCACGATGCCCATCGCCGGCAGGATGAGGACGTAGACCTCCGGGTGCGCGAGGAACCAGAAGAGGTGTTGCCAGAGCAGCGGGCTGCCCCCGCCCGCCACCTCGAGCGGCCGGCCGCCCACGACGAGCCCGGTCGGGGCGAAGAAGCTCGTGCCCGCGAGGCGGTCCATGAGCTGCAGGACGGCGGCCGACTCCAGGGGCGGAAACGCGAGGAGCAGCAGGAACGCGGTGACAAGCTGCGTCCAGACGAAAAACGGCAGGCGCATGAACGTCATGCCCCGCGTTCTGAGCTGGATGATCGTCGTGATGAAGTTGATCGATCCGAGCAGCGACGACGTGATGATGAAGACCATCCCGATTAGCCAGAACGTCTGGCCGTCGGCCGCGAGCGTCGCCAGCGGCGGGTAGGCGGTCCACCCGGAGCTCGCCGCCCCGCCGGGCGCGAAGAAACTGGCGAGCATCACGAGCCCGCCGGCGAGGTACGCCCAGTAGCTGAGGAGATTGAGGCGCGGGAAGGCCATGTCGGGCGCGCCGATCTGCAGCGGCACGAGGTAGTTGCCGAACCCGCCCACCGCCAGGGGGACGACGCCGAGAAAAATCATGATCGTCCCGTGCATCGCGCCGAGCTGGTTGTAGAACTCCGGCACCATGATGCCGCCGGGCGCGCGGCGTTCCCCGAGCCAGCCGCCCACCACGGGCACCGGGCGGCCGGGGTAGGCGAGCTGCCAGCGCATCAGGACCATGAGGAGGAAGCCCACGAGGAGAAACCCCATCGCGGTGACCGCATACTGGAGGCCGATCACCTTGTGGTCGGTCGAGACGAGGTACCGGCGCCAGAAAGGGAGTCGGGGATCCGCCACCGGGATGCGCGGGAGAATGGTCACGACCATTCTACCGGTCGCCGCGCGCGGCACGCAAGGTGCGGGCGCCCGGCATGGAGCGCCTGCGCGGTGTCCCGGCCGGTCAACCCGGGAGCGTCACGGCCGCCGGCGTGGCGTGCGCCCACGCCGGCCCGGCGCGATGGAAGAAAATCTTCCGTCCTTCGGATCGCTTGTATACCATCGTCACGTACAGCCAGGAACGGTTTCCCCGATGGCCCCGAGCGCGTTCGTCGAGTGGGACGCCGAGACCTACGACCGCCTGTCGCAGCCCCAGCAGGCGTGGGGCGCGGCGGTGCTCGAGCGGACGGCGCTCGCGGGCGGCGAGACGGTCGTGGACGTCGGCTGCGGGACCGGCCGCCTGACGGCACAGATCGCCGAACGCCTGCCCCGTGGATGCGTGGTGGCGGTCGATCGGTCGGCGGCGATGCTGCAGGTGGCGCGGGCGAATCTGCGGCCCCGGTGGGGCGAGCGGGTCCGCTTCGTCCGCGCCGACGCCCGCCGTCTGCCGCTGCACGCGGCGGCCGACGTCGTCTTCAGCACGGCGACGTTCCACTGGGTCCTGGACCACGACGCGCTGTTCGCGAGCGTGTTCGGCGCGCTCAGGCCGGGCGGCCGCCTCGAGGCGCAGTTCGGCGGCGGGCCGAATCTCGCGCGGCTGCTCGGCCGGGCCGCGCGCCTCGCCGCCAGCGCGGCGTTCGCCCGGTGGTTCCGCGACTGGTCGGATCCCTGGTACTTCGCGGACCCGGACAGCACCGCCGAGCGCCTGCGGGCCGCCGGCTTCGTGGAGGTGCGCGCGTGGACGCATCCGTCGCCGCTCACGTTTCCGACGGCCGAAGCCTTCGAGGACTTCCTCGCCTGCGTCTGTGTCCGGGCGTATGTCGAGCGCCTGCCGGCCGCCGAGCGCCCGCGGTTTCTCGGAGCCCTGACGGCGCTGGCGGCGCAGGACGACCCGCCGTTCACGCTGGACTACTGGCGGCTGGATGTCTCCGGCGTCAAGCCGCAGAGCCGGTGACCCGATGCGCGTGGCCCTGGTCAACTACGCCTACGACCCCGCCCTTTCCGAGCCCGCGGCGCTCCTCGAGCGCTACGAGACGCTCACGCAATGGGCCGAAGCCGTGCGCGAGGCGGGAGCCGAGGCGGTTCTGGTCGCGCAGCGGTTCGCGTGCGACGCCGACCTGGAGCGGCGGGGCGTCCGCTACGCGCTCCGGCGCGACGCCGGACCGCCGGCCGCGCGCTGGCGGACACAGCCGTCGGCCCTGCACGGCGTGCTCCAGGCCGCGCGTCCCGACCTCGTGCACGTCAACGGCCTCGGCTTCCCCGCACAGCTCCTCCAGCTCCGGACGCTGCTCGGAACCGGGCCCCGTATCCTCGTGCAGGATCACGCCGGCATCGCGCCGCCGGGCCGCCGCTGGTGGCACCTGCCGGCGGCGGTGTGGCGGTCGCGCCTCCGCCGCGGCCTGGCGGCGGCGGACGCGTGCGCGTTCACGGTGCGCGACCAGGCGCTGCCCTGGCGGCGCGCCGGTCTGCTCGGCGCCTCCGTCCCGGTCTTCCAGCTGCCGGAGAGCAGTACGACCCTGGCGCCCGTCCCGCGCGACGAAGCCCGCGCCGCGAGCGGCGTGTCGGGGCACCCGGCCGTCTTGTGGGTCGGGCGCCTGAGGTCCAACAAAGATCCCCTGACGGTGCTGGACGGGATCGAGCGAGCCGGCGCGTTTCTCCCCGACCTCCGCCTCGCCATGGTGTTCCACCGCGACGAGCTGCTCCCGGCGGTGCGGGCTCGGATCGAGCGGTCGGACATCCTCCGGCCGCGGGTGACGCTCGTCGGGGAAGTTCCGCGGAGCCGCCTGGCGGCGTACTACAGCGCAGCGGAACTCTTCGTCCTCGGGAGCCACGCCGAAGGGAGCGGCTACGCCCTCATCGAGGCGCTCGCGTGCGGCTGCGTGCCTGTCGTGACCGACATTCCGCCCTTCCGCGCCCTCGCCGCCGCGGCGGGACCGCACGCGCAGCTCTGGACCCCGGGCGACGCCTGGACGCTCGCGCGCGCGCTCGTGCGGTGCGCGCGCTTCGACTTCGCCGCGGCCCGCCGCGAGGTGCGCGCGGGGTTCGAGGCGCGCCTGAGCTGGCCGGTCGTGGGTCGCCAGGCCGTGGCCGCCTACCGGGCCCTGGTGACCCAGCGGCCGGTGCCCACCGGGGTGGCCGGGACCTGATGCGCCTCGCCTTCGTGGCGGCCGGCGGGTTCGATGCGAGCGGGCGGCAGCGGGTGATTCCGGCGCTGCTGGCGCTGGTTCAGGAACTCGCGCGGCGGCACGACGTGCACGTCTTCGTGCTGCGCTACCACAGCGCGCCGTGCAGCTACCCGTTGCTCGGGGCGACCATCCACGACCTGGGTCGGCCGCGCGGCTGGGTCGGCGCGTGGCGGGCCCTGACGGCGGCCATGCGCCGACGAGGCCGCTTCGACCGGGTCCACGGATACTGGGCCGTGCCCGCCGGCCTGGCGGCGGCCCTCGCTGGCCGCACCCTCGGGGTCCCCAGCGTCGTGACGCTCGACAGCGGCGAGTTCGTTTCGCTGCCCGCGCTCGGCTACGGGTTGCAGCGCACGTGGCGGGGCCACCTGGCCGTCCGGCTGGCGTGCCGGCTCGCCGCGCGCCTGACGGTGTGCAGCGGCTACATGCGCGAGCTGGCGCGGCTGCACGGTGTCGCGGCCGATCTTGTGCCGTTCGGCGTCCACACCGCCCGCTTCGCCGCGGTGCCCCGCCCGCCCGACGGGCCGCCGTGGCGTCTCGTTCAGGTGGCGAGCCTGAACCCGATCAAGGACCAGCGCACCCTCGTGGACGCCGTGGCTGCGCTCAGGCGCGGCGGGCTTCCGGTGGAGCTCGACCTCGTGGGTGAAGACACCATGGGCGGAGCGGTGGCGGCGCATGCGGCTGCCAGGGGCGTCGCGGGCGTCGTGCGCTTCCACGGGTATCGCGCGAACGACGAGGTGCCGGAGTTTCTGGCCCGGGCGCATCTCTACGTGCAGTCGTCCCGCCACGAAGCCGCAGGCGCCGCGGTGCTGGAAGCGGCGGTGGCTGGGGTGCCCGTCGTCGGGACCGCGGTCGGGTACGTGCGCGACTGGGACGGCACGCGCGCGGCGGCGGTACCGCCCGGCCACGCCGACGCGCTCGCCGCCGCCATGGAAGCGCTGCTGGCCAATCCGGCCGAGCGCGCTCGACTGGCCGCGGCGGCCCGGGTGTGGGCGATCGCGCACGACGCGGCGTGGACGGCCGGCGCGCTCGACGCGCTGCCCGTGGGATGAGGCGCGGCCGGGACGTGCTATCCTGCGTCTAGACGGTCATCGCTCACGCAACCAGGCATCTGGGTCGGTCGCGCGCAGGGGGCGCAGAGGGCTGTGTTCGACCGGGTGTTCGCCGCGCTCTTCAAATATCGCCCGGTCGTGTTCGCGCAGGGCGATCTCGGATTCCGTCCGACGTGGCCGGCGGTCCTGGTGGTCGGGCTGGCGCTCCTGGCCGTCGTGGCGGTGCTGCTCGCCTCGCGCCGGCTCGGCGGCGCGTCCTGGCGGGAGCGCGCGACGCTGGTGGCGCTCCGGCTCGGCGTCGTGGCGGTCCTGCTCTTGTGCCTGTTGCGTCCCGTCCTGATCGTCCGGACCGTCGAGCCGCAGCGCAACTTCGTGGCGGTGGTCGTGGACGACTCGCGGAGCATGCGGGTGGCGGACCGCGGCGGGGCGCCGCGGGGCGCGCTGGTGTCCGAGCTCTTCGGCCCCGAGGCGCCGCTGCGCCGCGCGCTCGCCGATCGGTTCCGGCTACGCTTTTTCCGCTTCGCGGGCGGCGTCGAGCGCCTCGCCGACCCGGGCGCCCTGACGTTCGAGGGGACGCGGACGGCGATCGGGCCGGCGCTCCGCGGCGCCACCGAAGCGCTCGCGGGGTTGCCGGTTTCCGGCATCGTGCTCGTGACCGACGGCGCGGACACGACCGACACGGGATGGGCGGAGGCGGTCGCGGCGCTGCGGGCCGCGAGCGTGCCGGTGTTCACCGTCGGGGTCGGGCGCGAGCAGCTCGAGCCGGACATCGAGCTGAGCCGCGTGCAGCCGCCCCGCGTGGTCCTGAAGCACACCACCGTGATGGTCGACGTGGTGGTGACGCAGCGGGGCTTCGCGGGCCGGACGGTGCCCCTCGTGGTCGAGGACGAGGGGCGGGTCGTCGGGCGGCAGGACGTCGTGCTGCCGCGGGACGGCGAGCCCGCCGCGGTGCGGGTGCGGTTCACGACTGACGAGCCCGGCCCGCGCCTGCTGCGGTTCCGTGTGCCCGAGCAGCCGGGCGAGGTCGTCGAGCAGAACAACGTCCGCGAGGCGGTCGTGGATGTCCGCGACCGCCGCGAGCGGATTCTCTACATCGAGGGCGAGCCGCGGCCGGAGATGAAGTTTCTCCGCCGGGCGGTCGCCGACGACAAGAACCTGCAGGTCGTGACCTTGCAGCGCACGGCCGAGCGCAAGTTCTTCCGCCTCGACATCGACGACCCGGAGGAGCTCGCCGGCGGATTCCCGAAGACGCGCGAGGAGCTCTTCGCGTATCGGGCGCTCATCCTCGGGAGCATCGAGGCGAGCGCCTTCACGCCCGACCAACTGCGAATGATCGCGGACTTCGTCGCCGTGCGCGGCGGCGGCCTGCTCGCGCTCGGGGGACGCCGGGCGTTCGCCGAGGGCGGCTACGCGGGCACGCCGGTGGCCGAGGCGCTGCCCGTCGAGCTCGACCCGCCGAGGACCGGCGCGGAGTTCTTCACCGAGGTCAAGGTGCTGCCGACGCGCCTCGGCGCCGGCCACGCCGCCACCCAGATCGCCGAGCGCGAGGAGGCGTCGGTCGAACGCTGGCGGGCGCTGCCCGAGGTCACGACCGTCAACCCCCTCCGCCGCGTGAAGCCCGGCGCGACCGTGCTCCTTCAGGGCACGCCGCCCCGGTCGCGGGACCCGCTCGTCGTGCTCGCGTACCAGCGGTACGGCGCCGGCAAGTCCATCGTCCTCGGCGTGCAGGACTCCTGGCTGTGGCAGATGCACGCCGACATACCCGTGGAGGACCTCACCCACGAGACCCTGTGGCGCCGGCTGCTGCGCTGGCTCGTCGACGGCGTCCCCGAGCCCGTCACCGCGAGCGCCGCGCGCGACCGCGTGGAGCGCGGGGAGCGGGTGGACCTTCTGGCGGCGGTCCGCGACCGCGTGTACGTCGAAGTCAACGACGCGCGCGTGACGGCCCGCATCCTCAGCCCGTCCGGGCGCGCCGTCGAGCAGCCGATGGCCCTCGTCGTCGATCGGCCGGGCGAGTACCGGACCAGCGTGGCGCTGGAGGAAGACGGACTGTACGAGGTCCGCGTGCGCGCCACCGGCGGCGACCAGTCGCTCGGGGAAAACACGACGTATGTGCGCGCCGCGCCGAGCGACGCCGAGTACTTCGGCGCCGGCATGCGCGCGCCCTTGCTCCAGCGCGTGGCCGAGGACACCGGCGGCCGATTCTATACGGCCGAGACCGTTCGCTCGCTTCCGGACGACCTGACGTATCTCGGCAAGGGCGTGACGGTCGTGGACGAGAAGGAGCTCTGGGACATGCCCGCCGTGCTCGTCCTGCTCGTCGCGCTCCTCGCCGCCGAGTGGTTCCTGCGGCGCGCGCGGGGGTGGCCATGAGGCGGGGCGCGCTCGCCGTCGCGTGCGCCGGCGCGGCGCTCCTGCTCGCGCCTTCGGCGGCACGGGCCCAGACCAGCTACCTGCTGGTCATCGCCGGGCTCGGCGGCGAACCCGCCGTGAGCGAGCGGTTCCACGAGTGGGCCGTCAAGCTCGTCGAGGCCGCGCGGCGGCAGGGCGGGTTGGCGGCGGACCAGATCGTCTATCTCGGCGAGGATCCCGCGCGCGACCCCGCGCGGATCGCCGGTCGCTCGACGCGGGAGGCGATCGACGCCGCCGTCGCCCGCCTCGCGGCCCGCGCTAGACCCGGCGACCGCGTCTTCATCGTCCTGATCGGTCACGGGAGCACCGACCGCGGCGAGTCGCGGTTCAACCTGCCGGGCCCCGACCTGACCGCGCGGGACTTCGCGCGGCTCCTCGAGCGCCTGGCGGCCCAGACCGTCGTGTTCGTCAACACGGCCTCCGCGAGCGGCGGCTTCGTCCCGGCCCTCTCAGGGCCCGACCGCATCGTCGTGACCGCGACCAAGACCGAGGGCGAGCGGAACCAGACGCGGTTCGCCGAGTTTTTCGCCGACGCCTTCACCGACGCCGCCGGCGACCTGGACAAAGACGGGCGCGTGTCCCTGCTCGAAGCCTTCGGCTACGCCCGCCGCCGCGTCGAGGAGGCCTACAAGCAGGACGGCCAGATCCTGACCGAGCACGCCGTGCTCGACGATGACGGGGACGGGAAGGGCAGCGAGGCCCCGGGCGGCCCGACCGGCGACGGGCGGCTGGCGCGGACGGTGTTTCTCGAGGCGGGACCTCCCGGCCGGCCCGCGGACCTCGAGGCGGTCGCCGACCCCGTGCTGCAGGCCCTCTACCGGGAGCAGCAGGCCCTCGAGGCGCGCATCGCCGCCCTGCGGGCGGCCAAGGGCCGGATGGAGGCGTCTCAGTACGAAGCCGAGCTCGAGCGCCTGCTCGTGGAGCTGGCGCGGAAGAGTCGGGAGATCCGCGAGCGGGAGAAGAAGCTGAAGTAAGCGGCCGGCGCGGGTCGGGGGTAAGAGTCGGGAGACCGCCGTCGGCACGGGGCCGGCGCCCGGGGGCCCCTGCGGCGGCCGGCCCGCGCGGGGCGCGGGGCGGAAAGGAGCGAGTCGTGGCGGACCGCACCGGCAAGACGGGGCACGCGACGCGGCGGGGGCGCGGACACAGCGCCCTGCTGGTGGTCCTCGGCGTGGCGCTCGTGGCGGCGGCCGATCAGGGGGCGGGCCCGCAGGGCCGCAGCCGGGAGCGGGAGCGCAGCGGGCCGCTGCCGAGTCTCGAGAGCGGCATGCTGCCGTACGACGGCAAGTTCACCTTCGCGCGCCTGCGGTACGAGATGGGGTTCGCGAGCGACGGCGGTTTCTTCCGCCGCCGCGGCGGGTGGCGCGAGCCGCCGTGGGCCCACGATTATCCGCGGGCCGAGCGCAACTTCATGAAGATCCTGCAGGCGGTCACGACGATCGTGCCCTACCTGGGCCCGGCCGGCGGGGCCATCCTGGGGCTGGACAGTCCGGAACTCTTCAAGTATCCGGTCGCCTACATGTCGGAGCCGGGCTTCTGGACCATGACGGACGCCGAGGCCGAGAACCTCCGCAAGTACTTCCAGAAGGGTGGATTCGTCATCTTCGACGATTTCCGGGGCGGCGACCTGTACAACTTCGAGGTGCAGCTCCGCCGCGTGCTGCCCGAGGCGCGGCTGGTGCCGCTCGACGGAACGCATCCGATCTTCCACTCGTTTTTCGACATCGATTCGCCGCTCGACTTCGTGCAGATGTACGACACGGGGCAGCCCGTCTTCTACGGGGTCTTCGAGGACAACGACCCGGCGAAGCGCCTGCTGCTCATCGCCAACTACGACAACGACATCGGCGAGTACTGGGAGTTTTCGGACACGGGGTATACGCCCATCGATTTGACGAACGAGGCGTACAAGTTCGGCGTGAACTACATCGTCTACGCGCTCACGCACTGAGGGAGGCGGGGGCAGCGGGAGGAGGTCCTGTCGTGTGGAGTGATCGGCGCGAACCGGTGCTCGAAGCGCCCGACGACGTGGCGCTGGCGGATCGGATGAAGGCGGCGCGCGACCGCATGCTGGCGGAGTTGCACAAGGTCATCGTCGGGCAGGATGCGGTCATCGAGCAGGTGATGCTTACGCTGTTCGTGGGCGGCAACAGCCTGATCGTCGGCGTGCCGGGGCTCGCCAAGACGCTGCTCATCCGGACGATGGCGGAGGTGCTGGACCTGAAGTTCGCGCGGATCCAGTTCACGCCCGACCTGATGCCCTCGGACATCACGGGGACCGACATCATCCAGGAGGACCCCCAGACCGGCAAGCGCCACATGGTGTTCTCCCCCGGGCCGATCTTCACGAATGTGCTGCTGGCCGACGAGATCAACCGGACGCCCCCCAAGACGCAGTCGGCGCTGCTCGAGGCGATGCAGGAGCACCGGGTGACCGTGCAGGGCCGGACGTATCCGCTCGAGGAGCCGTTCTTCGTGTTCGCGACGCAGAACCCCATCGAGCTCGAGGGCACCTATCCGCTGCCGGAGGCGCAGCTCGATCGGTTCATGTTCCACATCGTGATCGACCACCCGCCCGAGGCGGAGGAGTTCGAGGTGCTGCGCACGACGACGGCGCTGCAGGACTACCGGTTGGAGCCGGCCGTGAGCGGCCCGGAGCTCCTCGCCTTCCAGCGGCTGGTGCGCAAGGTGCCGGTGTCGGAGCCGGTGATGCGCTACGCGCTCAACCTGGTGCGGACCAGCCGCCGCAGCCGCAACGGGGCGATGCCGGACTTCGTCGAGAAGTGGGTGGCCTACGGGGCCAGCGTGCGCGCGGCGCAGTACCTGATTCTCGGCGCCAAGGCCCGGGCGCTCGTCCGCGGCCGGTACCATGTGAGCTTCGACGACATCCGGGCGCTCGCGCACCCGGTGTTGCGCCACCGGGTCCTCACGAATTTCCACGCCGAGTCGGAGGGCGTCACGACGGACCAGATCGTGGATCGGCTGCTCGACGCGGTCCCGGTGCCGAAGTCGGGGATGTGACGGACGGAGCACGCCATGCCGGTGCACGGCGAGACGCAGGCGGTCGTCAGGGGCGCGCGGTTCGTGGACCCGCGCACGCTCGCGCGGATCCAGAACCTGGAGCTGCTCGCCCGGACGGTGGTCGACGGCTTCATCAACGGGTTGCACCGCGCGCCGTACCTGGGCTTCTCGCTCGACTTCGCGGAGCACCGCGCCTACGAGCCGGGTGACGACCTCCGGCGCGTCGACTGGCGGCTCTGGGGGCGCTCGGACCGCTTCTACGTCAAGCAGTTCGAGGCCGACTCGAACGCCAACGTCGTGGTCGCGCTCGATGTCTCGAAGTCGATGCGCTTCGGCAGCCACGGCCTCTCGAAGCTCGACTACGCGCGGTTTCTGGCCGCGACGCTCGCGTATTTCTCGCACACGCAGCGCGACCGCGTGGGGCTCGTGACCTTCGACGCCGACGTGGTGGACTACGTCCCACCCTCGGCGGCGCACCTCGAGTTCGTCCTCTACGCCCTCGAGCGCGCCGAGGCCGGCCGTCCGGGTTCGCTCGCCAAACCCCTCCTGGAGGTGACCGAGCGGCTCCGGCGCCGCGGCATCCTCGCCCTGGTCTCGGACCTCTACGACGACCCGCAGGCCGTCGTCGACGCCGTCAAGCCGCTGCGCTACCGGGGCCACGACGTCATCGTGTTCCACATCCTCGACCCGGCGGAGGTCGACTTCCCCTTCGAGGAAGCTGCGAGCTTCCAGGACCTCGAAACCGGCGAGCGCCTGCCGATCGTGCCCGACGCGCTCCGCGACCAGTACCGGGCCCTCGTGCGCGAGCACGTCGAGCGGCTCGGCCGCCTGTTCAAGGACAACCGGATCGATTACGCGCTCTTCAACACGTCGGTCCCGCTCGACTACGCCCTCTTCCACTACCTGTCGTCGCGGGAGCGGCTGAGCCGGGTGCGGTGATGTCCTTCCTCGCACCGGCCCTGCTCGCGGGACTCGCCGCTCTGGCCATCCCGATCATCGTGCACCTGGTCCAGCGGGAGCGGAAGCGCGTCGTCGAGTTCCCGTCCCTCATGTTTTTGCGCAAGATTCCGTACCAGTCGGTCCGGCGCCGCGCCATCCGCGACTGGCCGCTGCTCCTGCTGCGGTTGGCGGCCCTGATCCTGGTGGTCCTCGCCTTCGCCCGGCCCCTCGCGCGGGGGCTCCCGGCCGGCGCCGGCGTTGCCGGCGGGGCGCGAGAGGTCGTGTTCCTCGTGGACCGTTCGTACAGCATGGGCTACGGCGACCACTGGACGCGCGCCCAGGCGGCGGTGCGCCGCGCCATCGCGGCCCTCGCGCCGGGCGACCGCGGGACGCTCGTGTGGTTCGACGATCGCGTCGAGATCGCCGTGCGCTCGGCCACCGAGCCCGCCGCGCTCGCCGCGGCCGTCGACCAGGGGCGGCC
>CAYZKQ010000028.1:0-26665 GCA_964478975.1 uncultured Vicinamibacterales bacterium | reverse complement strand
CGCCCGGCGGCGTCCTGGGCCGGGCCGGGGTGAGGCGCGCGGCCTCCAGGCGGCTTGGCGGCCGCGCCGCCCGCCGCGCGGAGGCACGACGTACGTAGGGCGGCCCTTTACGGGCCGCCGAGCGGTCAGTCCCCCGGGTCTTATTAAATAACGGTCCCCGGGGGGATCATGGCGCCCTTTTCGACCACGATGATCCCGCCGCGGATCGCGTAGCCTTCGCCGTCGGCCTGTTCGACGCCCCGGGCGTTGACGAGTCGAGCGCCGTCGCCGATGCGCGCGTTCTTGTCGACGATCACCCGGTCGAGCACCACGTCGCGCCCGATCCCGAGGGGAACCTCGACCCGGGTGTCGCCGAAGTCGCCGTCGTCGTAATAGTCCGCTCCCAGCAGGACGGACCGGGTGACGCGCGCGCCGCGCCGGATGGTCGTGCGGATTCCCACGACGGAGTCGCGCACCGTGCACTGGTCGAGGTAGCAGCCCTCCGCCACGATCGCGTCGGCGATGGTCGAATCGTAGATCTTCGAGCCCGCCAGGAACCGCGGGCGCGTGTAGATGGGCCGCCGGGGGTGGAAAAAGTTGAAGGGGGCGCCGCGCTGGGTGAGCAGGATGTTGGCGTTGTAGAACGACTCGATGGTCCCGACGTCCGCCCAATAGCCCCGGTACAAGAACGCGTGCACGCGGTAAAGACGGAGCGCCGCCGGGATGATCTCGCGGCCGAAGTCCACGCCCGGTTGGGTGAAGATCAGGTCCAGCAACACGTCGCGGGAGAAGACGTAGATCCCCATCGACGCGACGAACGGTTTGTCGGGGGCCGGCGCCCCGAACGGGGCCCCCTCCGGCACGCTCGACCCGAGCGCCGCCAGGCGCGCCGGGTCCGGCTTCTCCACAAAGTCGACCAGGCGGCCGTCGGTGTCGAACACGAAAATGCCGAGCGCCGGCGCCTCCGCCGCGGACACCGGTTGGGCGGCGATCGTGATGTCCGCGCGGGTGTCGATGTGCGCGTCGACCAGCTCGGCGAGGTCCATCCGATAGAGGTGGTCGCCCGCCAGCACGAGATAGTAGTCGGCGTCGTAGCCGACGAAGTGGCGCGAGGCGCGCCGCACGGCGTCAGCGGTGCCCTGGAACCAGCCCGAGTCGTCCAGCGTCTGCTCCGCGGCCAGCACCTCGACGAACCCGTTCGAGAAGTGGTCCATCCGGTAGGTCTGCGCGATGTGCCGGTTGAGCGAGGCCGAGTTGAACTGCGTCAGGACGAAAATGCGCTGCAGCCCCGCGTGCAGGCAGTTGCTGATCGGCACGTCGATAAGGCGGTAGCGACCGCCGATCGGGACCGCCGGCTTCGACCGATGCTTGGTCAGGGGATAGAGACGCGCGCCCCGGCCGCCGCCCAGGATGAGGGTGAGGACGTCGGTCATGAAGGCTACTATCGCACGATTTGCGCACGTCCCGGTCGGCGGGCCGGCGCAGGGCGGCCATCCCGGGCCGGAGCCGGGCTGACGTCCGCTCCTCACTCGACGAACCGATAGCCGACCCCCACGACGGTGTCGATGTGCCGGGCGGCCGGGCCGAGCTTGGCCCGGAGCCGCCCGATGTATACATCCACGGACCGGGGATCGATGAGGGTGTCGTCGCCGCAGAGGTGCTCGAGCAGCCGCCGGCGCGAGACCACCCGCGGTCGGCTCTGCACGAGGCATCGCAGCACGTCGTACTCCCGGCGCGTCAGGTGGACGGGCCGGCCCTCGACCACGACGGCGACGGCGTCGAAGTCCACGGCGAGGGTGTCGCCGTGATAGACGGTCGGCGCTGGCGGCGCTCCGGCCCGCGCCGTGCGGCGGAGCACGGCGTCGACGCGCGCCGCCAGCTCGCGCAGGCTGAACGGTTTGGTCACGTAATCGTCGGCCCCCAGCTCCAGACCCGACACGCGGTCGTGCTCCGCCGTGCGCGCCGTGATGACCACGATCGGAATCGCCGCGGTGGTCGGCCGCGCCCGGAGCGCGCGGCACACCTCGAATCCGCTCAGCCCCGGCAGGTTCAGGTCGAGCACCATCAGGTCCGGCGGCGCTTCCCGGACCGCCCGGAGGGCTTCGTCGCCGCCGGCCACGACGCCGGCGATCGTGTGGCCCGCACGCTCCAGCACGTGCCGGACCACCGCCGCGACGTCGCGGTCGTCCTCCACGATCAAGATTCGGCCCATCGGGCTTCAGAAGGTCAGCCGCAGGCCGACCTGCGAGACGAGCGGGCCACCCACCGTGCGGGTGATGCGGCCGAAGTCCGGGTGATCGAAGTTGTTCTCGGGTAGGTCGAAGTTCACCCAGTCGAACAGGTTGAACACCTCGTAACGCAGCTCGGCGCGCAGCCGCCGGAGGGGCAGGGTCCGCGCGACGGCGAGGTCGACCCGCTTCTGCACCGGCCCCCGCAGGAAGTTGCGCGGGGTGTTGCCCGGTCCGAAGGGGCGAACGAACGCCGCGATGTCGAAGTACCGGTCGATCCTCGGCCGGCCGGAGCGGCGGGCCGTCTCGCTGTCGGCGCCAGGCGCGAAATCGAGGCGCCCGAACGGCAGCCGCATGAGCGGGTCCGTCTCGGTCGTGTAGACGCTGAAGGGACGGCCCGACTGCACCTGGATATAAGCAGCCACCACCCAGTCCCGGACCCACCGCCCCGCCGCCGCGGGCGTGTGCCACACGGCGCTCACGCTGAGCCGGTGCGGGCGGTCGAAGTCGGCCGGCCCCCAGTTGGCCTCCAGGTTGCGCCCGTCGTTCTCGACGACGAACCCCTTGTTGGGTTCGTCGGGGCGTCCGGACCCGGCCGTGCTGCCCGGATCGGACGAGAAGAGGTCCCGAGCCCGCGACCACGTGTACGCCGCGTTGAGGGCGAGTCCTCGGGAAAGCCGGCGCGTGAGGCTCACCTGGAGGGCGTCGTACCTCGACCGGCCGCGGGAGCGCAGGATGACGGCTTCGGCGTCGTTGAGACCCAGGTAGTCGCTGCGGGCCTCGCTGGGAATCAAGCGGCCGCCGGGCCCGTAGTTCCGGTCCGGCCGGCCGGTGCTCGGATTCACGTAGCCATAGCCGAGGGCGGTCGGGTCCTCCGCGTTCGGCGTCCCGCCGCCGGCCCGGTAGGCCGCCGTGATGCGATCGAGCACGTGCGCGGGCACCCGCGGATCGTTCAGATCCCAGGGCTGGTTGAGCGGCTCGGCGAGGAGCAGGCGATGGCCCCGGCTGCCCTGATACCGGAGTTCGACGACCAAGCTGCGGGCGAGCTCGACCTGATAGCCGAGGTTCCATTGCTCGTAGAACGGCGTCCGGAGGTTGCGGTCGATCGCGCGGAATTCCACGGTCTCCGCGATGTTGCCGCCGCGCGGCCCGATCCCCGTGCTGTCATAGATCTGGTACCGCCCGCCCTCGTAGACGAGGCGGTAGGGAAAGTACCGGTAGAAGTCCACCGGGCGGCCGCTTGGCACCTGGCCCTCGAACGCGGTGCGGATGTCGATGGGCCGGAGCGCCGTCGGGATCTCGATCTCCCGCAGAAACGGGAAGTTGCTGAACGCCGTGTTCAGGAAGGCGGCCGACGGCCGGTCGTAGAAAATCCCGTAGCCGCCGCGGAGGACGTGCCGGCTCGTGCCACCGGGGCGGTAGGCGAAGCCGAGCCGAGGAGCGACGTTGTCGAGGTCTTCGGCGGTCAGCGTGCTGCGATGCCCGGCCCGCGGGAGGCGCGCGACGGTCGCGTCGATCTGCGGGAACGTCGAAGCCACCCGAGCGGGCACGATGAACGCCCCGAACGGATTGTCAGGATCGACCGCGAGCGACGGGTCGAAGTTCCCGAGAAACCCGTCGCGCTCGTACGGCCACCCGTACCAGTCCCACCGCACCCCGAGGTTCACCGTGAACCCCGCGCCGAGCCGCCAGTCGTCGGCCGCGAACAGCGAGACGTCGCGCATCCAGAAGCGCTTCCGGGTGAAGCCGAACTGGGTGTCGGCCTCGCTGGTGTAGCCGAGCAGGAATTCCTGGAAGTTCGTGATCTTCTCGAACTCGGTGGCCTGCTCCTCGGGCAGGTTCGTGTCCACACCGTGGAACTTGACGTCGCCGCCGGCCCGGAGGCTGTGCCGGCCGGCCAGCCACGTCAGGGTGTTCGAGAGGTGCACCGTCCGCTGCTCCCGCCGGTTGAAGCAGTCGTTCGTGCACCCGAACGACCACGGGCTGCCGAGCGCCACGAAATGCCCGAGGCGGCGCGTGGCCTCCGACGCGTCGAACGCCGCGGCCGGATTGTCGATGCCGAACCGCTCGTTCGTGAGCGCCAGGAACGGCTCGTCGAGGGAGCGGGTGTTGCGCAGGCTGAACCAGCCGGCGCGCAGCTCGTTGACGAGCCGGTCGCCGAATACGTGGCTGTTGCCGACGGCCAGGACGTGACCGCGATTGTTCCGCCGCAGGACCCACGGCGAGGTCATCGACGAGGGGTCGGGAAAAGAATCGAGGCTGGGGAAGTCGGCGCCGAAGTACGTGATCTGCAGGCGGTTGGCGGAAGCGACGTGAAGGTCCGTCCGGACGCTCGCCTGGAGCTGCCGGAAGCGGGACGGGACGACGAGCCGGAGTTCCGCGAGCGGATCGCCACCCTGGGGGCCGCTGAACCCAGGAAACGTGGCGAGCCGGTCCGCCGCGACGACGGGTCCATTGGGAGCCGGGATGAGGTAATCACCCGTCTTCGGGTTCTTCGTGTTGAGCAGTTGCAGGGCGAGCGGCGCGATCTGCGACGGCTGAATCGCGAAGCGCGGGTTGAGGGCCTGGAAAGCGGCGACGATCGCCTCCGGGGTCCGCTCGCCGTCGATGAGCGCCAGGGCCGCCGGGACGAGGGCGCGGCTCGACGCCGTCGGGACGTAGCCGGTCTCGGCGTCGGACCACTGCACGCTGCCGAAAACGAACGCCGCGTCGCGCCGGAGGGGCCCGCCGAGGGTGAGGCCCGCTTCGGCGCGCCGCATCCTGGGCTTGTCGAGGCCCCCGCGGGCGAAGAAAAAGTCGTTGCGGTTGAGCGCCTCGTGCTGGCCGAAGCTATAGAGCGCGCCGTCCCACGCGTTGGTCCCGGCCCGCGTGACGAGCTGGAAGCTCCCGCCGCCGCTTCGGCCGGTCGCGGCATCGTAGAGGCTCGTCTGGAGCTTGACCTCGTCGATCGTCTCGGGGGCAGGGGCCAGGTTCTCGTCCAGCGACCCGCTGTTCGACAACAGGCTCGTGACGTCCACGCCGTTCAAGAACACGCTGTTGCTCGTCGTCTTGGCGCCGTTCACCGACGGGGAAATCGCGCCGGTGTCGTTGCTGCCCACCGGCGGCAGGTCCGCGCTGACGCCCGGCGCCGCCGCGAGCAAGTGGGTGAAGTTCCGCGTCGCCGAGGGGACGTCGGCAAGTTCCTCCCGGCTCAAGCGCCGCGAAACCGCCGCCGTCGTGGCGACGAGGATGGGCGCTTCCGCCACGACCTCGACAACCTCGGTCACGCCGCCGACCTGCATCGTCACGTCGATCCTGATCGGCACGGCGGCTTCGACGAGCACCTCGGGACGCTCGACCGTCCGGAAGCCGGAGAGCTCGAACCGGAGGTCGTAGCGCCCCGGAGCGAGCGCCGTGAGCGCGTAGAGTCCGTCTTCGTTCGTCGACGTCGCGCGCACCTCGTGCGTGCCGCGGTGGGTCGCCGTCACCGTGACGCCCGGGAGCGCCCCGGAGCGCTGGTCGACCACGCGGCCCTGGACGGTGCCGGTCGGCGTGTGCTGGGCTCGGGCGAGGTCCGGGGTGAGGAGCAGGCACGTCACGACCGCGAGGAGAATCGGGGACTTCGATTTCATGTTCATCAGTCGTCCTCCATCGAGAGGGCGCCGGCCGTTCGACACCCGTACGGCAAGATAGCGGGCGCGTGTGACTGCGCGGTGACAACACGGTTTCGCGGGGGTTAAATGTCGACCGGCGGGCGGCCTCGCTAGGCCCGCGAGTCGCCGGCGAGCGCCTCGCGGACGGCCACGAGGAGGGCCGTGGCCGTGAAAGGCTTTTGAAGCAGCCGAAGGCCGGGTTCGAGGATGCCTCGCTGGTCGATGACGTCGTCCGGGTACCCTGACATGTAGAGGACCCGGGCGTCCGGGCGCACCGCCGAGACGCGCGCGGCCACCTCGCGGCCGCTCAGGCCGGGCATCACGACGTCGGTGAGCAGCAGGTGCACCGGACCCTGGTGGCGTTCGGCCAGTTCGACCGCCTGCTCGCCATCGGCCGCGGCCAACACGCGATAACCCTTCGCCTCGAGCAGCGCGCGCGCCAGCCCGCGCACGGCGGCATCGTCCTCGACCAGGAGAATCGTCTCGCCGTCACCATTCGGTTCGACGGGTCGCGGCGGCTCGGGCCGCTGGGGCTCGCCCTCGGTGCGCGGCAGAAAGATCTCGAAGGTCGTGCCACGGCCGGGCGTGCTGTGGCAGTAGATGAAGCCGTTGCTCTGCTTGACGATGCCGTACACGGTCGCGAGGCCGAGGCCGGTGCCGCGCCCGACGTCCTTGGTTGTGAAGAACGGCTCGAAGATGTGGGCCTGCACCTCGGGCGGCATCCCGACACCCGTGTCGGTCACGGCGAGGCGCACGTAGGCCCCCGGGCGCATGCCCGGCCGGTGGCACAGGGCCGCGTCGCTGAACACGACATTGGCGGTCTCGATCGTCAGGTGGCCGCCCTCGGGCATGGCGTCTCTGGCGTTGACCGCCAGGTTCAACAGCACGCGCTCGATCTGGCCCGGGTCGGCGCACACGCGCCAGAGGTCGGGCGCTGGGAGCACGGCGAGGTCGATGTCCTCGCCGATGACCCGCTCGAGCAGCCGGGCGACGGTGGCGACGGTGTCGTTGAGGTCGAGCACGCGGGGTTCCAGGACCTGGCGGCGGCTGAAGGCGAGCAGTTGCCGCGTGAGAGCGGCCGCGCGCTCGCCCGCGCGCATGACCTCTGCGATATCGCTGTGGAGCGGGTCGCCTGGCGGATGGCTTTCCAGCAGGAACTGGCCGTAGCCGAGGATGGCGGTGAGCAGATTGTTGAAGTCGTGGGCGATCCCGCCGGCGAGCCGGCCGACGGCCTCCATCTTCTGGGCCTGGAGCAACTGGGTCTGCGTTTGCCGGAGGACCTCCTCGGCCTGTTTCCGCTGACTGACGTCCTGGATGGTGGCGGTGGCGCCGACGATCTGGCCTCGCGCGTCGCGCAGCGGCGCCACGCGACCGGTCAACCAGCCGGACCGGCCGCCGCCGTAGCTGTAGGGCGTGTCGGGGATATCCACCACCTCGCCCCCCAGGGCTCGATCGAGGAGGGCTTCGCCGCCGGCGTCGCCGAACAGGGGCAGCACGTCCCACGCCTGACGCCCGAGCACGTCGCTCAGCTCCTGGCCTGTCACGGCGGTCATCCAGGCGTTCCACAACCGGCACCGCTTGTGCCGGTCGAAGACGGCGATCCCTTCTTGCGCGCTGTTGATGACCTCGTAGGCGAACCGGTGGGAATCCTGGAGGGCCTGCTCCACGCGTGTCCGATCGGTGATGTCCTGGACGATGCCCATCGACCGGCGTGGCCGGCCGCCGGCCTCGTAAGTCGTCTCGAACCGCGCGTGGACGTACCGGACCGAGCCGTCGGGTCGGACGATGCGGTACTCGGCGTCGAAGGGCACGCGGCGGGCCAGGACCTCGCGCACCCGCCGTTCGACGCGTTCGCGGTCCTCGGGGTGCACGCGCGTGAAGAAATCCGAGGCCCGACCGCGGAACTCACCAGCCGTGAGGCCGAAGATCCGGAACATCTCGGCCGACCAGACCAGGCGGTCCGCGGCGTGGTCGTACTCGAAACTGCCGACGTGGGCGAGGCGCTGGGCCTCGACCAGGTGCCGGCCGCGCGGAGGCGGGGACGGGCAGGGGGCAGGACCGGGTTGCGGCGCCGGCCGCGGCGAGGCCACCGCCGGGTCCAGGGCCCTCGCCACGGGGCTGCGGGCGATGCGGTCGTGCCGGTTCTGGCGCCCCTGCATGTCACCTCCGCACACGCATCCGCGGACCCGTGACGGATCCGCCCGGTGCGCGACAGGACCATCGCTATGGGTGCCAGAAGCGTGCCGGCCCGCTGGGCGGGCGGCCGGCCTGAGGGTGCGGCTGGCGACGTGGTACAATCGCCGCGGCCGAGGAGGACCCGTGCGGTTTCGGCTGATTCCGAAGGAAGAGCGGTTCTACGACGATTTCGAAAGTCTGGCCGCCGAGATCTGTCGGGGCGCGAGGCTACTGGAAGAGATGCTGGCGCCCGAGCGGCCGATCTGGGACAAGGCGGAGGAAATCAAGGAAGTCGAGCACAAGTGCGACTTCCTGACCCACGAGATCTACCGGCGCCTGCACCGGACGTTCGTGACCCCGCTGGACCGGGAGGACATCCACGCGCTGGCGCGGACGCTCGACGACGTCATGGATGCGATCGACGCGAGCGCGACGGTCCTGAAGGTGTACCAGGTACGCGAGGTCCGGTCGAGCGCGAGAGAGCTGGCCCGCATCATCCGGGACTCCGCCGAGCAGTTGCGCATGGCGCTCGCCGCGCTGGAGAAGCGCGACGGCGTGCTGCCGTGTGCTATTGAGATCAACCGGCTCGAGAACGAGGCCGACCGGGCGCACCAGATGGCCCTCCAGGTGTTGTTCAGCGAGGAGCGCGATCCCATCACGCTCATCAAGTGGAAGGAGATCCTGGATATCCTCGAATCCGCGACCGACCGCTGTGAGGATGTGGCGAACGTCCTGGAGGGCGTCGTCCTCAAGCACGCGTGAGTCGAGATGGACGGCGGGCTCCCGGTCGTTGTCGGAATCATCCTGGTCGCGCTCGTTTTCGATTTCATCAACGGCTTCCACGACGCGGCGAATTCCATCGCCACCGTCGTGTCCACCCGGGTGCTCACGCCCGCCCGGGCCGTGGTGTGGGCGGCGTTCTTCAACTTCGTCGCGGCGTTCGGATTCGGGACCGCGGTCGCACGAACGGTCGGGTCGGGCATGATCGACCTGCGCGTCGTGACCTACGGGGTCATCTTCTCCGGCCTCCTCGGCGCCATCGCGTGGGACCTGCTGACGTGGTACTACGGACTGCCGACCAGCTCGTCGCACGCGCTCTTCGGCGGCTACGCGGGCGCCGCCGTGGCCAAAGCGGGGTTCGGGGCCATCATCCCGGCCGGGTGGACCAAGACGCTCGTGTTCATGGTGCTCGCCCCGATCATCGGGCTGGCGGTCGGGCTGCTGGTCACGAGCGCGACCTTCTGGCTGTGCCGGCACACGACGCCGGCGCGCGTGGACCGGTGGTTCCGCCGGCTCCAACTCGTCTCGGCGGCCGCCTACAGCCTGATGCACGGCGCCAACGACGCACAGAAAACGATGGGGATCATCGCGGGCGCCTTGTTTACGGGCGGCTATCTGGCGGCCTTCTACATCCCGTTCTGGGTGGTGCTGCTGGCGCACGCGGCGATCGGCCTCGGTACGCTCACCGGAGGATGGCGGATCATCCACACGATGGGGCAGAAGATCACGAAGCTCCAGCCGGTCGGGGGCTTCGCGGCGGAAAGCGGCGCCGCCGTGGCCATCTTGACGGCGACGCACCTCGGCATCGGGATCAGCACCACGCATACGATCACGGGGGCGATCGTCGGCGTCGGGGCGACGCGCCGGCTGTCGGCGGTCCGCTGGGGCATCGCCCGGCGGATCGTGTGGGCCTGGGTCCTGACGATTCCCGGCGCTGGGCTTGTCGGGGCCCTTTGCTACCATCTGGTCGAGCGGCTCGGGGGCGTGTGACTCGGTCGCCGTGACGCGACGGTCGTATGCCGGCAGCGCGCGTGGTGCGCGCCGAGCTGAGGGTTCGCCGGCGGCCCGAACGGGTCGGGGTCAGGGGGGCGGCGGCTGCGGCAGCGTGACGGAAAAGACGGCGCCGCCCTCGGGGCGGTTGGCGGCTTCCACGGCACCGCCGTGCAAGCCGACCAGGTGCTTCACGATGGCCAGACCGAGGCCCGTGCCGCCGGAGTCGCGCGCGCGGGCGCGATCGACCCGAAAGAAGCGCTCGAAAACGCGCGTCAGGTCCGACGCCGGAATGCCCGGACCCTCGTCGGCCACCGTCAGGACGATCCGGTCCTCGGCCCGGCGGGCCGCGACCGTAATGGTGGTCGCTTCGGGCGAGTACGTGGCCGCGTTTTCCACGAGGTTCCGCAGAATGTCGTGGAGTCCCGCCGGGTCGGCCAGGACTGTGGCCGCCTCGGGCGGGCACTGGACCAGGAGCCGCTGGCGCTTGCGGCTGAACAGCGGGTCGAGCTCGGCGCGCACGGCCGCCACGACCGACGCGAGTTCGCACGGCGCCGGCTGGACGCGCTCCTGGCCGGCGTCGAGCCGCGCGAGCCGCAGCAAGTCCTGGACGAGCCGTTCCATGCGGCGCACGTGGCGGGCGATCATGTCGGCGAACCTGGCCTGCTCCGACGAGAGAGTCGTATCCTCTAACGCCTCGACCGCACCGCGAATCGCCGTCAGGGGCGTCCGCAGCTCGTGCGAGACGTTGGCGACGAAGTCGCGGCGGATCTGGTCGGTGCGCTTGAGGTCCGTGACGTCGTGCCAGACCACGAGCGCGCCCCGCCCGGCGGGCCCCAACACCGAGGTGCCGCGCACCAGATAGGTCCGGTCGGGCGCTCGCGGCAGGCTCAGCTCCGCCGCGGGCGCCGACTGGCCGGCGAGGGCCGCCTGCACGATCGCTGTCACGTCGGGGTGGCGAACGACTTCGACGACCCGTCGGGCCGTCGCGGCTTCGTCCAGCCCCAGGACCCGCCGCGCGGCGTCGTTGGCGAGCTCGATGCGTTCGTGCGCGTCGACCAGCACGA
This sequence comes from uncultured Vicinamibacterales bacterium, assembly GCA_964478975.1. Lineage (GTDB taxonomy): Bacteria > Acidobacteriota > Vicinamibacteria > Vicinamibacterales > JAHECP01 > CAYZKQ01. Next base: position 15,814 of record CAYZKQ010000028.1, on the reverse strand, counting down.
TCGCGTCCTCCATCCCGCCGAGCACCGCCTCGAGGCGGGCGCGGTCGCGCGCGATTTCCGCCATGCGCCGGTCCAGCTCCCGCGCGGCGGCGTCGAGCGCCCGCGCGACCACGCCGATCTCGTCGTCCCCCGCCGTGTCGACCGGCGCCGACAAGTCGCCCGCCGCATAGCGCTTCGCAGCCTCTGCGAGAGCCGATACGCGCCGGTCGACCAGGGCCGACCCGGCCCGGGCGAGGGCGAGGGCGACGGCCAGCGCGACCGCGAGCGCGAGGAGCGCCAGGCGCCAGACGGTGCCGAGCTGGTGTCGCACCTCGGTCAAGGGAAGCGCCACGCGGACGACGGCGACCTCGGGCGCCCGCGTGGGGACAGCGACGTAGAGCAGGTCGGCGCCCACCGAGGTGCTGTAGCGCTCGGCGACGCCGAGGCCGGTCTCGATGGCGGCCGCCACCTCCGGACGCCGGCGGTGGTTGTCGAGCGCGGCGAGCGCCGGCCCGTCCACGGCCGAGTCGCCGACGACGCGACCGTCGGGCGCGATGAGGGTGACCCGTGCGGCGAGCTGCGCGCCGAGCGCGTCGGCTTCGGCGTCGAAGCCGCCCGGCGGGACCCCGCCGTGGCGCGAGAGGAGTTCGGCGGCGAGCCGGGCGTCACCGACGAGCGTGCGCTCGATCCGGTTCCGCAGATTGGCGCGCACGGAGAGCGACACCAGTGCGGTGGCCGCGAGCACGGCGAGCGCCGCCGTGACGAACGCCACCAGCCACAGTTGGGTGCGGAAGCCCAGGGTCATGGGGCCGGACCCGCCGCGGGCGCCGGCTCGCGGAGCTTGTAGCCGAACTGCTTGACCGTCTGGATCGCGTCAACGAGCAGCGGGATCTTCTCGCGGAGCCGCCGGACGTGGACGTCGACCGTGCGCGTCCCGCCCGTGTACTGATACCCCCACACGGCGGTGAGGAGCTGGTGCCGGGACAGCACCCGGCCCGCCCGCTCGACGAAGTACCGCAACAGCAAGAACTCCTTGGCCGTCAGGGTCACCTCGCGACCGTCCACCGTCACGACGTGGCGATCGAGGTCGATGGCGATCGGCCCATAGGTGAGCGGCCGGCCGACCGGCGCGTGGCGCTCGACGCGCCGGAGCAGCGCCGCCACGCGCGCGGCGAGCTCGCGCGGACTGAACGGCTTGGTCACATAATCATCCGCGCCGAGCTCAAGACCCGCCACACGATCCGACTCCTGCGCCCGCGCCGTGAGCATGAGAATGGGCACCGCCGCCGTCCGCGGGTCGCCCCGGAGCGCCCGGCAGACCGCGAAGCCGTCGAGCCCGGGCAGCATGAGGTCGAGGACCACGAGCGCCGGCGGCGCCTCCCGCGCGCGGGCGAGCGCCTCGGGGCCGGTCGCCGCCACGACGGTCGTGTGGCCGGCCTTGGCAAGCGTGTGCGCCACCAGGTCGGCGATGTCGGGTTCGTCTTCGACGATCAGGATCGTACTCACAGGTCCCGGCGTCGATTGTAAGACAGGTGAAGACGCAGGCACGCTCGTCGGGCGCTGCGGTAGAATCTGGGGATGCTCGTCCTGGCCTCCGCCCTGATACTGGGGTTCCTCCACGGCCTCGGTGCGGACCACTTGATGGCGATCGCGGCGCTGGCCGTCGGCGGAGGCCCTGGCGGAGCGGCCCGGTCGCGCGCACTGGGCGTGGCCGTCAGGTTCGCCGCCGGTCATGCGCTGTTCCTGGCGGTCGCCGTGAGCGCGGCGGTTGTGCTCGGCTGGACCGTGCCGGCCGGCGTCGAGCGAACCGGCGAGCGGCTCGGCGGCGTCCTCCTCGTCGGGCTCGGTGCGGTGGGGCTCTGGGCGGCCGCCACGGGCCGCCTCTACAGCCACGTCCACGGCGACGCCCAGGAGCCGCGCCCGCACTGGCATCTGCACCTGGGAACCACCGACCGCCACCCGGCCCGACCGATCCACAGCTCCCACTGGCCGACGCTCATCGGGGCGCTTTTCGCCGTGAGCAGCGTGCGCGCCCTGAGCGTCCTGGCGCCGGTCGGCGCCGCGCCCGGACAGTCCAGTCTGCCGGCGGCGCTCGGACTGGTCGTGCTCTTCGGCGTCGGCATCCTCACGTCCATGTCCCTCTTCGGGGTGGTCCTCGCGCGGGCCATGTCGACCCGGGTCGTCGAGCGCCTGGGGATCGGGGCGAGCGTCTCGACCTCGGCCGCCTCGGTCGCCCTCGGCGCGTTCTGGCTCCTCCGGGTGTGATACGATCCAACCCGCGACGTTCCCAGCCAGACGGGATGCGGAAGACCGCCGCGCTCAGCGTGTGCCGTTGAACCGCCCCGACTGGGGCGAGGGCGCACGGCCGATCAGCGTGGCGTGGGGGCTTTCCAGGAGGTGGCATGTCCCTCAGACCGGTGAAGCGACTCGTCACCGCGCGACCGACGATCGAAGGCGCCGGCGTCCGCCTGCGGCGGGCCTTCGGCTTCGGCGAGACCGCCGAGTTCGACCCGTTCCTGTTGCTGGACGACTTCCGGAGCGACAGGCCCGACGACTATCTGGCCGGGTTCCCGTGGCATCCGCACCGCGGCATCGAAACCATCACGTATGTGCTCGCCGGCTCCGTCGAGCACGGCGACAGCATCGGGAACCGCGGGGTGATCCAGGCCGGAGACATTCAATGGATGACGGCGGGCAGCGGCATCCTCCACCAGGAAATGCCCAAGGGCGACGCGCACGGCCGGATGCACGGGTTCCAGCTCTGGGTCAACCTCCCGGCGGCGCTCAAGATGACGCCGCCGCGCTACCAGGAAATCCGCTCGTCGGACATCCCCGAGGTCACCGACGATGACGGGACGCGAGTGCGCATCGTGTGCGGAACCTTCTGGGGGAAGCGCGGCCCCGTCGAGGGCATCGCCGCCGACCCGGTCTACCTCGATGTGTCGGTGCCGCCGGGCCGGCGCGCGGCGCTGCCCGTCGAAACAACCCGGCACGCCTTCGCGTACGTGTTCGCGGGCTCGGGCCGCTTCCGCGATGCGTCGGCGCCTCTCCCCGCGCCGACCGAGAGGGTCGGCGGGGTCGGGCCGGCCGGCGCGGCCGAGCCGGTTCCCGCCGAGGCCGAGAACCGGTCGCTGCTCCTGTTCGACCGCGGCGACGACGTCGTGGTGCAGGCCGGCGAGCAGGGGATTCGGTTCCTGCTCGTCTCCGGACAGCCGCTCCGCGAGCCGGTGGCGTGGTACGGCCCGATCGTCATGAACACGCGGGAGGAACTCCAGCGCGCGTACGAGGAGCTGGAGCGCGGAACCTTCATCAAACCCCGCTGACCTCCGGGCCGGCCTGGCTGTTCCCGGACCTGCGGCGTCGGCCGGTCCGCTCAACCCGCTACCGCTCGTCGAGCGCGTGCCGGCGGACGAGGAAGTAGCCGCCCACGCACGAGAGCAGGACCCCGTTGACCGCGAGCACGAGCGGGGCCGACGTGACGCTCGCGAGGGAGCCCGCCACGAGACTGCCGAGCGGCATGCCGCCGCGGAAGGCCACCATGTAAATGCTGACCACACGACCGCGCAGCGCGTCGGGCGCCAGCAGTTGCACGAGCGAGGTCGTCAGCGAAAAGACCGTGATGAGTGCGGCTCCCGCGAAAAAGAGCAGCAGGTGACTCGCCCACAAGACGCGCGAGACCGAGAAGGCGACGATCAACAGCCCCAGCACCACCTGCACGGCCAGCAGCGTCCGCGCCATGTGCCGAAACTTGCCCAGCCAGGCGACCACGAGGGCGCCCGCGACGGCACCCGCCCCCGAGTACGCCATCATGACGGCGTACTCGCTCGCGGCGCGCCGGAAGATCGCCTGCGCGAAGATCGGCAGAAACGTCAGGAGCGGAAGCGCCAAGAAAGTGCTCACGAAGGCCAGCAGGGTCAGCACGACGAGCGTCGGCTGCCGCCTGACATAACTGAGGCCACCCCGGAGCTCGTCCACGAGTCCGTTGCGGGCGGCCGCCGGCCGGGGCGGCACGCGGAGCGAGAGGAGCGCCACGATGACCGCGATGAACGACAGCCCGTTCAGCCCGAAGCACGCCGCCGTGCCCCACGCCGCCAGCGCCACCCCCGCGATGAGCGGGCCGACCACCCGGGCGAGGTTGAACTGAATCGAATTGAGCGCAATCGCGTTCGGAAGGTCGGCCCGCGGCACCAGCGACGGGATGAGCGACTGATACGCCGGCCCGCCGAACGCCTGCGCGAGCCCCGTGAGAAACGAGAGGGTCAGGATGTGCCAGATGCGCACCACGCCCGCCAGCACAAGCGCCATGAGCATGAAGGCCGCGGCCATCTGGACATACTGGGAGGCCATCAACAAGCGGCGCCGGTCGTACCGATCCGCCACGACCCCGCCGATCATGGTGAAAAGCAGGATGGGGAGCTGGGCGAGAAAATCGTCCAGCCCGAGGTAGAACGCCGAGCCGGTCAGGCTCAGGACCAGCCAGCTTTGCGCCACCTTCTGCATCCAGGTCCCGACGGTCGAGGTGAACGCCCCCAGCCAGAGCGTGCGGAAGTCCCGATACATGAAGGCCTTCGCGACACGCTGGAGAACGCCGGAAGACGGAGGGGGCCCGACGACGGACTCGCTGAGCGGGGCGTGAGCCAAAGCGCCTCATTGTAGCGCACCGGAGCGCACCCCCTTGACCCCGCCCCAGGCCTTACGCTACGCTCTGGATAGCGAAGAAAAAGCGAAGATCGGACGCCGGAGCTTCCCATGGCCGTCCTGGCTCGCGCCGACCTCGAAGCGCTCCTCCGCACCCGCAAGTTGGACGTCACCCTGCTTTCCGCCAGACAGCCCCTCGGCGACCACCCGCCGCGCCCCGACCACCTGCTCGGGACCGGCCTCGAAGCCGTGGACGCCCGGGCGGGCGGGGGATTCCCCCGGGGGGAGGTTTCCTGTCTCGCCGGTCCTCCGTCCTCCGGACGCACCACTGTGCTGTGCGGGCTCCTGGCCACGGCGACGCGCGGGGGGGAGCTCGCTGCGCTCGTCGACACGCGCGATACGTTCGACCCCGAATCGGCGGTGGCCGCCAGCGGCCTGGTGTCCTCGCGCTTGTTGTGGGTGCGCGGCGGGCCGGTCTCGGCCGCCGAAAGCACCTGGACTACTGTCGAGCGCCAGGTGGATCGGGCCCTGAAGGCCTGCACCCTCGTGCTCGAGGCCGGCGGGTTCGGCGTGGTGGCGCTGGACTTCGGGGATGTGCCGCCGGCGCTGGTGCGGCGCTTGCCGTACACGACCTGGCTGCGCCTGGCGCGGCTGGTCGAGGGCCGGCGCACGGTGTGTGTCGTGATCGCGCGGCAGCCGGTGGGGCGGAGCGCCGGGGGGATCACGCTGCTGCTGGAGAGCGGGCGGGAGACGACTTGCTGGTCGGGCGCCGGCGAGCGGGATCGGCTGTTCCGCGGGTTGCGGGTGAACCCGCGCGTCGTTTCGGCGCGCGGGTTCAGTGGGGAGGGGTGAGGCGTGGCGATCTACGCCTGCGTGTATGTACTGCATCCCCCTGGGGACGCCGCTCGGGGGGCGGGCGAGGGCGCGGGGAGCCCGGCCGCGCGCCGGAGGGGTCGAATCCGAACGCTCGTGGATCTGGCGCGCGAGTTTTCGCCGCGCCTCGAAGCGCGCGACGAGTGGCTCGTCGTGCTCGACGCCAGCGGACTCGGGCGGGTGTTGGGCGACGCCCGGGCGATCGGCCTCGAGTTGGGGCGGGCGGCGCTCGACTGCGGGTGGGCTCCGCGGGTGGCGGTGGCGGCGACCCGGACGGCGGCCGAGCTGCTGGCGCGGGCCCGGCCGGGCCTGACGGTCGTGGCGCCCGGGGAAGAAGCGCGCGCGCTCGCCCCGCTGCCGGTCGAGCTGCTGGAGCCTCTGGTCGAGATGGGGCCCCGCGGCGCGCTGTCCGAGGCGCGGTGGGCCGACTTCTCCGCCACGCTCCGCCGCTGGGGCGTGGACACGCTCGGGGCGCTCGCGGCGTTGCCGGCCCCCGATCTGGCGGCGCGTCTGGGGGCCGCCGGGCCGGCGCTCCAGCGCCTGGCGCGCGGCGAGGATCTGCGGCCGCTCGTACCGGACCCGGAGCCCGCGCGGTTCGAGGCGTCGTGCGAGCTCGAGTGGCCGGTCGAGGACCTGGAGCCGCTCGTGTTCGTCGTGGCGCGCCTGGTCGACCCGTTGTGCGCCGAGCTCGCGCGCGCCGGCTGCGGCGCGGTGGGCGTGACGGTGCGCCTGCGGCTGACGACCCGCGACGTGTACGCGCGGACGCTCCAGCTCCCGGCCCCCACGCGCGACCCGCGCCTGCTGCGCACGCTCGTGCGGCTCGATCTGGAGGCGCACCGGCCGCCGGCGGGGGTCGATCGCGTCGCGCTCGCGCTCGAGCCGGCGCCGGACCGCGTCACGCAATACTCGCTCATCGAGACGCCGCATTCCTCGCCCGACCGCGTGTCCGCGCTCGTGGCGCGCCTGACGGCGCTCATGGGCGAAGGGCGCGTGGGCGCCCCGGGGCTCGTCGACACGTACCGGCCGGGCGCCTTCGCCATGCACCCCTTCGACCCGCGGCACGAGCCGGGTCACCGGACGCGGGCGACCCCGGCGAGGGCCGACGAGGTCGCGGTGTCCCTCGGGGCGCCGGGCCCCGAGGCTTCCGACCCCACGGAGCGGACCCCGGGGGTCCTGCGGCGGTTCCGGGTGCCGCTGCCGGCGCGGGTGGCGCTCGAAGACGGCCGGCCTGTCCGGCTCGCCACCGGCCACCGCGCCCTGGCCGGCGGCCGGGTGGTCGAGTGGGCCGGGCCCTGGCGGTCGTCGGGGTGGGGCCTCGTTCCGGAGGCGAACTGGGACCGGGACGAGTGGGACGTCCTGACGGCCGATGGGCTCGTCTATCGGGTCTGTCACGACCGGTCTGCTGGGCGGTGGGTCGTCGACGGCGTGGTGGACTAGGGCCCCGTGAGGGATCCGGCCGTGTACGTCGAGCTTCACGCGGCCTCAGCGTTCTCCTTCCTTGAAGGCGCCTCGACGCCCGAAGCGCTCGTCGACCGCGCGGCCGCACTCGGCTATCCGGCCCTGGCCCTCGTCGACCGCGACGGCGTCTACGGGGCGCCCCGATTTTACAGCGCAGCCCGGGCGGCCGGGCTCAAAGCGATCGTCGGGGCGGACCTGACGATGGCCGGGCCCGGCGGCCGGCCGTGGGAGACCTGGCGGCTGCCGGTCCTGGTGGCGTCCCGGCAGGGCTACCGGCAGCTCTGCCGCTTGATCAGCCGGATGAAGCTCCGCGCGCCGAAGGGCGAGGGGGCCCTGTCGCTCGACGAGCTGGAGGGCCACACGACGGGGTTGGTGGCGCTCGTGGGCCGGGCGGCCCTCGCCGGCCGGGGCTTCGGCGTCGGCGGGCTCGTCGATCGGCTCGTCGGGCTGTTCGGCCGTGAGAACGTGTACATCGAACTCCAGCGCCACCTGGTGCGCGCGGAGGAAGCCGATAACCAGGCGCTCGTCGCGCTCGCCTCGGCGTTCCGGGTGCCGGTGGTGGCGACCAACGGCGTGCGCTACGCGGATGCGGACGCGCGGCCGGTCGCCGACGTGCTCACCTGCTTGCGCCACAAGACGACGCTCGCCGAGGCGGGCCGGCGGCTGAGCGTGAACGCCGAGCGCTTCTTGAAGCCGCCGGCGGAGATGGCCCGGCTCTTCGCCGATCAGCCGGCGGCGGTGGCGGCGACGCGGGAGCTGGCCGACCGGCTCGAGTTCACGCTCGCGGATCTCGGCTACCGGTTTCCCGACTATCCGGTGCCGGCGGGGGAGACGCAGGCGTCGTTTCTGCGGAAGATCGTGGAGGTGGGGGCCCGCGAGCGTTACCAGCCGTATCACGAGCGCGCCCGGCAGCAGATCGCGCGCGAGCTGGATCTCATCGAGAAGCTCGACCTCGCCGGCTACTTCCTCATCGTCTGGGACATCGTCAATTTCTGCCGGCAGCAGGGCATTCTCGTGCAGGGCCGCGGGTCGGCGGCCAACAGCGCCGTCTGTTACAGCCTGGGCATCACGGCGGTCGACCCGGTGGGAATGGACCTGCTCTTCGAACGCTTCCTCTCGGAGGAACGCGGCGAGTGGCCCGATATCGACCTCGATCTCCCGAGCGGCGAGCGCCGCGAGCGCGTCATTCAGTACGTCTACCAGCGGTATGGACCGCACGGCGCGGGCATGACGGCCACCGTCATCACGTATCGAGAGCGGAGCGCGGCGCGGGAGGTCGGGAAGGTGCTCGGCCTCGACCCGGAACGTCTCGACCGGCTCGCGAAGCTGATGGCCCGGTTCGAGTTCGACGAGGCGGCGGCCGGCTCCCGCGGGGCGCTGGATCGGCACCTGCGCGAGGCGGGCTTCGACCCCGGCGACCCCGCCGTGCAGCGGTTCGCCGATTTGTGGGGGCGCCTGCAGGATCTGCCGCGCCATCTCGGGCAGCATGCCGGCGGGCTGGTCATCTGCCAGGGGCGGCTGGACGAGGTGGTGCCGCTCGAGCCCGCGGCGATGCCGGGCCGGGTCGTGATTCAGTGGGACAAAGAGGATTGCGCCGACCTGGGGATCGTGAAGGTCGACCTGTTGGGTCTGGGGATGATGGCGGTCCTCCAGGACGCCTTCGACCTGGTCAACGGCGCCGGGCCGGCGGGGTCGGGGGCGCGGCCCCTGACGCTCGCCCGCGTGCCGCCGGACGACCCGGAGGTGTATCGCCTGTTGCAAGAAGCCGACACGGTGGGGGTGTTCCAGGTCGAGTCGCGGGCGCAGATGGCGACGTTGCCGCGCCTCAAGCCCGCGCGGTTCTACGACCTCGTGGTCGAGGTGGCGATCATCCGGCCCGGCCCGATCGTGGGCCAGATGGTGCATCCCTATCTCCGGCGGCGCCAGGGGCTCGAGCCGGTGACGTATCCCCATCCGTCGCTCGAGCCGATTCTCGAGCGGACGCTCGGGGTGCCCCTGTTTCAGGAGCAGTTGCTGCGGATGGCGATGGTGGCGGCGGGCTTCACCGGCGGCGAGGCGGAGGAGCTGCGGCGCGCGTTCGGGTTCAAGCGGTCGGTGGCGCGCATGAAGGCGATCGAGGCCAAGCTGTACGCGGGGATGGCGCGGCGCGGCATCACGGGCGCGGCGGCCGACGCGATCGTCCGGTCCATCGCGTCGTTCGCGCTCTACGGGTTTCCCGAGTCGCACGCCGCGAGCTTCGCGCTGCTCGTCTACGCGAGCGCGTACCTCAAGGTGCATTACCCGGCGGCGTTCTACACGGCGCTGCTCAACAACCAGCCGATGGGGTTCTATCATCCGGCCACGCTCGTCAAGGACGCGCAGCGGCGCGGCGTGCAGTTCCGGCCGATCGATGTCCAGCGCTCGCGGTGGGCGTGCACGGTCGAGCCCGACGGCGCGATCCGCCTCGGCCTCTCGTACGTGGCCGGCCTGCGCGAGGAGGTCGGGCGCCGGATCGAAGCCGTGCCGGGGCCCGGTCCGGACACCGGCGGAGTGAGCCGCTGCCCGAAGTGCGGGTGCGACGACCGGTCGATGCTCGAGGTCGTGGGGGGGCCGGACGGGACGCGCCGGGGCTTCTGCAACGTGTGCGCCCACGACTGGGCCGGACCCGGCGGCGCGGAGCCGCGGCCGCGGTTCGCCTCGATCGAAGACCTCGTGGCCAGAACCGGCCTCCACCGCGACGAGCTGGCCACGCTCGCGGCGATTGGCGCCCTCGCGTCGTTCGGCTACGACCGGCGCGAGGCCCTCTGGCAGATCGAACGCGCGGCTCGTCCGGCCGGGCCCCTCTTCGAGGAGGCGCGGCGAGCGCCCGGCGACCTGGCCGGCGAGGAGAGCGGGGCACCCGGACCGAGTGGCGAGCGCGGCGGGCCGCTGCGCCCCATGACGGCGATCGAGCGGGTCATCGCCGATTACGACGGCACGGGCCTGACGATCGGGCCCCACCCGATGGCGTTCCGGCGGGCGGAGCTGGCCTTGCGCGGCGTCTGGCGGGCGGCCGACCTCCGGCGCGGCCGGCACGGGCGCCGCGTGCGCATCGCCGGGGCTGTCATCACCCGGCAGCGGCCCGGGACGGCCAAGGGGTTCGTGTTCCTCACGCTCGAAGACGAAACCGGCCTCGCCAATGTCATCGTCCGGCCGGATCTCTTCGAGGCCGAGCGCAGGACGATCGTGAGCGCGCCATATCTCGTGGTGGAAGGGATCCTGCAGGTCCAGGACGGCGTCGTCTCGGTCAAAGCCGAGCGCGTGCACTCGCTCGGCGCCGGCGCGCCGGCGCCCGAATCCCACGATTTCTGCTGACGGCTGGGGGGCGGGCTCCTCGCCCCGTGCGGGCGCCCGCGGGAGGCAGGCCGTCCGAGACGCGGTTACCGGCCGCCCGGCGCGCCGCCGCTCGCGAGTCGGGCGCGGCGGTCGATCGTGCCGCTGTCGACCGTCGCCCCCGTTCGCGACACGGCCTCGAAGGACAGCCGGTCGCCGGCGATCTCCACCAGGAGGAAATGGTTGTCCGCGTCGAACCCCGCGGCGGTGTACGGCGATGGCCGGCGGAGGTCTCCGCGGCGCAGCTTCCCCGCGGCGCCGGAGACGAAGTACGCGATGCCCTGTTGCGGGTGCAGGCGTTCGTAGACGTGTTCGTGGCCGGCGAAGACCACGTCGACGCCGGCGCGCACGAACAGCGGTTCGAGCACCCGGCGGAGTGCCACGTCGGGGCCGTGCGTCCGGCCCGACGAGTACAGCGGGTGGTGCATGAAGACGATCTTCCACGCCTCGGTCGAGGCCGCCAGCTCGGCCTCGAGCCACGCGATCTGCCGTCGCGACATGTCGCCGCTCTCGAGGGCGAAGAACCGGACGCTCTGCCTGGGCGCCGCCACGCTGTAGTAGGTGCGGCCGTGCATGTTGAACGGGGGATAGAAGCGCTGCGCCCGTTCGTCGTGGTTGCCGAGCACGGCATAGAAGGTGACGCCCGCCTCGAGCAGCGCCTGGTACGGCCGTTCGAACTTGCGCGCGCGGTCCCGCGGGCCCTCGCCGCCGTACAGGTTGTCGCCGAGCATCAGGACCAGCTCGAAGGGGAAGCGCGTCCGGACCTCGGCCATCCGCGCCGCGACCTCGTATTGCGGCCGCCCCCCCGTGCCCGCGTCCCCGATGACGGCGAACTTGAGCGAGTCCGGCCGGTTCGGCAGCACCCGCGGCTGCGCCCACGCGGGCCACGCCGCCGCGCCCCAGGCCGCGGCGAGCCCCACAAGGCGCGCGAGGGCTCGAGCGAGGGCGGCGCCCAGCCGCGCACGCGAGCCCGTCGAGCGGGTTCCGCGTCCCGGGGAGCGCGCGGGTGGTGTCATGGGTACTGCGATCATATCAGCCGGGCGTATACTGGCGCGGACGCGCGCGATGCACGTCTTCTATCTCCACGGGTTCGCGTCTTCGCCCGGCTCGTCCAAGGCGGTCCGGATCGCCGAGCGCCTCGCCCGGTACGGCGTGCCGCTGCACCGGCCCGACTTCAACCAGCCCGATTTCTCGACCTTGACCCTCAGCCGGATGATCGAGCAGACGCGGCGGGCCATCCGGGCGCTGCCGCCGGCGCCGGTGGTCTTGATCGGGTCGAGTCTCGGAGGGCTCGCGGCGCTGTATGTGGCGGCGCAGGCCGGCGACGAAGGCCGCCGCGTCGCACGGCTGATCTTGCTGGCGCCCGCTCTCGATTTCGGGCGCGCGCGGCTCCGAGAACTGGGACCCGCCGGGCTCGCGCGCTGGCGCGAGACCGACCGGCTCGACGTGTACCACTACGGCGAGGGGAAGATGCGGTTCGTGCGGTACACCCTCTACGAAGACGCGCTTCAGTACGATGCGGCTGCGGTCCACCTCGACCGGCCGACCTTGATCTTCCAGGGGCGGCGCGACACGGCGGTCGACCCGGCCGAGGTCGAGCGCTTCGCGCGGGCCCAGCCTCACGTGCGGTTGCGGATGCTCGACGACGACCATCAGCTCCTGGCGAGCTTGCCGGTGATCCTGGACGAGATCGAGGTGTTCCTGGGCTTGCGTCGTACGTAGGGCGGGCCTTTCAGGCCCGCCGGGCGGGGCCTGACGGCCGATCGCGACGCGCGGGAAAGCATCCGTCCGGAGACATCACCCCGGACCCTGGGGAGTTGCGGAGAGAAGGAGGTTCATCATGGCAGTGACCATCAGGCGCGTGCAGCTCTGGCGGCGCGAGGTCGAGAGTCGGCCGGGGGTGCTGGCCGGCGCCCTCGGGGCGCTGGCGAGCGCCGGCGCGAACCTGCAGGTCGTGATGGCGTATCGCTATCCGGGCAACCAGACCATGGGCGCGATCGAGGTTTATCCGATTCGGGGCAAGCGTCTGGCGGCGGCCGCGGAGGCCGTGGGCCTGAAGCCCATGCCCATGGCTGTGCTCCACGTGGAAGGCGACGACCGTCCCGGCTTGGGGTACGCCACCACGCGGGCGATCGCCGACGCTGGCATCAACGTCGCGTTCCTCGTGACGCAGGTAATGGGCCGGAAATACACCTCGCTGCTGGGCTTCGAGACCGACGCCGACGCGGCCCGGGCCTCGGCGCTCATCAAGAAGGCCGTCGCCGCCGCCCGGCGGTCCTGAGCCTCACGCCGCGCGACTGGCCGAGGTCGGCAGGCGCACCAGGGTCGCCGCGCGGCCCGGTCGCGTCACGAGCGTCCACAGCGCGCCGTCGTGGAGGGCGACGGTGCGGGCGGCCAGCACGAGCGCCAGCCCGTAGCCCCCCCGCCAGTAGTCGAACGTCTGCCAAGTGCCGCGGGCGTCGGGGCCCGCGTCCGCCACGATATCGCGGGAGCCCAGCACAATCGAGACGTCGAGCTCGTCGCGGTCTCCTTCGATCCAGGCGCGGGCGGCGAGCTCGCGATGCTCGTCACGCGTCCGCCCAGCGCGGGCGAGCGTGGCGAGCGCGCCTGGGAGTCTCGTGCGGTCGGCGTCGATGAGGACCTCGGGCACGGGCGCGAGGACCTGGATCGGCGGCCGATCCGGCGGGGCCGCGCCGACGTCTAGCCGTCCCAGCAATTCGGTGAGGGGCGTGGGCTGGCGGTCGAGCGGGGTGCTGCCGCACTCGAGACCCACCAGGTCCGCCAGGTCGCCGAGCAGCTCGATGATCCGGACGGTCGACCGGTCGGCCGCGTCGATCAAAGCTTGCTGGGCTTCCGCGAGGGCACCCGCCTGGCCCTGGCGCAGCATGCGCAAGTACCCGATCACCACGTTGACCGGCGTGCGCAGCTCGTGCGCGGCCAGCGCGACCACCCTGGGCCAGTCCGGATTGGGCTCCGGCACGGCTTCATCTTAATATAGGGGTATCGCTTGCAAGTCGGTGCAACCGCGGGAATCCCCGGGGCGGTTCGCGGCGCTGGCCCGTGTCCCGGGCGCTCCGCGCGCGCCGAGGGAAGGTCGGCCATGCTCATCAGGCGCGCCCCGGATCTCCGGTGGTCGGACGTCACCCCAGAACCCCTGTACCTGAATCGCCGCGAGTTTCTGCGCCGCGCCTCGGCGGCGGCTTTGGCCGGCTCGGCAGGTCTCGCTGCCGCGGCCCGACTCGGGGCTGCGCGGGCCCAGGGCGCGGCCGCGCCCGAGCCGCTCGGGCCGGTCGTGAAGAGTCCGTACAGCACGACCGAGCGACCGAACACGTTCGAGGAGATCACCACGTACAACAACTTCTACGAATTCGGTACCGACAAGACGGACCCGTCGCGCTACGGTGGGCGGTTCCGGCCGAAGCCGTGGACCGTGCGCGTCGACGGTCACGTCGAGAAGCCCGGCGACTGGGCGCTCGAGGACTTGATCAAGCCCTACCAGCTCGAAGAGCGCATCTACCGCCTGCGGTGCGTCGAGGCGTGGTCGATGGTGATCCCGTGGATCGGGGTCCCGCTCGGAGACGTCATCAAGCGCTTCGGGCCCACGTCGAAGGCCAAGTTCGTCGAGTTCACGACGGTGTACCGGCCGACCGAGATGCCTGGGCAGCGGCGGTCGGTCCTCGACTGGCCGTACGTCGAGGGGCTCCGGCTGGACGAGGCGATGCACCCGCTCACGATCCTGGCGGTCGGGCTCTACGGGAAGACGCTGCTCGCTCAGAACGGCGCGCCGATCCGCCTCGTGGTGCCCTGGAAGTACGGGTTCAAGAGCATCAAGTCGATCGTCCGGATTCGCTTCGTCGAGAAGCAACCGGCCACGACGTGGGCCCTCGCGAACCCCCAGGAGTACGGCTTCTACTCGAACGTGAACCCCGACGTCGATCATCCGCGCTGGAGCCAGAAGCGCGAGCGCCGCATCGGCGAGTTCTTCCGGCGGCCGACCCTGATGTTCAACGGCTACGCCGACCAGGTCGCCCGCCTCTACGCGGCGATGGACCTCCGCAAATACTACTGACTCGGTCATGCCCTCGGCCTGGGTCATCCGGCGCATCGTCAAGCCCGTCGTGTTCGTGGCGGCGCTGTGGCCGTGGGTCTGGCTCGCGGGGCGCGCGGCGCTCGGGGGACTCGGGGTCAACCCCATCGAGGCGGCGACGCTCGAGACCGGCCGGTGGACCCTGCGGTTGCTCCTGCTCACCCTGGCGGTCACCCCGATCCGCCGCTTGACCGGGTGGCACGAGATCATCCGGTTGCGGCGCATGCTCGGGCTGTTCGCCTTCTTCTATGGCGCGACGCACGCGGCGATTTACGTGGCGGTCGACCAGTTTTTCGCGTGGGAGTTCGTCCTCGCGGACATCGCCAAGCGGCCGTACATCACGGTGGGGGTGGCGGGGTTCGCCCTGCTGGTGCCCCTCGCGGTCACCTCGACGCGCGAGTGGGTGCGGCGCCTGGGGCCCTGGTGGCGGCGGCTGCACCGGCTGGTCTATGTGAGCGCCGCGTGCGGCGTGGTGCATTTCTACTGGAAGGTGAAGGCGGACACGCGCGACCCTCTCCTGTACGCCGCCGTGCTGGCCGGTCTGCTGGGGCTGCGGGTGCTCTCCCGCCTGCCCCGGGGCGCGGCGGTGGCGGGGTGGCGGGGCGTGCGCGGCCGATCGGGCCGTGCCGAGCAGCCGACAGCCGAGCCGCGGGAGGGTGGGTCTCGGGGGGTGACCCGGCGGCGCGCGCGGTCTGGCGAGCCCGTTGGACCCTGACCTGGGCCGATTGGGGGCGCCGAGGGGCCCGTCCGATGAAAGGTGCTCCCGCCCGGCCGCCGGTCCGTGTATCCTCTGGTTCCGGCAAGGGATTCGACCCGGTCAACTGCACGCCAGGTGCGCCGCGGCCGCGGGTCAGCGGCGCTCGAGAGGGAGCGAGAGGCGTATGCACAAGCCGATCAAATACGTCGAGAAGGGGTTGTCGTACGCGGCCAACGTCGCGTGGGTGGTCTTCGATGCGTTGAACTCGATCCGGCCCAATCCGTCGTTCACGCCGAAGTGGTCGGACTTGCCCCTGTTGAAGTCGTGGGAGAAGGTCAAGCCGCCGCTCGGCTGGCCGCGGGAGACCGACTCGCTCTGTCCGGTCTGCGTGCGCGAGGCGCGGCAGGAGATTCTCGACGGCAAGAAGGACTATCGGATTCTCCTGACCGAGAAGGTGGGCGAGATCAAGGCGCAGATCATCGAGCGCGACGGGAAGATCCTGATGGTCAAGGATTGTCCGCTGCACGGGCACTTCGAGGACGTCATGGCGATCGACCCGGCGTTCTACCGCCACCTCGAGGAGATGTATCCAGGCAGCGACATCCGGGCGCACAACGACGAGAAGCTGCACAATCACGGGAGCAGCACGATTCGGTACGGGCGCGGCGCGGTCTTGACGATCGACCTGACGAACCGCTGCAACATGATGTGCGAGCCGTGCTTCATGGACG
>CAYZKQ010000027.1:10926-27183 GCA_964478975.1 uncultured Vicinamibacterales bacterium | reverse complement strand
CGGCGCCCCGAGCGGCCGCCGCAACGGCTTCGGCGAGCGGGGCTTCGCCAGGCCCCCACAGCACGATCGGGGACAGCGCGTGGCGCTCGACCAGGTGCGCCGCGACGGCGCCGAACCGCTCGGCCGGCCAGCGCTTGTTCGGCCACGCCGCGCCGGGATTGAGGAGGGCGAACGGCCCGCGCCCGACCATGCGGCGGACCTCGGCGAGCGCCGCGGACGGCTCGTCGCGAAGCGGCACGATCAGCGGGGGATCGTCCACGCCCAGGGCGCGCAGTAGCGCCAGGTTCTTGAAGACGACGTGGCCGCCCGGGCCGGGGTCCACCGTCTCCGTATAGAACGGCTCGGCGCTCCGCTCCCGCAGGTGGCCGGGCGCGAAGCCGATAACGCGCGCCGCGCCGGAGGCGCGCGCGAGCACCGCGGACTTCAGCAGGCCCTGGAGGTCGAGGGCGACGTCGTATCGCCCGCGCCGCAGCGTGCGGATGGTCTGCAACCAGGCGGTCGGTGTGGGGCGGTCGACCGCCACCACAGCGTCCACCGGGGGCACGAGCGCCAGCAGCGACGCGTATCGACGGTCGACGAGCCAGTCGATCCGCGCGGCGGGCCAGGCGTTCCGGAGCGCGGCCGCCACGGGTACGCCGTGGACGATGTCGCCGAGCGAGCCGAGCCTGACGATGAGGATGCGCGGTCCGGCGTCCAGGGGCCAGGTCGGATCGAGGCGGGCGTCGGTCACGGGCGTTCGGTCCGGATGCGGTCGAGCAGGGCGCGGGTGGAGTGCGTCTTGGGGTCGCCCACGATCGCCACGCGGCCGCCGTAGCGCTGCACCACGTCGCGCTCGGGCACCGTCTCGGGCGTGTAGTCGGTTCCCTTGCAGTGGACGTCGGGCTTGATCGCCTCGAGGATGGCCGCCACGGTCGGCTCCGAGAAGATGATCACGTAATCGACGCACCGGAGGCTGGCGACGAGTTCGGCGCGGTCGGCGGCCGGCAGGACGGGGCGCCCTTCCCCCTTCAGCCGGCGCACCGACTCGTCGTCATTCACCGCGACGATGAGGCGGTCGGCCTGGGCGGCCGCGCCTTCGAGGTAGCGGATGTGGCCGACGTGCAAGAGGTCGAAGCAGCCGTTCGCCAGCGCGATCGTCCGCCCCATGGCGCGGTCAGCCTCGACCAGTTCGTTCAGCTCGTCCAGTGTCACGATGCGTGCCATTGCCGATTCTTTCCGCGGGTTCCCGCATCCCGCCGCGCGCGCCCCGCGCCCTGCGGCGGTCGCTTCCGCTCGAGACGGGGCGCCGTCGCCCTCACGGGGCGGTGTCCTGGTTCACGGCATGACGGAGCTCGTCGGCGGACACGGTGGCGGTGCCCCGCTTCATCACGACGAGGCCGCCGGCGTAGTTGGCCAGGCGGGCGGCTTCATAGTAGCTCGCGCCGGCGGCGAGGGCGAGGGTCATGGTTGCGATGACGGTGTCGCCCGCGCCGGTCACGTCGGCGATCTCGTCGGACCCGAAGATGGCGATGTGCCGGGTCGGCCGGCGCGGCTCGAAGAGCGCCATCCCGCGGCTGCCGCGCGTCACGAGGACGGCTTCGGCCCGCGACCGCGCCAGGATCGCGCGGCCCGCTTTCTCGAGCACGCCGAGGTCGTCGTCGATCCGGACCCGCAGGAGGTGTTCGACCTCGGCTTCGTTCGGCGTGCACGACGTCATGAGGCCTCGGTACCGGAGCAGGTCGTAGCGGGAGTCGACGAGCACCGGGACGCGGGTTCCGCGGCGCCGCCGCAGGCGGCGGGCGGCGCGGGCCACGACGGCCGGCGTCACGAGGCCGGCCCCGTAGTCGGAGACCAGCAACGCGTCGGCCTCCTCCACGGCGCCGAGCAGGTGCCGGGTGACCTCGTCCCGGAGCGCCGCCGGCACCGGCTGGTTGACGCCCCGGTCGATGCGGACGACCTGCTGCTTGGCGGAGTGGACGCCGCCGGCGAGGATGCGCGTCTTGGTGGGGGTCCGGTAGCCGCGGGGCCGCACGACGCCCGCCAGGTCGGCGCGGCCGCGCAGCGCCGCCAGCATCCGGCGCCCGGCCTCGTCGCGTCCCGCGAGGCCCACCACGGCGACCCGGCCGCCGAGCGCGGCAACGTTGTTCGCCGCGTTGCCGGCGCCGCCCGGGACGATCTCGGTGGTGTCGTACTTCAAGATGAGCACCGGCGCCTCGCGGGAGACGCGGTCGAGCCGCCCGTAAATGAACTCGTCGGCGATGAGGTCGCCCACGACCGCGACGCGGCAGCGGGGGAAGCGATCGATCACGGCGAGCAGGCGCGCTGCGAGCGAGCGGTCGATCCCGCCCGCGGGGGGCGCGGCGGCAGTGGTGCGCCCGGCCCTCATGCGCCGCCCGCTCCCAGGATCCAGGCCGCCGCGGCCATCACGTTGTCGACGATGGGGGCCGGGACCGCCCGAGCCGGCGCGCGAGTCGCTTCGATCGCGCCGTAGCCGGTGCGGACCAGGAGGCCCCGGGCGCCGACCGCGCCCGCCATTTCCACATCGATCCACCGGTCCCCGACGACGAACGAGCGGGCCAGCGCCAGGCCGTGGTCGCGGGCCGCGCGGTGCAGCAGGCCGGGCTTCGGCTTGCGGCACTCGCAGTCCCCGCGGTACTGCGCGACGGACGCGTCGGGATGATGGGGGCAGTAGTAGAACGCGTCGACCCGCGCGCCGCCGACGGCCAGGCGCGCACTGAGCGAGCGGTGCACCTCTTCGACGAACGCTTCGTCGAAGAGCCCGCGCGCCACGCCCGCCTGGTTCGTCACCACCACAACCGCGAACCCGGCGCGGTTGAGCAGGCGCACGGCGTCGATGGTCCACGGAAACAGCGCGAGCCGGTCGTGGCGGTCGAGGTAGTGCACCTCCTCGATCAGGGTGCCGTCGCGGTCGAGAAACACGGCAGGTCTGCTCATGCGTCGTGACGGACAGGACCTCGAGCGTCTGCGCTCGCGCTGGCGGACCCGAGCGGGCCGCCCTCCGACGTGACGGAGTCCGGCCGACGGCTGCCGAGACGCCGCACCACCGCGTCGAACACCCGGGTCGCCGGAATGCCCTTCATGCAGCGATGATCGATCGGGCATTCGCGCAGCAGGCAGGGCCGGCAGAAGACCGGGTGCACGAGCACGTCGTGGCCGCCGAGCGGGCCCGTGACGCGTTCGTCGGTCGGACCGAAGACCGCCACGACCGGCCGGCCGAGCGCCGCCGCCAGGTGCATGGCGCCCGAGTCGTTCGACACGACCACCTCGCACGCCGCCATCACGCCCATCGCCGTCCGGAGGTCCGTCTGGCCGATCAGGTTCAGCAGACGCGCGCGCGCGAGGGGCCGGCCGACCCTCGATTCTATCTCACGGCCGGCGTCGCGGTCGCTCGTGGCGCCGAGGAGCGCGACCGCCGCCCCCTGCTCGGCGGCCAGCCGGGTCGCGAGCTCCGCGAACCGCGCGGGCGGCCAGCGCTTGGCGTGGCCGTAGGCGGCGCCTGGGGCGAGGCCGACGAGGGGACGCGCTCCGTCCCAGCCTGCGCGTTCGAGGAGGTCAGCTGCGCGGCGGTGCGTGGCGGCCTCGAGCCGCACGCGCGGAAGCGCGGAGGGCGCCGGAATCCCGAGCTCTTCGACCAGGCGCCGGTAGTACTCGGCTTGATGGACGCGGCCGCGCGGCCGGCGGACCGCCCGCGTGAGCAGTGGCCGGCGCCACCGCGCGGCGTAGCCCCACCGCTCGCGCGCCCCCGCCCGCCAGAGCACCCACGCCGAGCCGAAGGAATTCGTCAAGAGGATCGCGGTGTCGATCCGGTCGGCGGCGAGCCGTCTCACCTGCTCGCGGGTGTTCGCCGGGAGCACCAGGGTGGCGGTGCCTTCCAGGTCGCAGGCTTCCTGGAACAGCGGGGCCACGGCCGGCGCGACCGCCAGCGTCAGGTCCGCGCCGGCGAAATGGCGGCGCAGCGCCACGAGCGCCGGGAGCGCCAGCACGGCATCGCCCAGCCAGGTCGGCACCCGCACGACGACGCGCGTCCTCACGACGACCTCCTCCGGCGGGAGCGCCTGCCCCCCACGATCCCGCGCCCGCTCGCCGCGCCGCGTCCCGTCACTCCCCGTCGACCTGCGCAGCCGGGAACATGCCCCGCACCGGCGCCGGTTCGTCGCCGTCGCGCCAGCGCCGGTGCATCCAGAGCCACAACTCGGGGTACCGGCGGACGTACATTTCGAGCACGTCCGTACACCGCTGAGTGAACGTGCGGATCGAGTCGGGTTCGTCCGCCCGGGGGGGCTCCACTGGCGGTTCGTACACGAGGCGGTAGCGGCCGCTGCCGGCCGGCAGGGCGAAGGCCGGAATCACGACGGCGCCCGTGCGCAGCGCCAGGGCCGCGAGCACCGGCGTTGTCGCAGCAGGCCGGCCGAAGAACTCGACGGAGACGGCGTCGGCGGCCTGCACGTGCTGGTCGATGAGCATGGCCACAACCTGGTTCGCATCGAGGGCACGGAGAATGCGCCGGATGCCGCCGCGCCGGTAGATGACGGCGTTGCCGGTCGAGGTGCGGACCCGTTCGAGCACTGCGTGGAGGTGCGGGTTGTCGAGGGCGCGGGCCACGACGGACATGGGCCCCACGCCGAGGGCGTGGGCGAGGGCGTGTTGCTCCCAGAAGCCGAAGTGGCCGGTGAAGAGCAAGACCCCCCGTCCCTGCGCGAGCGCGGCCTCCACCCGTTCGCGCCCGTCGAATTCGACCCGCGCCAGGATGCGGTCGGGCGGCAGGCGGCTGAACTTGAGCAGCTCGACGAGCAGGCGCCCGAAATGCGCGAAGGTCGCCCGGGCGATTCTGCGGCACTCGGCCGGTGTGCGGAGGGGGAAGGCCCGCTGCAAGTTGGCGATCGCCAGGCGCCGGTGCGGCCCGTCGAGGAGATAGAAGCTCCACCCGAGCGACACTCCCGCCGCGTGGACGAGCGGCCACGGCAACGGCCGCACGGCGAGTTCGACCGCTCGAACCGCCAGGTACTCGACGGCGTGGCGGAACGCCGTCAGGGCCGAGCGGCGATCGTCTCGAGCAGCCACGCGCGGAACTCGTGGTCGGGGTCCACGCGCACATCGAGCGGGACCCAGGCGACGGGCGCCCCGGCCGGCAGGACCGGCTGCCACCGCATCAGGTCCTTCTCCGTCGTGAGGATCCACGCTGCGCCCGCGTCGCGGGCCGCGCGGAGGAGCCGGTCGACGTCCGCCGCCGAGTACGGGTGGTGGTCACGGAACCAGCACGTGCCGGCCAGGGTCCAGCCCGCCGCCCGCAGGTTGTCGGCGAACCGCTCGGGCCGGGCGATACCCGCCGCCGCCAGCACCGGCATCTCCGGGCCGACCGGGGCGGGCTGGTCCGGTGCGTCGGCGCGGCGCGGGGCGCCGAGGGTGCGCTGCAGCCGGAAGACCCGGGTGACGCCGAAGGAGGCCAGACGCCTCCGCGCGGGTTCCAGCTCGCCGTCGACCACCACGGCGTCCGCGTGCGCCAGGACGTCCGGGGGCTCGCGGAGCCGGCCCGCGGGCAGGGTGTCGGGCTTTTCCAGGTCTTCCGGGTCGACGAGCACCACGTCCGCGTCCCGCGCCAGCATCATATGCTGAAACCCGTCGTCGAGCAGGTGGACCGTGACGCCGAAGTGGCGCTCGGCGAGGACGCCGGCGAGATAGCGGTCGGCGGCGACGAGCACCGGGACGCCGGGGAGCCGGCGGGCGAGCATCAACGGTTCGTCGCCCGCGTGGGCGAGGTCGCTGAGGAGGCGGGTGCGGTCGCGGACCACGACGACGCCGTCGGCGGCGGCGCGGCGGGCGTAGCCGCGGCTCAAGACGGCCGGGCGCTGGCCGGCCGCGAGGAGCATCGAGGTGAGGTGGGCGACGAGGGGGGTTTTCCCGCGGCCGCCGACGGCGATGTTGCCGACGCTCACGACGGGGCGCGTCAGGCGGCGCCTGGCCTCCGGGTGGCGGTCGTACCATGCGCGGCGCGCGCGGGCCAGTCGCGCCGACAGCCGGCTCGCGAGGCGGAGCGGCGCGGCGCTCATGGCGCGCGGCGGAAGGGCCGGACGCGTGCGGCGTCGGGCGGGAGCAGCTCCGCGATGACCGCCAGGGTTCTCTCCTTCGCGCCGCGGTTGGCCTCGACGAGCATGCGCGCGGCGGCGCCGAGGGCGGCGCGCCGCACCGGGTCGTCGACGAGGGTGGGCAGCGCCGCCTCGAGCTCGCGCCCGGAGGCGACCTGCACCGCCGCCCCGCGCTCGACGAACGCGCAGGCGATCTCGGCGAAGTTCTGCATGTGGGGCCCGAAGACGATGGGCTTGCCGAAAACGGCCGGCTCGAGGAGGTTGTGCCCGCCGGCGTCCACGAGGCTGCCCCCGACGAACACGACCGTGGCGAGCTGGAACAGTTGCGCGAGTTCGCCGATCGTGTCGAGGACGACGACGTCGGTGCGCGGCTCGGCGTCGATGGCGAGCTCGGTGCGGCGGGCGACGCTGAAGCCCTCGCGCGCCACGAGCGCCACGACCTCTCCGAAGCGCTCGGGCTTGCGCGGCGCGATGATGAGGAGCGCGTCCGGGTGCGCGCGCTGCACGCGCCGGAACGCCGCCAGCACGGGTCCTTCCTCGCCCTTGAGCGTGCTCGCGGCGATCACGACGGGACGCGTCTCGGCGACGCGGAAGAAGCGGAGGACGCGCGCCGGGCCGCGGCCGATGGCGTGGGAGTCGAACTTGAGGCTGCCGGTCACCGTCACGCGCGCCGGGTCCGCGCCGATGTCGACGATCCGCCGCGCCGCCTCTTCGCTCTGCATGCAGAAGCGGTCGACGTCCTGGAGCACGCGCCGGAAAAACCGCCGCGCCAGCCGATAGCGCGGATAGGACCGCGAGGAGATGCGCCCGTTGACCAGCACGGTCCGCACGCCGTCACGCCGGCACGCCCGCAGGAGGTTCGGCCAGATCTCGGTCTCCATCATGATGAACACCCGCGGCCGCACCACCCGGAGCGTCCGATCCACGATGACCCGGAAGTCGAAGGGGAAAAAGAAGAC
Organism: uncultured Vicinamibacterales bacterium; assembly: GCA_964478975.1. Lineage (GTDB taxonomy): Bacteria > Acidobacteriota > Vicinamibacteria > Vicinamibacterales > JAHECP01 > CAYZKQ01. Next base: position 20,141 of record CAYZKQ010000027.1, on the reverse strand, counting down.
CGCGTCGACATCCTGCAGGTGGGTCCCGGCCACCCGCTGGCCGGTCATGGTGGTCGTCGACACGAAGAGCCGGAGCGAGGGATAGAGCGTCTTGAGCTGCGGAATGAGCGCCCGCGCGGTCAGGACCTCGCCGACCGAGACGGCATGGATCCAGATGGAGCGCTCGGCGTCGAGGTTGAAGGAGACTGGCAGGTAGCCCAGGCGCTGGCCGAGGCTCCCGACGTACTTCTTGTAACGGATCGCCTGGTACAGGAAGTACGGGGAGACGAGCACGAAGACGGTGAAGCTCAGCAGGCTGTAGAGCCAGTACATCGGCGGGCGCGCCGGCGCGCGCCGGGCTGTCCGCGAGTATAAGCCGCCCGTTTGACCCCGCGCAAGGCCGTTCACTAGAATCCAGAAGCGGCGCGGACCGCGGGGCGGTTCGGTCGCCGGAGGGAGTCCGATCATGCCGATCCGGGTCGGAATCAATGGGTTCGGCCGCATCGGCCGCAACATCATGCGGGCGGCGCTCGGGGACCCCGAGCTCCAGTTCGTCGCGGTCAACGACATCACCGACGCGCGCACGCTCGCCCACCTGTTCAAGTACGACTCCATCCTGGGCAACCTGCCCTGCGCGGTCGAGGCGCGCGAGGACGCCATCGCGGTCGACGGGCGGACCTTCGCGGTGCTCGCGCGGCGCGACCCGGCGGAGCTGCCGTGGCGGGACCTGGGCGTCGACGTCGTGTTCGAGTCGACGGGGCGCTTCACCAAGCGGGAGGATACGGCGAAGCACCTCGCCGCCGGCGCCAAGAAGGTCATCGTGACGGCGCCGGCCAAAGGACCCGACGTGACGGTGGTGCTCGGCGTCAACGAAGACGCGTACGACCCGGCCCGGCACCACATCATCTCGAACGCGTCGTGCACGACCAACTGCCTGGCACCGGTCGCCAAGGTGCTCCACGACGCCTTCGGCATCCGCAAAGGCTGGATGACGACGGTGCACGCCTACACGAACGACCAGCAGCTCCTGGATCTCCCGCACAAGGACCTGCGGCGGGCGCGGGCGGCGGCGCTCTCGATCATCCCCACGACGACGGGCGCGGCGGTGGCGGTGGGCGAGGTGCTGCCGGCGCTCAAGGGCCGCCTCGACGGCATCGCGATGCGCGTGCCCGTCCCGAACGTCTCGGTCGTGGACCTGGCGGCGGTCGTGGACCGGCGGACCTCCGCCGAAGAGGTCAACGCGCGGTTCCGCGAGGCGGCGTCGGGTCCGCTCAAGGGGATCCTGCAGTACTGCGACGAGCCGCTCGTGTCGGTGGACTTCCGGGGCAACCCGCACTCGTCGATCGTCGACGCGGCCTACACCAAGGTGATGGACGGCGACCTGGTCAAGGTGCTGGCGTGGTACGACAACGAGTGGGGCTACTCGAAGCGGTGCGTCGACTTGGTGCGGTTCATCGCGGCCAAGGGCCTGTGAGCAGGGCGCCGTGGCGAAGTTCACGATCCGCGACCTCGATCTCGCTGGCCGGCGGGTGTTCATCCGCGTCGACTTCAACGTCCCCCTGAGCGACGGCGTGATCACGGACGAGACGCGCATCCGGGCGTCGCTTCCCACCATTCAGTACGCTCTGGAGCGCGTCGGCAGCGGGTGCGTCATCCTCGCGTCGCACCTGGGTCGGCCCAAGGGCCGGCGCGATCCCGCGTATAGCCTCGAGCCAGTCGCCGAACGGCTGGGGCAGCTCCTGGGGCGGCCGGTCGTCTTCGCGAGCGACTGCGTGGGCGACGAGGCGCGGCAGGCGATCGCGCGCGCGGGACCGGGCGGGCTGGTCTTGCTCGAGAACCTGCGGTTCCACCCGGGGGAAGAACGGAACGACCCCGAGTTCGCCGCCGAGCTGGCGGCGCTCGCCGACGTGTACGTGAACGACGCGTTCGGGACCGCGCACCGGGCGCACGCGTCGACCGAGGGCATGGTGCGGCGGGTGGCGCAGGCGGCGGCGGGGTTCTTGATGGCCCGCGAGCTCGAGTACCTCGGCCGCGCCCTCGAGGCACCCGACCGGCCGTTTGTCGCGGTGCTCGGCGGAGCGAAGGTGTCGGGCAAGCTCGAGGTGCTGGAGCATCTGCTGGGCCAGGTGGACACCCTCGCGATCGGGGGCGCGATGGCCTACACGTTCCTCAAAGCGCGCGGGCGGCCCGTGGGGCGGTCGCTCGTCGAAGACGATCTGATCGAAACCGCGCGGGTCATCGAGCGGCGGGCCGCCGAGCGCGGGGTGCGGCTGCTCCTGCCCGTCGACCACGTCGTGGCGGCGCGCGTCGAGGCCGGCGCGGCGGGCGAGACGCTGGCGGTCGGCGACCCGGCGATCGGCGACCGGATCGGCGTCGACATCGGACCGGAGACGGTGGCCGCGTACCGCGAGGTGATCCGCGGCGCGCGGACGGTCGTGTGGAACGGGCCGATGGGGGTGTTCGAACTCGATGCATTTGCGGCCGGCACCGTGGCGGTTGCACACGCGCTCGCCGAGTGCCCGGGGACGACGATCGTGGGCGGCGGCGACTCCGTGGCGGCGCTGGCGCGCGCGGGCCTCACGGACCGCATCACGCACGTGTCGACCGGCGGCGGCGCGTCCCTCGAGTTCCTGGGCGGGCGCGTGCTGCCGGGGGTAGCGGCGCTGCCGGACAAGACGTGACGGGGGAGGGTCCCCGATGCGGCTGCCGGTGATCGCGGCGAACTGGAAGATGCACAAGACCGTGCAGGCGGCGGTCGCGTTCGTCAAGGAGCTGCGGTCGCTGGTGAAGGAGGTGGCGGGCGTCGAGGTCGTCGTGGCGCCGCCGTTCACTGCGATCCACGCCGCCGCGGACGCGGCGCGCAACACGAACATCGCCATCGCCGGGCAGGATGTGCATTGGGAGAAGGAGGGCGCGTTCACCGGCGAGGTGAGCGCCGCGATGCTCCGCGACGCAGGCGCCGACTACGTGATCATCGGGCACTCCGAGCGCCGGCGGTTCTTCCACGAGACCGACGAGACCGTCGCCCGCAAGACGGCGGCGGCGCTCGCGGCGGGGCTGACGCCGATTGTGTGCCTGGGTGAGACGCTCGAAGAGCGCGAGCGCGGCGAGACGCTCGCCGTGCTGGACCGGCAGATCCGCCGGGGGTTCGACGGCCTGGCGGCGGAGGCCATGCCGGCGATCGTCATCGCCTACGAGCCCGTGTGGGCGATCGGGACCGGCCACCATGCCACGCCCGAGCAGGCGGCTGAAGCCCACGGGCACATCCGGACGCGCCTCCGGCAGTGGTTCGGCGCGGACGCGGCCGAGCGCTGCCGGGTGATTTACGGCGGCAGCGTCAAACCGGACAACATCCGCGACCTGGTGGCGCAGCCCGACGTCGACGGGGCGCTCGTCGGCGGGGCGAGCCTGGACGTGCGCGTCTTCGCCGAGCTGGTCGCCGCGTGCGGCGGCCGGCGCACCTGACCCGCGCGCCTGCGGTGCCGGCGGCCACCGGGGCCGCCCGGCATCGGCTATAATGACACCGACATGCTAAGTGTGCTGCTGTCCGTGCTCTACGTGCTGATCTGCTTCCTCCTGCTGATCGTCGTGTTGCTGCAGCAGGGCAGGGGCGGCGACATCGCCGCCGCGTTCGGGGGAGCGAGCAGCCAGACGGCGTTCGGCGCGCGGGCCGGCGCGACGATCCTCACGCGGGCGACGACGGTGCTGGGGACGCTCTTCATGCTCGGCGCCCTCGGGCTCGCGGTGCTGGGCCAGCGCGGGCCGGGTTCGGTGGTGGGCGGGGTGAAGGCCCCGGCCCCGCCGGCGAGCGCGCCGGCCTCGTCACCAGCCGCGCCCGGCACCGGTACGCCGGCGGCGCCCACGGCGCCGGGGGCGGGGGAGGCGAAGGGGACCGGACAGCCCGGCGCTCAGTCGCAACCGCAGCAGCCGGAGAAGAAGTAGCCGAGCGCGCGCCGGCGACCTCGGAGTCCTCCAGGCGGAAGTGGCGGAACTGGCAGACGCACCAGCTTGAGGGGCTGGCGGTCGCAAGACCGTGGGGGTTCAAATCCCCCCTTCCGCACCATCGTCTCGGCCGGCATCTCAACGCCTCGAATCTCCGGATCGCTTCGAGTCGCGTCGCGCTCGCGACGCGCGCGAACGGGGACGGTCGGTCCAGGGCGCTCCTGATGCTGACGGCCAGCCCTGAGCGGAACTGAGGTGGGACGCCCACCGTCACCCGAAGTCCGGCCGCACTTGCGCCCGCCGCTCAAGTGGGCCGGCGGCAAGCGGTGGCAGGTCCCGCTTCTGCGGCCGCGCTGGGCACCCCACGCCCACCGGCGCTTCGTCGAGCCGTTCTGCGGCGGCCTCGCCGTCACGCTCGGCTTGCGGCCGCGCCGGGCGCTCCTCAACGACGCCAACCCGCACCTCATCAACTTCTACCGCTGGCTGAAGCGGGGGCTCACGATCGACCTCCCGCTCGTCAACCGGGCGGACGTGTTCTACGCCTACCGCGCGCGCTTCAACGCGCTGCTCCAGGCGGGGCGGGGAGCGAGCCGCGAGAGCGCCTGTCTCTTCTACTACCTGAACCGAACCGGCTATAACGGCCTCTGCCGGTTCAACCGGCAGGGGCGGTTCAACGTCCCCTTCGGTCGCTATCGGCAGATCCGTTACGTGCGCGACTTCGGCGCCTATCGCGACGCGTTCCGCGGCTGGAGCTTCCGCGCCGGCGATTTCGAGGCGATCGAGCTGGACCGCGACGACTTCGTGTACGCCGACCCGCCGTACGACGTGGAGTTCACACACTACGCGCAGGCGGGGTTCTCCTGGGACGATCAGGTGCGGGTGGCGGAGTGGCTGGCCCGCCACCGGGGCCCTGTGGTCCTCGTGAATCAGGCGACCGACCGGATCTGCCGGCTTTACCGGCGCCTCGGCTTCCGCCTGGAGCTCCTCTCTGGCCCCCGCCGCATCTCGTGCACGGGCGACCGGACGCCCGCCGCGGAAGTCTTCGCGGTCCGGAATCTGTAGGCGGTGCGCGCCGCTACCGCGCCGACGGAAATCCCAGATTTACGCCGCGCTCCCTCGGATCCGGCCACCGCGCGGTCACGACCTTCGCGCGCGTGTAGAACCGCACGCCCTCGCGACCGTGCACGTGCGCATCCCCCAGGAGCGACTGCTTCCAGCCCCCGAAGGCGTACGCGGCCGTCGGGACGGGGATCGGGACGTTGATCCCGACCATCCCGGCCTCCACGTCGTGCTGGAAGCGGCGGGCGGCGCCGCCGTCGTTGGTGAAGACGGCGGCACCGTTGCCCCACGGATTCCGGTTCACCAGCGCCACGGCTTCCTCGAGGCGCGGCACCCGGACAACGCACAGGACCGGTCCGAAGATTTCGTCCCTGTAGACCGTCATCTCGGGCGTGACGTGGTCGAACAGGCACGGGCCGAGGAAGAATCCGCGCTCGTGCCCGGGCACCCGGCACCCGCGGCCGTCGGCGACGAGCGCCGCGCCCTCCGCGACGCCGTACTCGATGTACCGCACCACGCGGGCCAGATGCGCGCTGGTGACGAGCGGTCCCATGTCGACCTTGGGGTCGAGCCCGGGCCCGATCCGAATCCGGCGCAGCCGTTCCACCAGCTTCGGCACGAGGCGGTCGCCCACCTCGCCGACGGCCACGACCACCGACACGGCCATGCAGCGCTGGCCGCTCGAGCCGTACGCCGCGCTGACCGCGGCGTCGGCGGCGAGGTCGAGGTCGGCGTCGGGGAGCACGACCAGATGGTTCTTCGCACCGCCGAGGGCCTGGACGCGCTTGCCGGCGCGGGTCGCCTGCTCCCACACGCGGCGCGCCACAGGCGTCGACCCGACGAAGCTGATTGCCGCGACGTCCGGGTGCTGGACGAGCGCCTCGACGGCTTCGCCGTCTCCGTGCACGACGTTGAAGACGCCCTCGGGCAGGCCCGCCTCGGCGAGCAGCCGCGCACAGAAAATCGACGCGGAGGGGGTCTTCTCCGACGGCTTGAGGACAAACGCGTTCCCGCACGCGATGGCGACCGGGTACATCCACATCGGCACCATGGCCGGAAAATTGAACGGCGTGATGCCGGCCACGACGCCGAGCGGCTGGCGGATCGAGTACGCGTCAACGCCGGTCGAGACGTTCTCCGAGAACTCCCCTTTCAGGAGGTCGGCGAGCCCGCAGGCGAATTCCACGACTTCCAGGCCGCGGGTGACTTCCCCCAGCGCGTCCGCGAGCACCTTGCCGTGCTCCCGCGTGATGATCTCGGCCAGCTCCCGCGTGTGGCGCTCGACGCGCTCGCGGAACGCGAAGAGCACGCGCGCCCGGGCGGCGAGCGAGGTGTCGCGCCACGCGGCGGCGGCGCGCCGGGCCGCCGACACGGCGGCGTCCACAACGGCCGCATCGGCGAACGGCACGAACGCTGTGCGGTCTCCGGTCGCCGGGTCGAAGACCTCGCCTCGCCGGCCGGCGGGCCCCGGCCACGGCTGCCCGTCGATCCAGTGGGCGAGGGTCTGCAGCCCCGCCGTCGAGGCGTCGGCGCGCGCGGAGTGGGTCGCCATAGCCGGCCTCCTTCCTTCGCGGGGTTACGAGCCCGAGCGGGGTGGTCTCCCGCTCATGGCCGCCGGACGCGCAATGAGTTCGTCCACGAGCGCGAGCCCGCGGTCCAGCACGGCGAACCCCTCGTCCAGCTGCGCCTCGGTCACGATGAGCGGCGGGTTCACGAAGAACGTGTTCCACCGCACGAAGGTGTAGAGCCCCTCGTCGCGGAAGAACGTCGCGAGCGCCGCCATCTCGGGCGACGACCCGCCGTACGGCGCGAGCGGCTCGTAAGTCCGCCGGTCCCGGACGAGCTCGACGATGCCGAAGAGTCCGATCGACCGCGTCGCGCCGACGGAGGGGTGCCTGGCTTCCAGATCCTGCAACCGCCGCCGCAGCTCGTCGCCGAGGCGGGCGGCGCGCTCGACGAGCCCTTCTTCTTCGTAGACCGCGAGGGTCGCGAGCGCCGCGGCACAGGCGAGCGGGTGGCTGTTGTAAGTCAGGCCGCTCGGAAACGCGCGGTCGCGGAACGCCTCGACCACGTGCGGCCGCATTCCGACCGCCCCCATGGGCACGTACGCCCCCGTCAACCCCTTCGCCATCGTCAGGATGTCGGGCACGACGTTCCAGTGGTCGACGGCGAACCAGCGGCCGGTTCGCCCGAACCCGGACATCACCTCGTCCGCGATGAGCAGGATCCCGTAGTGGTCGCAGATCTGGCGGACGCCCTGCATGTAGCCGTCGGGCGGGATGAGGAGGCCGTTGGATCCGACGATCGGTTCGAGGATGAAGGCGGCGATGTTCGCCGGCCCTTCGTACCGGATGACGTCCTCGATCGCGTCGAGGCAGGTGTCGACCGGCTCCGGGTCGCGGCGGCCCCACTTGTGGAAGTCGGGTACGCGGACGATGCCCGGAAGGCCCGGTTCGGCCGCCCAGCGCCGGGGGTCGCCGGTGAGCGAGATGGCGCCGGCCGTCGCGCCGTGGTACGACCGGTACCGGGCGAGAATCTTGGACCGGCCCGTGGCCAGCCGGGCGATCCGGATCGCATGCTCGTTGGCGTCGGCGCCGCCGCTGGTGAAAAAGAACGTGTCGATGTCGCCCGGCGTCACGGAGGCGAGCTTCGCCCCGAGCCTCGCCCGCGGCTCGGTCGCCATGAACGGATTGGCGTAGGCGAGCACCGCCGCTTGCGCCTGGATCGCGCGGACCACCCGCGGGTGCGAGTGCCCGACGTTGCTGCACATCAACTGGCTGTTGAAGTCCAGATAGCGTTTGCCCTCCGGCGTCCAGAAGTAGACGCCCTCGGCGCGCGCGACCGGAATGGGGTCCACCTGCGCCTGCGGCGACCACTCGAAGACCGTGTGCCGGCGGCACAGCTCCACGATCTCGGGTCCTGTCACGGGGCCTCCCTCGCACGATCCCGCCGCGGGGTCGCGGGCGCAGGATACCAAAAACGGCGCCGGTGTGATACTCAGTCGGCATGACCGACGCCGCCGCCGTGACGCTCGGGTCGGAGCAGCTTGTCGCCTCGGGCCGGCTCGAGGGCCTGCGCGTGGGCGTGCTGGCCAACCCGGCGTCGATCGACGCCCGGTTCCGCCACATCGTGGACCGGCTGGGCGAGGCGCCCGGCGTCACGCTGGCCGCCATTTTCGGACCCCAGCACGGCGTGCACGCTGAGGTGCAGGACAACATGGTGGAGAGTCCGCACGGCCGGCACCCGCGCTACGGCGTGCCCGTGTACTCCCTCTACAGCGAGACGCGCGAGCCGACCCCGGCCATGCTCGACGGCCTCGACGCCATCGTCGTGGATTTGCAGGACGTGGGGACGCGCGTCTACACGTTCGCCTACACGATGGCGAACGTGCTCCGGGCGGCGGCCCGGCGGGGCCTGCGCGTCTTCGTGTGCGACCGGCCCAACCCGATCGGGGGCGAGCTGGTCGAGGGCCCCATCCTCCGGCCGGAGTTCGCGTCCTTCGTCGGTCAGTTTCCGATTCCTTTGCGCCACGGGTTGACGGTCGGGGAACTGGCCCGGCTCTTCAACGAGGTTTTCGGTCTCGGGGCCCCGCTGGAGGTCGTGCCGATGCGTGGCTGGCGGCGCTTCATGTTCTGGGACCAGACGGGGATTCCGTGGGTGCCGCCCTCGCCCAACATGCCGACGCCCGACACCGCCCTCGTCTATCCGGGGGTCGTGCTGTTCGAGGGCACGAACCTGTCGGAGGGGCGCGGCACGACGCGGCCCTTCGAGCTGGTGGGGGCGCCGTGGATCGACGCCGAGGCGTTGGCCGAGACGATGAACCGGGCGGAGCTTCCCGGCGTGTTTTTCCGCCCGGCGGTTTTCCAGCCGACCTTCCAGAAGCACGCGGGCCGGCGGTGCGGCGGTTGCCAGATCCACGTGACCGATCGCCGGGCGTTCAGGCCGGTCCTGACCGGCGTGGTGCTGCTCGCGGCGTGCCGCGCGCAAGACCCGCAGCGGTTCGCGTGGCGGGAGCCGCCGTACGAGTACGAGACGACCAAGCCGCCCATCGACATTCTCTACGGGTCGGACGCGCTGCGCGCCCACATCGAGGCCGGGCGACCGGCGGTGGAGCTCGGCGCCCGCTGGCAGGCGGAGTGCGCGCAGTTCGAGTCCCTGCGGCGCCAGGTGAGTCTGTACTGAGGGGTCGGCCCCTGCGCGGACCGCCAAGTCCTACAGGTAAGTCCTACAGGTAA
>CAYZKQ010000027.1:0-10826 GCA_964478975.1 uncultured Vicinamibacterales bacterium | reverse complement strand
AAGTCCTACAGGTAAGTCCTACAGGTAATACTCCGTCAGGTGCGCCTTGAGGTACTCGAAGGCCTCCTTTGGCGTTTCGACGCGGCGCAGCAGCCGCAAGTCGCTCGGGCTCACGGCGCCCCACTCGACGAGGGGCCGGAACGCCAGAACCTCGTCCCAGTAGGCGCGGCCGTAGAGCAGCACGGCGCGATGGTCGCCGATCTTCCGCGTCTGCATGAGGGCCAGCATCTCGAAGAGCTCGTCGAGGGTGCCGAAGCCGCCGGGGAAGATGACGAACGCTCTCGCGAGATAGGCGAACCAGAACTTGCGCATGAAGAAGTAGTGGAACTCGAAGGAGAGCTCCGGGGTGATGTACGGATTCGGTGCCTGCTCGTGGGGCAGCGAGATGTTGAGGCCGATGGTCTTGCCCCCCGCCTCGCGCGCCCCCCGGTTGGCCGCTTCCATGATGCCGGGACCGCCGCCCGAGCACACGACGAACCGGTGCCGCGGCGAATCGAGCGTGAGGCTCCAGGCCGTGAGCAGTCGCGCCAGCTCCCGCGCCTCTTCGTAGTAGCGCGACCACACCAGGCTCAGGCGCGCGCGGCGCACCGCCTCGACGTACCGGCGGCTGAGGCGGCCGGCGGGCCGCGACGCCCGCAGCCGGGCGATCTCGCGCCGGGCCTGCACGCGGCTCTTCACCCGCGCCGACCCGAAGAACACCACCGTGTCCTGAATCCCCTCCCGCGCGAAGCGGTCGAGCGGCTCGAGATACTCGGAAAGGATCCGGAGCGGCCTCGCGGCGTCGCTCCGGAGGAACTGCGGCATGAGGTAGGCGGGCTTCTGGCGTGTCATGGGGAAAAACTGTATCATCGCGTCACCGCTACACGTGAATGGCGGGCCACGGCCCGCTCGACTCGAGAGGAGGAGGTTCGATGACGGAGGCGGGGAGATTGCGCGCGATCGTACTTGTCCTGGTGCTCGGGACCGGAGGAACCCTCGGCGCCCTGGGAACCGCGGCGGCGCACCGTCCGGCGCAGGGGCAGGCGCCGGCGGCGCGATCGAACGGCGGCTGGACCATTCCGCCGGAGGCGAAGACGGAGACGAACCCCCTGAAGGTCGACGACCGGCTGCTCGCGGCGGGCCGCGCGCTTTTCAAGAACAAGTGCGAGCGGTGCCACGGCCCGGCGGGCAGGGGCGACGGGCCGGACGCCGACCCGGATCACCAGGAGGACATGGACCTGACGCGCGCCGACCGCGCGCAAGCCAACCCCGACGGCGTCGTGTTCTACAAGGTCTGGAACGGGCGGCAGCGGCCGAAGATGCCGGCGTTCAAGTCGGAACTGACGCGCGAAGAGGTGTGGACGGTGGTGAGCTACGTCCAGACGCTGCGGCGGAAGTGACGCGCGCCTGGGCATGCGGTCGTGGGCGCGCCGAAGAGCAGGTGCGGGTCCGGCCGGGGGGCCCGCGGAAGTCAGCGATCAGAAAAACCGCACGATGAGCTCGCCGATGGCGTAGCCCACGACCGCGACACCGAAGCCGACGAGGAACATGTCGCGGCCGCTCGCCCAGAGCGATCGGCCCGTGAAGAAGCTGCGCGCCGCCCCGATGGCGAAGTGCGCGGCCATGCTGATGGCGAGCGACGTCCACACGGCGGCGCGCGCGTCCAGGAGGAGGAACGGGGCGATCGGGATGAACGCCCCGACGGCGGTGGCGGCGCCGGTCACCAGCCCGTCTTTGAGCGGGGCGAGCTCGGCCGGCTGAATGCCCAGTTCTTCGCGGACCTTCGTCTCGAGGGCCTGCGCCGGGTCGCGCATGACGGCGTGCGCCATCTCGCGGGCGCGGGCGGGCGGCAGGCCTTTGGCCTCGTACATGAGCGCGAGCTCCTCGGCCTCGAGGTCGGGCATCAGCTTGAGTTCGTGGCGCTCGAGCTCGATCTGGTGGGCGTGTACTTCGGCTTCGCTTTTGGCCGCCAGATACCCGCTCGAGCCCATCGACAGGGCGTCGGCGATGGCGCCGGCGATGCCCGTGATGATCACGATGTGCGGCGCCACGTCGGCCCCGATGACCCCGGCCACCAGGCCGAAGTTCGCCGTCAGGCCGTCGTTGAACCCGTAGACTACGCTGCGGAGCAGGCCGCCGGCACCGCCGGCGTGCCAGGGTTCTTCCGCCGCGCCGATCAGGCGCGCGATCTCGCGGGCGTGTTCGGCGGAGTCGGCGGCGATCCCGACGGCGGCCGCGTGCGTCGCGGGATGCGCCGCGCCCCGCGCCAGGCGGAGATACGCCTGGACCTCGCGCCCCTCCTCGGCGAGGACGAACGGCAGGACGGCGGACACGCCGGCGCGCCGCGCGAGCGCCGCGAGGGCGCGCGCCTTCCAGGAGGGCCGGTGCGACGGCACGGCCCGGCCGGCCTTCCGGAACAGCTCGGCCCACCGGGCAACGTGCTCGTCCTCGACGCCGGCGAGGCGCTCGAACACGGAGCGCCGCGAGGGATCGCGCTCGAGCTCGGCGAGCGCGCGGTACAGAAACGCCGCGTCCTGCTCGTCGCGATAGTGCTGCGCCCAGGACGCGTCAGGCGCGCCGTCGCCCTGCGGGGTCTCGGGCGCGACGGGCGCCTCAGGTGAGACCGTCACTGCCGTCGAGGTGTCGCGTTCAACCATCGCTCACCAGGATACCTGTTCTTTGACTCGCCGCGCACCTGCCGCTACGATCGGTCTCCCGCGCTCCGGCGGCGGGGGACAGGCGACGCCATGAGCCAGGCGGCCGAGCCAGGCTTCGATTGCTCCCTGCTGGTGAGCGCCGCACCCACGCGCGTGCTGGCGGCGTTCTTCGACCCCGACGCCCTCGCGGTGTGGTGGCAGGCCGTCCGGTCCGTCACGACGCCCAGGCCTCTCGGGGTCTACGCCGTCGAGTGGGAGCCCACCAGCTACGCCGACGACCTGCTCGGTCCGCTCGGCGGCACGTTCCACGGTCTCGTGATGGATTACCGGACGGGGCGCGAGTTCGTGGTGGCCAACGCCTACTGGCTGCCGCCGGCGGGCGATCCGATCGGACCCATGAGCCTGGTGGTGCGTTGCGCGCTCGACGGGCCGGCCTGCCGGCTGCGGGTCACGCAGCGCGGCTTCGAAGAGAGCGAGCGGTGGCGGCGCTACTACGAGATCATCACGCCCGGCTGGCACGCGTCACTCGCCGCGCTCAAGCACTATCTCGAAAACGGGCCGAGCGGCGCGGCCCGGTCGCGGCGGGCTTGAGGTCGCGTCGATCGCGGGTTGAAGGGCTCCCTGCGCCGAAAGCACACCGGGTGAGCCTGTCAGGCCCGAACCCGATGCACCCCGAGGGCACGCCCCAGCACGAATCCGGCGGGCGCCGCCACGAAGCTGAGCAGCGCACCCATCTTCGCTTCTTCGAGGACGCGTCCGCCCTGCGGGAACGACGCCGTCGTGAAGAAGAGAGCGACGGTGAAGCCGATGCCCGCGAGCAGCCCGAGCACCAGCACGGAGCGCAGGTCGAGGCCGCGGGCGCGCTCGAAGCCGACGGCGACCGCCGCGACGGTGGCGGCGAAGATGCCGGCGGGCTTGCCGAAGAAGAGCCCGGCCACGACCGCCCACGTGCCGAAGCCGATCGAGCCGAGCGGCACCCCGGCGTTCACGAGCCCGAAAAAGAAGAGGATGACCTGCACCGGCGTGCGCCACCAGTGTTCGAACGCCGCGAGCGTGCTGTACGGATGTGCCCCGGCCACCGCGCGCGCGGCGTCGCCTGATGGTGCGGGCCCGTCATGGGCGACGACATGGTGGGGCATGAACGGCACGATCGGGACGAGCGCCAGCGCCGGGTGGAAGCCGCCCAGAAAGAGCGCCGCCCAGGACAGGCCGCCCGACCCGACGACGTACGGCCAGAAGCTCATGACCCGCCGGCGCCGCAGGGCGAGGGCGAGGAGGATCGCGGGGATCATGAGCAGCCCGAACCGCACGATCGAGATTTCACCACTCGGGTAGAACAGCGCCAGAATGATCAACCCGAACGCATCGTCCGCGATCGCCAGGAGGAGGAGGAACGGGATCGCGGGGTGGGCGTGCGGAAAGACGAGCCGGGCGGCCATGTAGGAGAAGGCGATGTCGGTGGCACACGGGATCGCCCACCCGCGCACCAGGTCGGCGCGACCGCCGGCGAGCACCAGGATCGTGTAAATGAGCGCGGGCCCCAGCATCCCGCCCGCGGCCGCCAGCACCGGGACGGCGGCCTGCCGCGGCGACGAGAGCGGGCCGCCGGGCAGCATGGCCTCGAAGACCTCCTTCGCCGCCAGGCCGAAGAAAAACACCATAGCGATGTCGTTGACGAGGAAGTGGAGGGCGTGGGCGAGGTGTTCGTAGCTGTCGTGGGCGGTATTGGCCCAGACGAGGGCCAGGGCCGTGCCGGCCACCAGCAGGAGGGAGTTGTCGAGGATGAACTGGACGAGCGCGGCCGAGGCGGAGCCACCACGTGCGGACGTCATTCGACTTCAGAGCGGCCAGTGTCGCGTGGGAAACGTGACATTCAGCATACAATCGATCGCGACATGGGGGAAATTCTGCCGGCTGCGGTCGAGCGCTACCTGGCGTCGCTCAACCGGCAGTCCGACGCTGTGCTCGAGGAGGTCGCCGAGCAGGGGCGCGTCCTGGGCGTGCCGTGTGTGGACGCCCAGGTTGGCGTGCTGCTGAATGTGCTCGCCCTCGGCGTCGGGGCGCGCCGCGTGCTCGAGGTCGGGACCGGCGTGGGCTATTCGGGCATCTGGCTCGCGCGGGCGCTGCCGCCCGACGGGTGGCTCGTGAGCTTCGAGATCGATCCCGGGCGGGCCCGGGCGGCCGTCGAGAACTTCGGGCGCGCGGGCGTCTCCGACCGGGCGCACGTGATGGTGGGCGACGCGCGGCGCCTGCTCGCGAAGGTGTCGGGTCCCTTCGACCTGATTTTCAACGACGGTGACAAGCGCCAGCACGAGGCGCTGCACGACCGCCTCGTGGCGTTGCTGCGGCCGCGCGGCGTCCTCGTGACCGACAACGTCTTGTGGGGCGGCGAAGTGGTGCCCGGGTACGTGTCCCGCCCGGCGCGCGCCCCCGAGGAGACGCGCGCAGTGGCCGCCTACAACGAGCGCCTCGCCGTGGACCCCCGCCTCGTCACCGCCCTCGTCCCGCTGCGCGACGGCCTGGCGATCTCGGTGCGCCGGTGAGCCGGCAGAGGCGGCACAAGGACCGGACGGTGGACGCGCGGCGCGACGGCGCGCGGACGAGGTCGGGCGGGCCGCGGGGATCGGGGACGCGGAACCGGCGCGCGGGTGGGAGCGGCGGTCGAGGAGGATGCGGTATGAGCGATCGGTTGAGCGAGTTCCGCGCGTTTCGCGAGCGCATGAACGAGCGCATCCTGGGCGCGGGCAACCTGGACATCAAGCGGTTCTTCGCCCTGGACAGCCGCGCCTACGCGCCCGGCGCGCTGCCGGCCAAGACCAAAGAGCTGCTGGGCCTCGTCGCGTCGATGGTGCTGCGGTGCGACGATTGCGTGACCTACCACCTCATGCGCTGCCGGGACGAAGGGGTCACGCGCGAGGAGTTCTTCGAGGCGTTCAACGTGGCGCTCGTGGTCGGCGGGTCGATCACGATTCCGCACCTCCGGCGCGCCGTGGCGACCCTGGAGGAGCTCGACGGGCAACAGGGGGCTTGAGACGGCGGGCCTGGAGAGGCCCATCCTACGGGCGAACAGCGGTCCATAAAGGGCCCGCCCTGCGGACGCCCGCGCGCCGCGCAGCGCGGCTGAGCGCAGACCGGCTCCCCCAGACGGGTTCAGGCGCGGGGTTCGATCTCGAGCAAGAGCAGACCCGTCGCTTCGTCTTTCGCCCGGCGCAGCGCGCCGGGCAGCGGCTGCACGACCAGCTCGATGGTGGCGGCCGCGCGCCCCTCGAAGAGATGGCCGCCGAGCGTGGAGAAGTCCCGGCCGCTCAGCACCACGTGCAAGTGGGCGATCGGTCCGGTCTCCGTGCGGGCCAGCGTCCCGCCGAGCGAGACGACCTCCAGCTCGTCCGGAACGGTCCGGCGCACGTATTCGCGCGCGGCGCGGTCGAAATAGCCCAGCTCGAGCTCGTACGCCGCGCCGATCCCCGAGACGCTCGCGGCGGCGATCCGCTCGGTCTCGGCCACCTGGAGGAGCGTGGCGACGATGGGGTCGCCGGTGAACAGCCGGATGACGAGCGTCTCGCCCAACTTCGTGTAGCGCATGCGATCCTCCACCGCCGGGTATGATAGTCGGGAAGCTATGCCGTTTCGGGATGTGGCCGGTCATCGCGCGGTGATCGCGTGGCTCGCGCGGAGGGCCGCCGACGGGACGCTCTCACCCAGCCTGCTGTTTGCGGGACCCGAGGGCGTGGGCAAGCACCGCGTGGCGATTGCCCTCGCCCAGCGCCTGAACTGCTCGGATCCCCGCCCGGCTGGACCGGACGACGAGATCGCCGACGCGTGTGGTGTCTGTGCGGCCTGCCGACGCGTCGCGCGCGGCGTCCATCCGGATGTCGTCGAGGTCGAACCGGGCGACGGCGGGACCATCAAGATCGAACAGGCCCGGTCGGCCATCGAGCAGGCAGCGTTCCGCCCGTTCGAGGGTCGCCGGCGGGTGTTCATCTTCGACCCGGCCGACGCGCTGGTGGTTCCGGCTCAGGACGCGCTGCTCAAGACGCTCGAGGAGCCGCCCGCGGCGTCCGTGTTCGTCCTGGTGACGGCGTATCCCGACGCCCTGCTGCCGACCGTCGTGTCGCGGTGCCAGCGCGTGCGCTTCGGGCGGCTCGCGCCGGCGCAGATCGCCCGGGTGCTGGTGGCCGAGCACGGCTATCGCGAGGCCGACGCGCGCGCGGCGGCGGCGCTGGCCGACGGCAGCCTCGCGCGGGCGCTGGCCACCGAGGCCTCGGCGTGGGCCGAGGCGCGGGCGGCGGCCCTGGCGCTGCTCGAAGGGGCGGCCCGGACGGCCGACCCGGTGGCCCGACTCGCGCTGGCTCGGGACCTCGTGCCCCAGGGTGGGGGCCGAGCGGCGGCGGACCGGTTGGGGCTTGCAGAACGCCTGCGAGCCCTGGCATGCTTGCTTCGGGACGTGGAAGTTGTTCGTGCGCAGGCGGACGCCCGGTGGGTGGCCAGCGGCGACCTGACCGGCCCGCTGGCCGCGCTCGCCGCGAGGTTCGATGCCGAGCGCGTTCGCCGCGCTTTTTCCGCGGTCGACCGGGCCCTCGGTGCGCTCGAGCGGAACGCGAGCCCGAAGATCGTGGCCGATTGGCTCGCCGTGACGCTCTGAGCTTCGTGCTCCGGCGCCTGACGGGCGGGCGCCGGGGCCGCGGCCGCGCACCGGCTCCCGGCGGTCGCGTGGACATAGATGCGAGGGGTTCATGGATCCCGGCGACGCCCGGCCCGCCCGCCCGTTCGTCAGCGTCAAGCGCAGCCCTGCCGACCGCCCCGTCTCGTATGGCCTGCCTGACGGCGCCGCTCCGGCCGACTTCGCGCCGGGCGAGACCGTGGTGGTGCGGACCGAAGACGGGTGCGCCATCGGCACGGTCACGCCCACTCCGTCCCCGCTCGCGGCGCGGCGCGCGCCGGCCGACGGGTCGCCCCTTCGGGTCATCCGCAAGGCGAACCGCGAAGACCTGGTGGCGCGGCTGCAGCAGCAGCAGCGCGAGCAAGAGGCGTATCGGGTCGGCCTCATGAAGATTCGCGAGCGCGGCC
The DNA here is from genome assembly GCA_964478975.1 of uncultured Vicinamibacterales bacterium. Lineage (GTDB taxonomy): Bacteria > Acidobacteriota > Vicinamibacteria > Vicinamibacterales > JAHECP01 > CAYZKQ01. The sequence goes on along the minus strand of CAYZKQ010000027.1, from coordinate 3,123 downwards.
TCGCGATGAAGCTGACCCGCGTCGAGCAGCGGTTCGACGGGTCGCGCCTCGTGTTCTACTACACGGCCGACGGGCGGATCGATTTCCGCGAGCTCGTGCGCGACCTGGCCGCGCACTTCCGGACCCGGATCGAGATGCGGCAGATCGGGGTGCGCGACGAGGCCAAGATGATCGGCGGGTACGGGCCGTGCGGGCGCCCGCTCTGCTGCTCCACGTGGCTCCCCGGCTTTGCCCCCGTCTCGATCAAGATGGCCAAACAGCAGCAGCTCAGCCTCAACCCGGCAAAGCTGTCGGGGATGTGCGGGCGCCTCAAGTGCTGCCTGCGCTACGAGCTGAGCGATGGCGCCGGCCCGGCCCGCGGGGGGTGCGGTCCAGAGTCGGGGTCGTCCGGGGGGCCGTCCAGCGGCGGGGGTTGCGGATCCGGCGGATGCGGGTGCCGGGTCTGACGAGGCCTCGCGTCCTGCGCTAAAGTTACCCGAGCGTCATGACTCGGCCGCGCATTGCCATCACGGTCGGGGACCCGGCAGGCATCGGTCCCGAGATCGCCGCGAAGGCGAGTGCCGACCCGCGCGTGCTGGCCGTTTGTGAGCCGGTCGTGTACGGGCCCCTCTCCGAGGCCGAGCTGCAGCGGTTTCCCAAAGGGATCGTCTCGCCCGACGCCGGACGCGCGGCGTACCAGGCGATCGTGCGGGCCGTCGAGGACGCCCGGGCCGGCCGCGTCGACGCGATCGCGACCGGCCCCATCAGCAAGGACGCGTTCGCCCGCGCCGGGCTGCCGTGGAAAGGGCATACGGAGCTGTTGACGCACCTGACCGGGGCCTCGCGCTCGGCCATGATGTTCTACTCGGACGCGCTCCGGGTCGTCCTGGCGACGGTGCACGTGCCGCTCGCCGAGGTGCCGCGCGTCCTCACGCGCGAGCGGCTGGAGGCGACCATCGCGCTGGCCGCGGCCGAGCTGCCCAAGTTCGGCTATCCCTCGCCGCGCCTCGCCGTGGCCGGCCTCAATCCCCACGCGGGCGAGTACGGCCTGATGGGGCTCGAAGATGACGAGGTCGTGGCGCCGGCCGTCCGGTCGTGCCGGAAGCTGGGCATCGTGGTGACCGGCCCGGTGCCCGGCGACACGGTGTTCGTGCGCGCGCTCAACGGCGAGTTCGACGCGGTCGTAGCGTGCTACCACGACCAGGGGTTGATTCCGGTGAAAGTCGTGGCGTTCGGTCGAGCCGTAAATGTCACGCTGGGCCTGCCGATCATCCGGACGTCCGTGGACCACGGCACCGCGTTCGACATCGCTGGCCGAGGCGTGGCAGACCCGACGAGCCTCGTCGAGGCGGTGCTGCTGGCCGCGCGGCTCGTCCGGGTGCGGGCGGCGGGTCGCGCGCCGCTCGCGGCAGAACCATGACCCCTCGCACCTGCGCCGACCGCGTGCTCGCCGAAAACCGCAAGGCGGCGCACGACTATCACCTGCTCGAGACCTACGAAGCCGGTCTCGTGCTGCTCGGGACCGAGGTGAAGGCGATTCGCGAGGGCCGGGCCAATCTCCGGGACAGCTTCGCGCGGGTCGAGGACGGCGAGGTGTGGGCGTACAACCTCCACATCAGCCCGTACAGCCATCGCGGGTACGCCGACCACGACCCGAAGCGGCGCCGGAAGCTGCTGCTGCACAAACAAGAGATCCGCCGGCTCCTCGGCAAGACCGTCGAGCGCGGCATGACGCTCGTGCCCCTGCGTCTGTATCTGAAGAACGGGCGGGTCAAGCTCGCCCTGGCGCTGGCCAAGGGCAAGAAGACGCACGACAAGCGCGAGACGATCAAGCGGCGCGAGGCCGAGCGGGAGGCACGCGCGGCGGTGCGGGAGCGGCGGTGACGAGTCGGTGGCCGGGAGGGCACGTCCGCGCGCCTGGCTGCGCGGCACGCCCTGGGCGCCCGGTACGCCCCGGAGCGAGGGCTTCGGCGCGCGAAGACGACCGCGACGGGCGCCAGCAGCCCGCGGCCGCGCGAGAGATGACATGTCCGTTCCCTTGCTCGATCTGAAGGCGCAGTACGCACCCCTGCGCGACGAGATTCTCGCAGCCATCGCCCGGGTCTGCGATCGGCAGCGGTTCATCCTGGGAGAAGAGGTGGCCGCGTTCGAGGCGGAGATCGCGGCCGCGCTCGGCGTGCGACACGCGATCGGCGTTTCCTCCGGCACCGACGCGCTGCTGGTCTCGCTCATGGCGCTCGGCGTCGGGGCCGGTGACGAGGTCGTCACGACGGCGTTTTCGTTCTTCGCGACGGCGGGCGCGATCGTGCGCGTCGGGGCAACACCCCGGTTCGTCGACATCGACCCGCTCACCTTCAACCTGGATCCCTCGGCCGTCGAACGCGCCGTGACGCCGCGGACGCGCGCCATCCTACCCGTGCACCTGTTCGGGTTGTGCGCCGAGATGGACCCCATTCTGGATCTGGCCCGCCGGCGCGGCCTGCCGGTCATCGAGGACGCGTGTCAGGCGATCGGCGCGCGCTACCGGGGGCGGCTGGCGGGGACGATGGGGGAGCTCGGGTGCTTCTCGTTCTTCCCGAGCAAGAACCTGAACGCGTTCGGCGACGCGGGGCTCGTCGTGACGAACGACGGCGAGCTGGCCAAGCGGGTGCGCCGGCTGCGGGTGCATGGGAGCGAGCCCAAGTACTACCACCGGGAGGTCGGGGGCAACTTCCGGCTGGACGAGATTCAGGCGGCGGTGCTGCGCGTCAAGCTCCCGCACCTCGAGCGCTGGACCGACGGGCGGCGGGCGAGGGCGGCCCGCTACGGCGAGCTGTTCGCCGAGGCCGGTGTGCGCGGTCTCGCGCCGCCCGTCGAGCCGCCCGGGTTCCGGCACGTCTACCACCAGTATGTCGTCCGGGCGCGGCGCCGGGACGCGCTGCGGGAGCATCTCGGGCAGGTGGGGATCGGGACCGAGGTCTACTATCCGGTGCCGCTGCCCTTGCAGGAGTGCTTCGTGGATCTCGGCTATGCGCCGGGCGACTGCCCGCAGGCGGAGGCGGCGGCGCGCGAGGTGTTGGCGTTGCCGATCTATCCCGAGCTGACCGAGACGCAGCAGCGGCTGGTCGTCTCGGCGGTCCGGGCGTTCGAGCCGGTGTAGGGGAT
>CAYZKQ010000026.1:0-27656 GCA_964478975.1 uncultured Vicinamibacterales bacterium | reverse complement strand
CGGGCGAGGCGCGCGAGCGCCAGGCAGTGGCGGGCGCCGCGCGCCGTGACCGCGTCAGGAAACAGGCCGGCCCGGCCCGCCGCGAGCGTGACCGACTTGACTTCGACGATTGTATCGCCGACCCGGAAGTCGAAGCGCGAGCGGCCGTGGCGGACCTCGGCGGTGACCCGCCCGCCGGACAGCTCGGGGAACAGCCCGCAGCCGAGCAAGACGGGGAAGACCTGGTTGGCGTAGGTCGTGACGGTCCCGACCCACGCCCGGGGTTCGCGCGCCGCCACGAGGGTGTACGGGAGGCGGCGCGCCGGCGAGAACGGCCCGTCGAGCCGCACGTCGCATCCCGCGACGAGCGTCCCGGTCAGGCGGCCCGGGTTGGGCACGTGCGCCCGGACGCGCTCACCGGAGGCCAGCTCGACCTCGGCGGTGAACCGGTTCGGGCGGACGAGGAACCGACCGCCCAGCGGCCGTGCGCGCACGCGGGTGAGCGGCGGCGCGTCGATCGGCACCCACACCCTGACCTCCCCGTCTTCCGGACGTTCTCCTGCGAGCCCGCCAGGGGCGCGCGGGCTCCAGCTCCGGACGCCTCAGCGGGGCGCCTGGGGCGGCTCGCTCGTCTTCTTGCCGTAGAACGGCGTCAGGTCCCGCTTGCCGCGCTCCAGGTACGGAATCGGATGATCCATCCACGCCGGCCGGGGCGCCCCGAGCAGGTAATGGTCGAAGAATTCCGCCATGTGCACGGTCCAGTGCTTCTGGTTCTCGCGCTCGCGCAACCCGTGCTTCTCGCCGTTGTAGACGAACATGTAGGCTTCCTTGCCGAGCCGGCGCATCGCGCTGATGAACTCGATGCCCTGGTACCAGGGTACGGCGTCGTCCTCGTCGTTGTGAATCGTGAGGTACGGGGTCTGGATCTTCTCGACCCAGAAGATCGGCGAGTTCTCGATGAACTCGAGCGTCCGGTCCCACGGCGGCGCGCCGATGCGGCTCTGGGTGCGCTCGTACTGGAACGCGCGCGACATCCCGCTTCCCCACCGAATGCCGCCGTACGCGCTGATCATGTTGCTCACGGCCGCGCCCGCCTCGACCGCCCGGAACAGGTTCGTGCGCGTGATGAGGTAGGTGATCTGGTAGCCGCCCCAACTGTGCCCCTGGATCCCGATGCGCGCCGGGTCGATGAAGCCCATGGCCACGACCGCCTGCACCGCGGGGATGACGCACTTGAACGCGCTCTCGCCCGGGTAGCCCTCGCGGTAGATGATGTCCGGCTGGAGCACCACATAGCCGTTGCTGACGTAGCGGGTGATGTTGATGCTCGTCCCCGGCGCCGGCGGTACGTAACGGTGCAGGCCCTGCGAAAGCTGCTCGTAGATGTACACCATCAAGGGATACTTCTTCGCGGGGTCGAAGTTCTCCGGTTTGGTGAGGATCGCCCGAAGCTTCACCCCGTCGGCGTTCAGGTACTCGATGAGCTCGGAGCGGCCCCACACGAAGGCGTTCTGCTGCGGGTTCGCGTCGCTCACCTTCCGCGGGCTCGCAAACGATCCGTCCGTCACCCACAGGTCGGGGAACTCGTCGAAGCGCTGCTGGGTGAAGACGATGACGTCGGCGTGCTTGGCCTTGATCGGGTTGCCCACGAGCTTGTCCACGAGCATGAGCCGTTCAGGTCCGCCGGTCCCCCTCACGCTCAGGCGGGAGTATCCGCTCGCCTTGGTCCGGTCGTCGGTCGCCATCAAGAGGAGCGGCCGGTCCACCGGAATCGCGCGTTCCTCCGGGTCCAGCCGCTGGTAGCGGAACACCACGTGCTCCGCCCGGCCGGCGCCGCGCGTCAGGTTCCGGGCGCTCGTCCCGTCGGGCGACACCGCCCAGAGGTCGTAGCGGTCGTAGACGATCAGCTCCGCGTCGCCGGCAGTCCACCCCGCCACGCCGTACGGTGCCGGCTGGTTCGGCGTGTCCCAGTCCTCCTCGGTGAGCCGCGTGGGGACCTTCGCCGTGGCCGTGAATCGCCGGCCGTCGCTCAGGCGGTAGGTGTGCCAGTGCTGGTCCTGGTCGTCGAAGTAGTAGAGGTACTGCCCGCCCGGCGAGAGCCGCGCGTCGAAGTACGCCTTCTCGAGCACCTTGCGCCGGGAACCGTCCCGGAGGTCCACGACGTAGTAGTCGTCGTAATCGCCGTCCCAGGAAATCAAGGGTCGATACGGCAGGTCGGACGCTCCGAGGGCCCAGCTCCCCTCCTCCGGCGGGGTGAGCTCGGGCATGGCGGGGTCGGCGAGCTGGACGAACCGCCGGTCCGCGAGGTGCACGACGGCGCGGTAGGTCCGTTTCTTCTCCTCTTCAGCCCGGACCTTCTGCATCGGCTGCAGAAGCGGGTCCTTGTAGTGCCAGAGGTCGACCTTGACGGGCTCCGGCGCGTCCTCGTCCGGTTCCGGGGGCGGGATCGGCGCGGTGCCGAGGTAGAGCTTCGACCCGTCCTTCGCGAAGAGGAGCGACCCGTGCTCGCTCGGCGCCCACCCGTTCGTCAAGCCCGCCGTCGCTTTCGACACGAGCGCCGACGCCGCCTGGTCGGTCGCCCGCCACAGATACAGGGTGAACGGCGCCGGGTCCGCCTCGAACTCGTCCCGATTGCTCAAGAACGCGAGCTGCGTGCCTCGCTCGTCGAACGCGAGCGAGCGATAGTATCCCTTCCCGGTCAGGAGCGTGCGCGTGGCGCCGTCGGCCCCGCGGACGTAGACGCCATCGCGCTCTGGTGTCCTGGACGAGACCGCGTAGGCGAGCCACGTCCCGTCCTTCGACCACGCGTACTCGGTCACCTCCGGAATCGTGACATCGGCGCCGGTGGCCAGCTCGCGGACCACGAGGTCCGTGCCCGGCTCGTGTTTCTTGGCCTTCTTCGCGGGCGCCTGGGCTTTCGCCTCGGACGGCTCCTTCGGTTCCGCCTCCTTCGGCGCGTCTTTCGCCGCCCGCGGCGGCTCCAGCAGATAGGCGATCCAGCGCGACGACTCTTCAGGCACCTTGAAGCTCTTGACGCGCTCGACGGTCGTGACCCGCCCGCTCTCGAGCGCCAGGATGCCGAGGCCGTTCTTCGGCATGTCCTCCGGCTTCGCCTTTTTCTTCTTCGCCTGGTCGACTTCCGCCTTGGGCGCGGCGATCGTGAACACGACGAACCGCCCGTCGGGCGTGATCACCGGGTCCTGACCCCGCGCCTGCCGGTGCTCGACCCCGCTCGGCAGGTGTCGCGCGACCAGCTCGGCGTCGCCGTCCTGGGGGACCAGCACGTACACGAGCCAGGCGCCGTCCCGGGAGAGCTGCGTGCTGCGGATGGCTTTCCACGAGTCGTACACGTCGTGCGTGATGGGACGCTTGGCGGGCGCCTGCGCCCACGCGACGCAGACCGAGCCCGCCAGGAGCGCGCCCACCAGTACCGTCCGGATCCACGACCGCCGGTCCATGACCTCCTGACCTCCTTCCGCCTCTCGCCCCGGGCGCCGGGCCCGGCCCTCGCCCCGCGGCCGTCTCGTCCGGCCCGCGGGATCCGGTCGCCGCGCCAAAGGGGGCCAGTCCCCCTCCGTCCGAGGGCGCCGCTGTGCGGGCGGCGGGCTTATTATGTCTCGAAGCCGGCCGGGCTGCCGGTGTTGTCGAGGCGACCGCGGCGCCCGGCGCGCCGTGCTGTCGTCGAGCCGCACGTGGCGGAGGGAGGGTGGTCATGCTTCGCATCGCTTCGCCCTGGATGGTGGTGGGGCTCGTTCCGCTGCTCCTCGCGGCGACTCGGACGTCGCCCGCCCAGGAGCGCCGCCCTCGGGCGCGGGACCTGGGGATCGCGCCGGGCGTCTTCGAACCGGGACCGCTCAACGCGATCACGGATGTGACCGGCGTCAAGGTCGGCCACACGACCCTCGTGGAGGGCGAGCACGTCCGCACGGGCGTGACGGCGATCCTGCCGCACGGCGGCAATCTCTTCCAGGAGAAGGTCGCCGGCGCCGTCTTCGTCGGGAACGCGTTCGGCAAGCTCGCCGGCTCCACGCAGGTCCGCGAGCTGGGCACGATCGAGACGCCGATCGTCCTCACCAACACCCTCTCGGTCGGGACCGCCGTCGAAGCCGTGGTGCGCTGGACGCTCGAGCAGCCCGGCAACGAGAATGTGCGTTCGGTCAACGCCCTGGTCGGCGAAACGAACGACGGCGGGCTGAACGACATCCGGGGGCTGCACGTGACGGTGGCCCACGTGCTGGCAGCGATTCGGAGCGCCTCGAGCGGTCCGGTCGCCGAGGGGAGCGTGGGGGCCGGGACGGGCACCCGGGCCTTCGGGTGGAAGGGCGGCATCGGGACCTCGTCGCGGCGCTTGCCCGCGCGCTACGGCGGCTACACGCTCGGCGTGCTGGTCCAAACGAACTACGGCGGGGTCCTGACGATCGACGGCGTCCCGGTCGGCAAGGAGCTGGGCCGGTATGCGTTCGGACCCGCCGGCCCCGGGGGTGAGGACGAGGTGGCCTCGCCCGACGGCTCGTGCATGATCGTGGTGGCCACCGATGCCCCGCTCGACGCGCGCGACCTCACGCGCCTGGCGGCGCGGGCCCTCTTCGGTCTGGCCCGCACGGGTTCGTCCTACGGCAATGGCAGCGGCGACTTCGCCATCGCGTTCTCGACGTCGCCCGAGATGCGCTACCGCGCCGGCGAGGACGCGCCGCAGCCGCGGGCCATTCTGCCGGTCGACGCGGTCTCCCCCCTTTTCCAGGCGGCCTTGGAGGCGACCGAGGAGGCGGTCTACAACTCGCTCTTCCAGGCCACGACCGTCACGGCGGGTTCCCGGCGCGCCGAGGCCATCCCGATCGACCGCGTCCGCGAGATCCTGCGGAAGTACGGCCGCGGCCGCTGAGCGCGTCCCGGACGTTCGCGCCGGCGCCGCTGCTACTCGTCGCTTGGGCTGCCCTGGAGCAGCGGCTCCAGCGGTTCGAGCCGCGCCCCCTTCTCGTCGCAGACGGCGAACCGCGCGCGCTCGCCCCCGTACATCGACACGCCGGCGTATTCTCCCTTGGCGTTGACGATGTAGAAGTTGATGTTGAAATTCGGCTCGCCGCGCGCGTTGAGCAAGCGCTTCTCGACCGTGTTCGCCTTGATGCGGCGCAGGCCTTCGAGCCCGGCGTCTTTCGGGTGCATCCCGCGCCGCATCAACTCGACGATGAGGAACGACGTTAGGTTGTACAGATTGGCCTCGCCCCGTCCGGTGGACCCGGCGGCTCCGATGTCCCCGTCGACGTAGAGCCCGGCGCCGAGAATCGGCGAGTCCCCGACGCGGCCGGGAATCTTCCACGCTAGGCCGCTCGTGGTGGTGACGCCGCAGATCTCGCCCTTCGGGCCGACGCCGTCGCAGTTGATCGTCCCGTAGACGTGGTCGGGGTCGACCAGGCCTTCGGCGATCAGCTCGCGGAGCACGCGCTCGTAGAGCGCCTGGCGCTTGCTCGGATCCAGGTAGTGCTCGGGGTCCGTGCGGCGCTTCCACTCGAGCCAGGCCCGCCGCGAGCGGTCGGTGTTGAGGTCGTCCTCGATCTTGAAGCCGAGCCGCCTGGCGAACTGCTGCGCCCCCTTGCCGACGAGCAGGTGGTGATCGGTCAACTCCATCACCGCCTTGGCCACGAGCGACGGGGTCCGGACGCCCTCGAGGGCGGCGACCGCCCCCGCCTGCCTCTTGGGCCCGTGCATACACGAGGCATCGAGTTGGACGACGCCGTCGGCGTTCGGCAAGCCGCCGTACCCGACGCTCGAATCCTCGGGGTCGAGCTCGACGATGTTCACCCCCGCGATGAGCGCGTCGAGCACGTCCTCGCCCTTCACGATCTTCTCGAAGGCCGTCTCGACGCATGTCTTCGGCCCGCCATTGCGGTACCGGTGGCCGTTGGCCGACGCGACCACCACCGGCCGGACCGACCGCGGTGTCATGACCGTCGGGCCCTGGCCGAATGCGGCGTTCGGCATCGTGGCCGCCGCGGCGATTGTCGCGGCGCCGGTCTTCACGAACTCACGCCGGTTCATTCGTCTGCGCATGTCCTCGCCCTCCTCGCCCGGATGGCCGCCGTCGCCGCCCGGTCGCGCCCCGGCGCGTCCCCGGGGTGCCCCGCGCGCGTCCGTGTAGTCTAGCGCAGCCGCCGGCGCCCGGCGCGACGGCCGGATCCCGGGGCGCCTCCGGGCCCGCCCCATTTGACGGCGCTCGGGCCCGCCCACTAGGATGAGGGCGTTGTCCTCGGTGACGCGCGAGATCACGATCGACACAGTGCGCGACGCCGCGCGGCACGTCTACCGCGCGGCGGTGCGGACACCGCTCGTCCGGCTCGACTATCCGGAGCGGGACGTCGAGCTGTTCCTCAAGCTCGAGACCCTGCAGCCGATCGGCTCGTTCAAGATCCGCGGGGCATACAACGCCCTCAGGGCGCTGTCGCGGCAGGACCTCGACCAGGGCGTCTGGACCGTCAGCGCGGGCAACGCGGCCCAGGGGGTGGCGCTGGCGGCGCGGTTGCTCGGCGCCCGCTGCGCGGTCCTCGTGATCGACACCGCGCCGGCGACCAAGCTGCGCGCCCTCCAGCGCCTCGGGGCCGCGATCGTCCCCGCGCCGTACGACGAGTGCTGGCGCGCGCTCGAGGAACGGCGGTCGGCCCGCATGCACGGCTATTTCCAGCACCCCTTCGACGATGACCGCTTCATCAGCGGCAACGGGACGATCGGGCTGGAAATCCTGGAAGACCTCCCGGACGTCGACGCCGTGATCGCACCGCTCGGCGGCGGGGGGTTGCTCTCGGGCATCGCCTGTGTCCTGCGGGCGCTGCGGCCCGAGGCGCGCGTCTTCGCCGCGGAACCCGAAACCGCCGCGCCCCTCGCCGCGTCGCTGGCGGCCGGCCGCCCCCTGTACTTCGAGGGCTGGCGCGCCTCGTTCGTCGACGGCGCGGGCGGCAAGTCGGTGCTGCCCACGATGTGGCCCCTGCTCTCCGGGTGGCTCGCCGGCTCGATCGTCGTCTCCCTCGCCGAGGTCGCCGCCGCCATGCGCGTGGCCGCCGAGCGCGCCCGCGTGATCGCCGAAGGCGCCGCCGGGTGCGCGCTGGCCGCCGCCCTCGCCGACCGCCCCGAACTCCGCGGCTGCCGGAAGATCGTGGCGGTGATCTCCGGCGGGAACATCGATCTGGCTCGCTTCGCGGAGGTCGTCGGCGCCTGCCCAGCATGAGGTCCGGCCCCGCATGATTTGTTGCGCGTCATGATCAGCCCGACCGCCCTCGGCCCCGCGTCGCTGCCACCCCTTCCCGACCGGCTCCGCCGCTTGAACGAGCTGGCCTACGACCTCTGGTGGAGCTGGAACCACCAGGCGCGCGAGGTCTTCCGCCGCCTGGATTACCCGCTGTGGCGCCGCACGGCGCACAATCCGGTCCTGATGCTGCGGCAACTCGCGCCCGAGATGGTCGCCCAGGCGCTGGCGAACCCGTCCTTCGTGAGTCTGTTCAACGCCACGATGGCAGCGCTCGACCAGGCGCGCTCGGCCCGCGACACCTGGTGGCACCAGCGCTGCCCCGAGGTCCCGCCGGGATCGATCGCCTACTTCTCGGCGGAATTCGCCTTCCACCAGTCGCTGCCCATCTACGCCGGCGGCCTGGGGGTCCTGGCCGGCGACCACCTCAAGGAGGCGAGCGACCTCGGGCTGCCGCTCGTCGGCGTGGGGTTCATGTACCCGCAGGGCTACTTCCACCAGAAGGTCTCGGCGGAGGGGTGGCAGCTCGAAGTCTACGAGCAGCTCAACTGGGCCGACGCCCCCATTCAGTTGGCCATGACCCCCGAGGATCGACCGTGCGTCGTGGCCGTGCCGCTCGGCGGGCGCAGCGTGCTCGTGCAGGTGTGGCGGGTGCAGCTCGGGCGGGTGCAGCTCTACCTGCTCGACACGAGCCTCGAGGAGAATGCCCCGTGGGACCGCGAACTGTCCGCGCGCCTCTACGGCGGCGACCGCGAAACGCGGATCCAGCAGGAGATTGTGCTGGGCATCGGAGGCGTCCGGGCCCTCCGGGCGCTCGGGATCGCCCCGCGGGTGTTCCATCTGAACGAGGGCCACGCCGCGTTCGTCGTCTTGCAGCGCATCCGGGACCTGCTGGACCAAGGCCGCGACTTCGACGACGCGCTGGCTGAGGTCCGGCGGACCACGGTGTTCACGACGCACACGCCCGTGCCGGCGGGCCACGACGCCTTCCCGTTCAACCTCGTGGAGAAGCACCTGACGGGCGCCTGGGGGACGCTCGGGGCGCACCGGGAGCGGTTCCTGGCCCTCGGCCAGTACGACAACGGCGGGGGGCCGCAGTTCAACATGACCGCGCTGGCCTTGCGGACGGCCGGCGCCGTCAACGCCGTCAGCACCGTGCACGGCGAGGTCACCCGCGCCATGTGGCAGCCGATCTGGAACCACGACCCCGCCGAGGCCGCGCGCCGGGTGACGGTCGTGACCAACGGGGTGCACCTCGCCACGTGGATCTCCGCGGAGATGGCGCGCCTCTTCGAGCGCTACCTCGGCGCCGACTGGCGGGACCACCAGGACGAGCCGGCGTTCTGGGACCGGGCGCTGGAGATTCCGGACGAAGAACTGTGGGCCGTCCGGCAGGCGCTCCGCACCTACCTGTTCCAGTTCATCCGCGAGCGCGCCCGCCGCCGCTGGGCGGAAGAGCAGGTCAGCGCGGCCCGCGTCGTGGCCGCGGGCACCCTGCTCGATCCCGCCGCCCTCACGATCGGGTTCGCGCGGCGCTTCACCGACTACAAGCGCCCGGAGCTGGTCTTCCGCGACCCGGAGCGGCTCGCGCGCATCCTCACCCAGATCCGCCGGCCGGTCCAGCTCGTCTTCGCCGGTAAGGCGCATCCGGCCGACGAGCTGGGCAAGCGCCATCTGCAGCGCGTCTACACCCACGCCGTGGACCCGCGATTCGGCGGCCGGGTCGCGTTCATCGACGACTACGACCTCCACGTCGCGCACTTCCTCGTGCAGGGCTGCGACGTCTGGCTCAATACCCCGCGCCGGCCCATGGAGGCCAGCGGGACGAGCGGCATGAAGGCGGCGGCCAACGGCGTGCCGCACCTGAGCGTCGGGGACGGCTGGTGGGCGGAGGGCTACACGGGCACCAACGGGTGGCTCATCGACGGCGGCGCCGGGGCAGCGAGCGCCGAGGAGCAGGACGCCCAGGACGCCGAGGCGCTCTATCGCGTGTTGGAGGAGGAGGTCGTGCCGGCCTTCTACGACCGAGACGCCTCCGGGCTCCCGCGGCGCTGGCTCGCCGTCGTGAAGGAGGCCATCCGCACCGTGGTGCCGCGCTTCTCGGCCCGCCGGATGGTCAAGCAGTACGCCGAGCAAATGTACGCGCTGGCGCTCCGGGCGGCCGCCGGCGACGCCGCCGCCGGGCGGGAGACGCGGGTCGCGGGCTGACCCCGCCGGGCGGGTTGCCGCTGGGGGGCGGAGGGTCTACAATCGAGTCGTCTATGTCGCGGAAATCCGTTGCACAGTCACGGTGCGCGCTGTGCGGGGCCAAGGACGTCTCCGAGCCCCGGGGCGAAGAGCGCTATTGTCGCGATTGCTGGGACAAGAAAATCGCCGTCGAGGAGATCGTCGCGCGCGAGTTCGCCCTCAAGCGTTACATCCGCGCCCACAGCGCCGAGAAGTACCTCGTCTATCACTCGACCCTCAAGCGGCCCTGCGGCCAGATCATCGTCGTCGACGACGGGTACGATCTGTTCCTGACGGTGGTCCTGTACCCCAACTTCGGGTGGGACGAGCCCGCTTACCACCTGGAGGGCGACCCGGAGGGTCGTACCTTCGCCGAGCTGCTCATCGACGTGATCGCCGCCGAGATCATCGAGCCGTGGGGCGGGGGCAAGTGGCACCTCGAAATCTTCCGCGCCACCAGCCCGGAACCCGAGGAGTGGAACGGCGAGATGTGAGGCGCCGGCCCGGTTGAGCCGCTCCGCGGGCGGGTCTATAATCCCGACAGCGTCGGTTGCCGTGACGTCTGGGAGGACTCGATGACTCGTCTGCTGGTTGCATGCCTCGCGCCCGCGTGGCTGGGACTCGCCACCCTCGCCCCCGCCGCGCCGCAGGAGCGCAAGCTCGTGGCGCCGGTCCGCGGCGAAGCCCAGATCGAAATGACCAAGCCCGAAACCAAGGCGGAGGGCAACGAAGTGGTCACCCGGTTCCGCGTGCGGAACATCTCGAAGGGGGCCATCGCGGGCTTCCGCGTCGACGAGACCTGGTACGACAAGGCGGGCAACCCCTTGCCGGGCGGCCAGTTCCGCCTGAAGCGACCGCTGGAGCCGGGGGAGGTCATCGACGTCGAGCTGCGCGTGCCGAAGAACCCGAATTTCCGCAGCAACATCTTCCAGTTCACGCACGCGTACGGCAAGTTCGGGAAGCCGCAGATGGTCAAGAGCCTTCCGCCGCCCGAGAAGAAGGGGTAACCCTCACCCCTTCACCCGGGTCGTCCGCTCGAACCGCACGGGGCCGTCGAAGCGGTCGACGCCCACCAGGTGATACGGCGCCGTGAGGACCTGGGCCACGATGGCGCCGGGCCCCGGCGTCGTCTCGGTCCAGCGCACCACGAGCGTGCCGTTCTCCACGGCGACCGCCGTGATTTCGGCGGCGTAGCCCCCTGTCTGACGCGCGCCGAGGAAGACGCCCACGACCATCTGGCCGGGAAACTCGACGGCGGGCCGGCCGGCGTCGCTCCCGGCGTGCGCCCGCCACAGCGTCTCCCACTCGGGCGCGGTCTTCACCACGACTTCCTTCGGCTCGAGGATCTGGCTCACCCCGCCCCGCGCGATCGTCGTCATCGCGAACGCCCCTTGCGAGACCAGCGTGGCGGCGAGTACGAATGGGACCATGACCACCTCCTGAGGCGCCTGCCCGCGCCAGCGCGCGCCGAGCGCCGAGCGGGCCGCCCGTCTGCCCTCACGAGACCCCTCCCGGCGCCGGCCCGGGGACGACCCGGAAGGCGAGTTCCCGCGCGACCGTGTCCCCGCCCAGGCGCGAGCGCGCCTCGACGCGGAGCACGTAGAGCCCGGGCGCGAACCCGCGGAGCGGAATCTCGGCGGTGTAGCCGTAGCCGCCGCGGGCGCCGCCCAGTTCGGCGCTCCCGCGCGCCTCTTCGGTCTTGAAGACAACCCGGCCGTCCTCGGCACGGACCGTCGTGGTGATGTCGACGGTGTGCGGCGTCGAGGCGCGGTTGTCGTAGACCTCCGCGTACAGGGCGAGCTGGTCAGCCGGGACGAAGCTCCGCCAGGTCGTCGGCTGGGCCGGCAAGACCTGTTTGAGCGCCGCGTCCTCGGCGAGAGCCGCCGCCCGCGACGCCCCCGCGGAGGTGAGCACCAGCCCGCTCATCGCCAGCGGCGGGCTCAGGAAATCGGGCACCTCGAGGTCGTAGTGGACGCTGCCGATGCGGCCGCCGTTGGCCTCGCGCGCGGCGATCCGGAGCTGGTAGCGGCCCGGCCGCAAGGACACCCGCGAGACGAGCTTCAGGCCGTACTGGCTGACCGCCCGATGCGTCTGGGGCCGCAGGTCGAGCGTCACACTCTTCCGGTCGCCGCCGCGGATCGTGCCCCGTTCGTCGACCGCGACGAACGACACCTCGAGGGCGTTCGTGTAGCGGCCGTTGCGCTCGACGAAGCTGAGGGTACGGCCGGGCACCTCGACCGTCACGACGACCGACGCGTGCGGGGCCGCGTCTTTGAACGGCGCGGCGGACGCGCTCAAGGTCAGGCCGCTCAGGGGCACCGGGCTGCCGAGCGCATCCCGCAGCACCGCGGAGGTCCCCGCAGCCGCGTCCAACGTCCGGGCCGGCGCCCGCCCTCTGGGCGCGACGTAGCCGCGGCGCGCGCGCACGTGCAGGCCGGGCCGTGTGACCCGGACCTCGATCCGCCGGAACCGGCCGTCACGCCGGTCGTTGGTCGGATAGTACCCGAGCACGTAGTACGTGCTGGTCTCCTCGAGGATGCGCGCGAACGCCCCGGCGAAGTCGTTCGTGCTGACGACCGCGAAGCCGCCGGTTTCGTCCGCGAGGACACGGAGGCTCTCCTGCGCCAGGCGCAGCTCGCTCATGAGGCCCGTCGTGCTCAGCTCCGTCGGGGCGTCCGGCGGCATCCCGGTGAGCTGGATCGCTTCCTCGCCGAGCATCGTGAGGCCCCGGGGATCGACCGCGTAGATGTTGACGTTGGCGCGGGTCGCGGCCGCGATGAGGTCCTGTGTCTCCCGGACGATCGTCGACGCCTGCGGATTGTTGAAGGGGTCGTGGATGTCGTAGTCGATCCCCTCGCTGAAGAACACCACTGCCTTCCGCCGGCCGCGCACGCCGCCGAGGTACTCGGCCACCGCCGTGAGGGTATCGAGCATCGACCGCGCAAAGTAGCCCCGCTCGACCTCGAGGGGGTCGTTCAGCCGCTCCTCCTGCAACGGCGTGCCGTAGCGGTTGCGGAACTCCTCGATCTTCGCGAGGGTCACCGACGTCGTCTTGCTGCCCATGAAGCGGTCGATGGCCTGGAGGACCAGCCGGCGGTTGGTCGTGAACTCCTGGCTGGCGCCGCCGCGCCCGCTCGCGTGAACGACCGCCACCAGGTCGTTCGCCCCCACGTAGCGCTCGACGAACTCGCGCGCCGCCCGCTTGACGAGCGCCGACCGCAGCGGGTGCGTGTGCAGGTCGTCCAGGACGAGCACGAAGATCCGGCCGTCGAACGGACGCGCGTTGGTCTGGACGTCCGGCTCGACCGGCGCCTCCCGGAACAGCGGCCGCTCCGCCCGCTCGATCGGAAGGTCCACGAGCGCGAAGACGGAAATCGGCTGCGGGACGCCGTCCTCGAGGACGACGAAGTCGTCCTTCGTCAGGTCCCGGACGAGTCGTCCCGTCGCGTCGGTCACGATGGCGTCGACCTCGATGTAGTTGACCTCGACCTTGAACGTGACGTCCGGCTGCGGGCGGGCGGGCGCGCGCTGGCCCGCCGCCTCTTGTCCGGCGGGCGCGTGCGCGCCGCCGGCCGTCGCAGCCAGGAAGAGACACGCGGCCACGATGGCCCCGAACCGTCGCAGCGTCATGGGTTCGAACGTCATCGTGTTAGACGCCCGCCCTCTGCCGGCGGCCGCCTCCCGCTACCCTTTGATGACGCCGATGGGCCGCAGTTGCGCCACGCGCCGCGCGATGCCCGCGTGGTGCACCACCCGCACCACGTCGGCCACATCCTTGTACGCCTCGGGCATTTCCTCGGCCACCGTCGCCATGCCCGCCGCCATCACGGTCACGCCGCGCGCCTCCATCTCCCGGAGCAGCGACCGTCCTTTCGCGGAGCGCGTCGCCTGCGCCCGGCTCATGCGCCGGCCGGCGCCGTGGCAGGCCGACCCGAACGTGTCCGCGAGCGCCCGGGCCGTCCCCACCAGCACGTACGAGTAGCGCCCCATGTCACCGGGGATCAGGACCGGCTGGCCCACCTCGCGGTAGGCGGCCGGCGTCTGGGGATGGCCCGCCGGATACGCCCGTGTCGCCCCCTTGCGGTGCACGCACACGCGGCGCTCGCGGCCGTCGACGACGAAGGTCTCGAACTTCGCGATGTTGTGGCAGACATCGTAGACGACCTCGATGCCCGTCCGGTCCGGCGCTACCCCGAGCGCCGCCGCGAAGCTCTCGCGAATCCAGTGACCCATGACCTGCCGGTTCGCGAACGCGAAGTTGGCCGCCGCGGCCATGGCCGCCAGATACGCCCGCCCCTCCGGCGACGCGATCGGCGCGCAGCACAGTTGCCGGTCGGGCAGCTCGATCCCGTACTTCCGGGACGCCTCGAGCATGACCTTCAGGTGGTCCTGGCAAACCTGGTGGCCGAGCCCCCGCGACCCGCTGTGGATCATGATCGTGACCTGGTCGCGGAACAACCCGAACGCCTGGGCCACCTCTTCGTCGTAGATCTCCGCCACGTACTGCAGCTCGGCGAAGTGGTTGCCGGAGCCGAGCGTCCCGAGCTGGGTGTGGCCCCGCTCGAGCGCCCGGTCGGACACGGCGCCGGCGTCGGCGCCGGGCAGACACCCTCCCTCCTCGAGAAAGTCGAGCTCGTGGGGACGGCCGAAGCCCCGCTTGACCGCCCACGCCGCCCCTTCCTCGAGCACGCCGCGCAGCTCGCTCTTCGAGAGGCGCAGGTCGCGGCGATGGCTGCCGACCCCGGTCGGCACGTTCCGATACATCTGCGCGACGATCTCGCGCAGCCGGGGTTGGACGTCCGTGCGGCTCAGACCTGAGCGCAGCAGCCGGACGCCTCAATTGATGTCGTAGCCCACGCCGCCCGGCGAGATGACCCCCTCCTCGGCGTCCATCGCGGCCACGCCGCCGATCGGAAAGCCGTAGCCCCAGTGGATGTCCGGCATGGCGATCGACGCGCCCACGATGCCCGGCAGGTGCGCCACGTTGCGGACCTGCTCGAGACACGGGTCGTGCCGGATCTCCTCCATCAGGGCGTCATCCGCGTACACGATCCCGTCGACGCGCATCTTGCCGCGCCGCGGGATACGCCACCGGGTGGCATCGAGCCGTTCGAGCGTCAACTCCTCGGTCATGGTGGGACTCGCACCCCCTGCGTCTATTGTAGAGGGTCAGATGTCGAACACGACCGAGGTCTCGTAGCCCGCCGGAGTCTCCTTGATGGCCAGGCGGTGGTAGGTCGCCCCCTTCACCAGGACGCGCACCCGGTGCCGGGCGGGGTCGAACGGCTCGCCTTCGAGTGCGGCCTCGACCTTCCACCCCGGCCCCTCGCGGACGACCCGGGGCTCGGTGCGGGCCACGAGGAGGTTGTCGACGTCGAACCGGAACACCAGGTCGTTCAGCCAGTCGACCAGCAGGAGGTCGAGGCTGGCCGCCTCGAGCGTCGCCCACTCGCGCACCCGGCGCTCGACGGTGGCCGGGTCCACGAGGGTGGCCGTCAGGGCCGCGGCGGCCTCGGCGAACAGCTCGTCGAGGCTCGCGGCCCGGACCCGGACGCCGACGTCCCCGGTGTGGTCGAAAAACTCGAAGGGCATCCCGCCCCCGCCAAACTTTACCCGCCCGGCCCTCGTCGTACTAGGCGGCGGCCGGGAGGTAGTGTACCAGGCCCGGGCCGGCCAGAAGCCTTGGCGGCTGCTATACTGGGGATCGAGTCACCGAGGGCTTCCCCGCCGGCGGCCGGCCGGGACGGGCCGTTCCAGGCCGGGACAGCCGGCTGATTTCCGCAGACGGAGACACTCGCCTATGTCAACACGGAAGGCCACGTTCTTTTACATGGCGCTCGTCGCGGTGGCGTCGATCGCCGTGGGGATGGTGATCGCCTCGCGCCTGGACCTGTCGCCGGCCTCGTCCGCCCAGGTCACGGTGCGGCCGGCGGTCAACAACGACCCGATCGGCGGGCCGATCGATGCCCTGACGTTCCGGCGCATTGCAGAGCAGGAAATCCCCGCGGTCGTCAACATCCGGACGATCGCGAGGGTGCGCGGGCCGGTCTCCCAGATGGTCCCGGACGACCTGTTCCGGCGGTTTTTCGGCCCGACGCCGCGGCCGGAGCAGGAGGGGGAGCTGCCCGAACGCCAGGGGACGGGCACGGGCTTCGTCATCGACGCGCGCAAGGGCTACATCCTCACCAACAACCACGTGGTCGAAGACGCCACGAGCATTCTGGTGACGCCGTACGGCGCGGCGCGCACGGAAGCCTACGACGCGGAGCTGGTGGGGCGCGACATCCTGACCGACACGGCGTTGCTCCGGCTCAAGAAGCTGCCGTCGCGGCCGCTCGCGCAGGTGCGCTTCGGGAACTCGGACGAGATGCGGCCCGGCGACTGGGTCATGGCGATCGGCAATCCGTTCGGCCTCGAGCATACCGTGACGGTGGGCGTCATCAGCGCGAAGGCGCGCCCGCTCGGCGGCGTCCCGGGACGCCCGCAGAACATGCTGCAGACGGACGCGGCGATCAACCCGGGCAACTCGGGCGGCCCGCTGCTGAACATCCGCGGTGAGGTCATCGGGATCAATACCTCGATCATCTCGTCGGACGAGCGCCAGGGCAACATGGGCATCGGCTTCGCCATGCCGATCAACACGGTGCTCGACGTTCTCCCGCAGCTCCGCCAGGGCAAGGTGCAACGCGGCGTCATCGGGATCCAGGTGAACACGGATCCGATCACGCCGCAGGCCGCCGAGGCGTTGGGCCTGCGGACCCCCGCCGGCGCGGTGGTCACGACTGTCACGGAGGGCGGTCCCGCCGACCGCGGCGGGATGAAGCCGGGCGACGTCATCGTCGAGTACAACGGGAAGCCCGTCCGGGACAGTTCCGAGCTGGTCGACCTCGTGGTGCACACGAAACCCGGCACGACGGTCCCGATCGTGGTCGTCCGCAAGGGCGAGCGCCAGACCCTGCGGGTCACGGTCGACGAGCTCGACCTCGAAGCCGAAGCCGGCGGGCGGGCGCCGCGGCGCCGCGAGAGCGAGGAACCGACCTCGGCGGGTCTGGGCATGGAGCTGTCGCCCCTGACGCCCGAGATGGCTCGGCGCCTCGACGTCCCACCGGGCCAGGGCGGCGCGGTCGTCCGGAGCGTCGAGCGGCGGAGCCCCGCCGCCAACGGCAACGTCCAGCCCGGCGACGTCATCCTCGAGGTCAACCGCCGGCCGGTCTCGAGCCCGAGCCAGGTGGCGCGCGAAGTCGAGCGTGTCCCCTCGGGCGGGGTCGTGACCCTGCTCGTGTGGCGCAACGGCCAGGAATGGTTCCTGACCGTGACGAAGCCGTAACGCGTGGACTCCGCGACCTGATCGCCGAGCGCATCCGCACGCGCGGCCCGATCACGGTCGCGGAGTTCATGGATCTGGCCCTCTACCACCCCACGCTCGGCTACTACGCGAGGCGGCCGCGCCGGTCGGGTCGCGGCGGGGACTTCGTCACGAGTGTGGATGTCTCGCCGCTTTTCGGCGAGCTCCTGGCCGTCCAGTTCGCCGAGATGTGGCGCCTCGCGGGCGCGCCGGCCGTCTTCGACCTGGTCGAGGCCGGCGCGAGCGACGGCCGCCTCGCCCGCGACGTCCTCGACGCGGCGCGCGCCGCCGAGCCGGCCTTCTACGGCGCCGTCCGCCTCCATCTCGTCGAGCGGAGCGACGCGGCGCGGGCGGTCCAGGTCGAGACGCTCGGCCCGCACCGCGCGAAGCTCGCCTCCCAGGGCGCCGCGGTGCCGTCCGGCCTCACCGGGGTCGTCTTCGCCAACGAGCTGCTCGACGCCCTGCCGGTCCATCTCGTCGTCATGCGGCCCGACGGGCTCCGCGAAGTGCTCGTGAGCGAGCGCGGCGGACGGCTCGTGCCCGTCGAAGCGCCGCCGTCAACGCCCGCGCTGGCCGCACACCTGGCGCGCGTCGGCGCCGCGCTTGCGCCCGGCCAGCGGGCCGAGGTCCGACTCGCGGCTGACGCCTGGGTGACCGAGGCCGGCCGGGCCCTCGTGCGCGGCTTCCTGCTCCTCGTCGACTACGGTCACGAAGCCGCGGTCCTGTACTCGCCGCTGTATGCGGATGGCACGCTACGATCCTACCGGACGCACGCCCTCGACCCGTCGCCCGACGACTGGCTGCTGGAGCCCGGGAGGCGCGACCTGACGGCGCACGTCGACCTCACGGGCGTCCGGCTCGCGGCCGAACGCGCCGGCCTCACCCCACTCGCCGCGCTCGACCAGACGTACTTCCTGCTCGGCCTGGGCCTCGCCGAGCGCGCGGCCGGAGCCCCGGGCACTCCGCCGGCGGACGTGCGGCGCCGGCGCCTCGCCGCCAAGCGGCTCGTCGTCCCCGGGGGCCCGGGGAGCACCCACAAGGTGCTCATCTTCGGCAAGGACGTGGGCACGCCCCCCCTGGCCGGCACCGCCTTCGCCCAACGCCTGACGTGAGGCACCTGCGCTGAACGCGGGCGCGGCGATGGTATCCTCGACGTCGATGCGTCGGCTCCCGGCGTACGCGTGGGTCGGGCTCGCCGTCATGGCCGCGAGCGAGGTGGCCATGCTCGCGCGGGTCGAGCCCTTCTACACCTTCCACACCCCGATCGTGTGGACCGGCTACATCCTCTTCGTCGACGGCCTCGTCTGGCGCCGCCGCGCCAGCTCGTGGCTCCGCGACGCGCCCGCCGAGTTTCTGTTCCTGGCGGTGTTTTCCGTCCCCCTCTGGCTGGTCTTCGAGGGGTTCAATCTGTTCATTCAGAACTGGCACTACGTCGGCTTGCCCGAGCACCCGGTGGCGCGCGCCGCCGGCTACGGGTGGGCTTTTGCCACGATCTGGCCGGCGCTGTTCGAGACCGGCGACCTCGTGGCGAGCCTGCGCGACCGGCGCGCCCCGCCGGGCCGCGCCGCCCTCCGGGACTGTCCGTCCCGCCTGTCCGCCTGGGGCTGGCTGTCGGTCGTCGTCGGCGCGGGCCTGCTCCTCTGGCCGCTGGTGCGGCCGTCGCCGTATCTGGCGGCGCCCGTCTGGCTGGGCTTCATCTTCCTGCTCGACCCGATCAACGCCCGGCTGGGCGCGGAGTCGCTGCTCTGTGATTTCGGCCGCGGGCGCTACGAGCGCGCCATCAACCTCGGCCTGGCGGGGCTCGCGTGCGGCCTGTTGTGGGAATTCTGGAACTACTGGGCGGGAGCGAAGTGGATCTACACGGTCCCGATTCTGCCCGACTGGAAGCTCTTCGAGATGCCGCTGCCCGGGTACTTCGGCTTCCCCGCCTTCGCGCTCGAATCCTTCACCATGTACGTGGCGCTGCGCCGCGCGCTCTGGCGTGGAGCGAGCCGCCCGATCTCGATATAATCGCGGGTTGCGGCTGGGGCGCGGAGAAAGCGAGGCCCGGAGATGGCGACCGCGGGCGTCGAGCGCGAAGTCAAGCTGCGGTTTGCGACGGCCGACGAAGCGCGCGCGGCGATTCTGGCCGCGGGCGCGACCCCGCTGCACGGCCGCCGCCTGCAGGAAGACTGCCTCCTCGACGACGAGGAGGAATCCCTGAGACGACGCCGCTGCGTCCTGCGGATCCGGACCGAAGGCGGCAAGAGCCGCCTCACCTTCAAGGGCCCCGTGCAGCCGGGGCCCGTGAAAACCCGCGAGGAGCTCGAAACCGTCGTGGGCGACGGCGAGGTCCTCCAGCGCGTGCTCGAAGCGCTCGGGCTGCACGTCTGGTTCCGTTACGAAAAGTACCGAGAGGAGTTCGCCCTGGAGGACGTCGTGCTCGCCATCGACGAGACCCCCGTCGGCGTCTTCGTCGAGATCGAGGGGAGCGAAAGCGGGATCGCCGCCGCCGCGCACGCCCTCGGCCGGACGGCAGCGGATTTCGTCCTGGACTCGTACCGCACCCTCTGGCTCAAGCACCGCGAGGCCACCGGGCAGGGCGGGACGGACATGCTCTTCGACGCGTCGTGACCGCCGCGCGCGTCGGCCACGCCCTCGTGCTCGCCGCCGGCCGGGCCACCCGGCTGCAGCCGCTCTCGGCCGTCCGGGCCAAAGCGGCCATGCCCGTGGCCGGCGAACCGATCATCCGCCGCCTCCTCGCCTGGCTGGCTCGCCAGGGCGTCCGCGACATCGTGGTCAACCTGCACCACCTGCCCCAGACGATCACGGGCGCCGTGGGCGACGGGTCCGACCTGGGCGTGCGGGTCCGGTACTCGTGGGAATCCCAGCTCCTCGGCACGGCTGGCGGCATCCGCCACGCGCTCCCCCTCCTCGCGGCGCGCCGGTTCTTCGTCCTCAACGCCGACACCCTCTGCGCTGTGGCCCTCGACGCCGTCGCCGACGCCCACCAGCGCACGGGCGCGCTCGTGACGCTCGCCCTCGTGCCCAGCCCTGACCCGGCGCGCTACGGGGGCGTCGAGCTCGACGAGGGATGGGTCGCCCGGTTCCTCCCCCCGGGCGCCGCGCCCGCGGCCTACCACTTCGTCGGCGTCCAGCTCGTCGAGGCCGACGTGTTCGAGCCGCTCCCCGACGGGGTGCCCGCGGAATCGATCGCAGGGGTCTATCAGGCGCTCGTCGCGGGCGGCGCGCGCGCGGTCGCCGGGTTCGTCTCGCACGCCCGCTTCTACGACATCGGGACCCCGGCCGACTATCACGCCACCTCCGCGGCTGTGGCCCGCGAGGAGGGCCGGCCGCCTCATCCCGTGACCGGCGAGATCCCGCCCGGCGCACGCTGCCGGTTCGCCCCCTCGGCCCGCCTGCGCGGGACGATCGTGTGGGACGACGTGACGGTGGAGGCCGACGCGGAGCTCACCGAGTGTATCGTGGCAGATGGGGTGCGCGTGCCCGCGGGCTCGCGCTGGCACCGGCAGGTGATCGTCCCCGCCGACGCGGCGGTGGCGTGCCCTGACGCCGAACAGGTCGGCGATCTGTTCGTGGTCCCTCTGCGATGAAGGGAGGGGGAGCCTCGTGACGGAATCGGTGGACCTGGCGCCACCCGTCGAGCGCGTGCACGCCTATCTGGAGCGCGGCGGGCTCGCGCGGCAAGGGGCGCGCGCTGTGCCTCTGACCGGGGACGCCTCGGACCGGCGGTACTTTCGGGTGATCCGGCCCGGCGCCCCGTCGGTCGTGCTGGCGGTGTACGCCAGGCCGTTCGCCTACGACACTCTGCCGTTTGTCAATGTCGCGCGCCTCTTCGCGCAGGTGCCGCTGCCGATTCCGGCCATCCACGGCCACGCCGGCGACCTCGGGATTCTCGTGCTGGAAGACCTCGGCGACGTCACGCTGCAGGCCCACCTCGGGGCGGCGCCCGCCGCCGAGCACGCCCGGCTCTACCGGGAAGCGGTGGGCTACCTCGCGACCTTGCAGCGGCGCGGGCGGGAACTGGCCTCAGCCGAGTACCTGCCGTACGGGATCGCCTTCGACGTCGAGAAGCTCACCTGGGAGATGGAGTTTTTTCTCAAGCACTTCGTCGCCGGGTACCGGGGTCTGGCGCTCCCGGCGACCGATCTCGAGCGCCTCCGCGCGGAGCTCCGCTCCATCGTGGAGGAGCTCGCAGCGGAGCCGCGGGTGCTGTGCCACCGGGATTACCACAGCCGCAACCTGATGCTCCACGCCGGCCGGCTCTATCTGATCGACTTTCAGGACGCGCGTCTGGGTCCGAATACCTACGACCTCGTTTCGCTCCTGCGGGACTCGTATGTGGATCTGCCCGAGGAGAGCGTCGACGAGCTGATCGCCTACTTCCTCGCCCTCAGCGGGCTGGCCGAGCGCGAAGCCGAGTTCCGCCGGCGCTTCGACGTCATGGCCGTCCAGCGCAACCTGAAAGCCCTGGGGACCTTCGGCTACCAGACGGCGGTGCGGGGCAACCCCGTGTACATCCAGTACATCCCCCGGACGCTGCGCTACCTGCGCGACACGCTCGCGCGCCACGCGCGGTTCGCGCGCCTGCGGGCGCTCCTCGCGCGGTACCTCGAGGAACTGCAGTGAGCGCGAGGGCGGCCGGGGAGCCTGGACGGGGTACAATTCGGTGTTCGGGCACCGGTCCATGCAGTTCGCCCTCTCCACGCACCTCTACCACGACCGCCGGCTCGAGCGGGACCACGTCGCCGAGGTGGCGGCTTCGGGCTTCGACGCGATCGAGCTCTTCGCCACGCGCGCCCATTTCGACTACCACGACGAGGCGGCGATCGGGGCGCTCGCCGCGTGGCTGCGCGACGCTGGCGTCGCGTTGCACGCGATCCACGCGCCGATCACGACCGGTCCCGCGGGCAGCGGTCCGGCTCACGCCCTGTCGAACGCCACCACCGACGAGGCCCGGCGGCGCCTCGCGCTCCGCGAAACGGAAATGGCGCTCGCGATCGCGCGCCGGATCCCGACGCGTTATCTCGTGGTGCACCTCGGCGTGCCGCGACACTGGGCGGGTCCGGGCGACAACGACCGCGACGCCGCGCGGCGGAGCCTCGAGGCGATCCACGCGCAGGCCGCGCCGCTCGGCGTCCAGGTGGCCGTCGAGGTCATTCCGAACGACCTGTCGACGGCAGACGGCCTGGCGGAGTGGCTCGAGGGCGTGGTGGAGCTCGACGGGCTCGGCGTGTGCCTCGACTACGGGCACGCCTTCCTGATGGGCGACCTCGCCGACGCCATCGAGGCCGTCGGCGGCCACCTCGTCACCACGCACGTCCACGACAACCGCGGGCGGGCCGACGACCACCTGGTCCCCTTCGAGGGGGCCATCGATTGGGCGCGGGCCCTGGCCGCCACGCAGAAGGTCGGCTACGACGGGCGTTTCGTGTTCGAACTGGCGAGCGCCGCCGACCCCGGCGCGGTGCTCGCCCGCGCCCGGGCGGCCCGCGCCCGGCTCGAACGCCTGCGGCTCTGAGGCGACCATGCACGCCTACATCGAAGACATCGCGCGCTACGAGGGTCAGGTTGTCACGCTCAAAGGCTGGCTGCACGCGCGGCGGTCGAGCGGCAAGATCCATTTCCTCATCGTCCGCGACGGGACGGGTTTCCTCCAGGTCGTCATGACGCCGCAAGGCGTCGGCCAGGAGGCCTTCACGCGCGCGGATCACCTCGGCCAGGAGACCTCGCTGATCGTGCACGGCACGGTGCGCCGGGACCCGCGGGCGCCGGGCGGCTTCGAACTCGACGCGACCGGCTACGAGGTCGTCGGCGAATCCCACGACTACCCCATCACCCCGAAAGCCCACGGCGTCGACTACCTGCTCGACCGCCGCCACCTGTGGATCCGGACCCCGCGCCAGCAGGCGATCCTCCGGATCCGCCACGAAGTGGTGGACGCGATCCGGACCTTCCTGAACGGGCGCGGCTTCGTCCTCGCGGACACGCCGATCTTCACGCCCGCGGCCTGCGAGGGCACGACCACCCTCTTCCCCGTGCAGTACTTCGAGGACGCGACCGCGTACCTCACGCAGAGCGGGCAACTGTACAACGAAGCCAACGCCATGGCCCTCGGCCGGGTCTACTGTTTCGGCCCCACGTTCCGCGCGGAGAAATCGAAGACCCGCCGCCACCTGACCGAGTTCTGGATGGTCGAGCCGGAGATGGCCTACGCGACCCTCGACGACGTCATCGCCCTCGGCGAAGCGCTCGTCGTCTTCGTGGTCGAGCGGGTCCTCGAGCGGCGACGCCGCGAGCTGGACACCCTCGAGCGCGACCCGGCGCCCCTCGAACGCGTCAAGGCCCCGTTTCCGCGGATCAGCTACGACGAAGCCGTCGACATCCTGAGGCGGCGCGGCCTCCCCTTCGAGTGGGGCGGCGACTTCGGCGGGCCGGACGAAACCGCGTTGTCGGAGGCGTTCGACCGCCCCGTGGCCATCCACCGCTTCCCGGCCGCCGTCAAGGCGTTTTACATGAAGCCGGACCCCGAGCGCCCGGAGCTGGCCCTGGGCGTCGACATCCTCGCGCCGGAGGGCTACGGCGAAATCATCGGCGGGGGCGAGCGGATCGCCGACTACGAGCTCCTCCTCCAGCGGATCCGCGAGCACAATCTGCCCCAGGAAGCCTTCGAGTGGTACCTCGACCTGCGGCGCTACGGGACGGTGCCGCACGCGGGCTTCGGCATGGGGATCGAGCGGGTCGTCGCCTGGATTTGCGGGCTCGAGCACATCCGCGAGGCCATTCCCTACCCGCGGATGTTGTACCGCATCTACCCGTAGGGACCCGGGGAACAGCCGGCGTACGATCGAAAGGTGGGAGCCATCAGAGTGGGCGGGCACCGCGGCGTGGGAGGGCTGGGGCGCATGCGGGGGGACGCCACGGCGAATCGCGACCGGACGGGCGCGGGCGGAGCGATGAAGATCGGGGTGGTGTCTCTCGGGTGTCCCAAGAATCTCGTCGACACCGAGGTCATGCTCGGGCTCTTGGAACAGGCGGGGCACGAGATCACGGCCGACGCCGCGGCCGCCGACGTCCTGGTGGTGAACACGTGCGCGTTCATCGACGCCGCGAAACAGGAGTCGGTGGACGCGATTCTCGACCTGGCCCGGTATCGCCGGAACGGGCGGTGCCGGCGCCTCGTCGTCACCGGCTGCCTCGCCCAGCGCTACCGCGACGCGCTCGTCGCCGAAATCCCGGAGGTCGACGTCGTGTTGGGCACCGGCGAGGTGCCGGCCATCGTGGACGCGGTGCGCGGCGACGGCCCCGAGCGTCCGGTCGTGTCGGACCCGACCTATCTCTACGGGGCCGACACGCCGCGGCGTCTGGCCACCCCCGGCCACTTCGCGTACGTCAAGGTCGCGGAAGGCTGCGACTACGCCTGCAGCTTCTGCATCATCCCCGCGCTCCGCGGGCCCTATCGCAGCCGCCCGATCGACTCCATCCTGCGCGAGGCCGAGCGCCTGGTGGCCGGGGGCGTCCGCGAGGTGATCCTCGTGTCGCAGGACACGACCTTCTACGGCATCGACCGCGGCGAGCGCGGGGCGCTCGCGCGGCTGCTGCGCGCCCTCGACCGTCTGGACGGCCTGCACTGGATCCGGCTGCTCTACCTCTATCCCACGACCCTCACCGACGATGTCCTCGCCGCGATGGCCGAGTGCGGGAAGGTGTGCCGCTACGTCGACCTGCCCCTGCAGCACGTCTCCGCGCCCGTCCTGCACCGCATGCGGCGCCCCGGCAACCGCCGCACCTACGAAGCGCTCGTCCGCCGCGTGCGCGACCGCGTGTCGGGCGTGGCGATCCGAACGACGTTCATCGTGGGCTTTCCGGGCGAGACCGAGGAGGATTTCGCCGAGCTCGAGGCGTTCGTCGCCGACATGGCGTTCGACCACGTCGGCGTCTTCACCTATTCGCACGAGGAGGGCACCGCCGCCTTCGCGCTCGCCGACGATGTCCCCGCCCGCGTGAAAGCCGCGCGCCGGCGGCGCCTGATGGCCCGGCAGCGGCGCCTGGTCGCGGCGCACCACCGCGCGCGGCTCGGCGAACGCGTGCAGGTGCTGGTCGACGGGCCGTCGCCGGAGCACCGGCTCGTCCTGCAGGGCCGGCTCGAGAGTCAGGCGCCCGAAATCGACCCGGTCGTGTACCTAACCGACTGTGACGCGACGGCTTACGCCCCCGGCAGTCTGGTCGAGGCGCGGCTGGTCGCCGCCCGGGGCTACGATCTGGTCGCGCGCCCGTTGTCGTAACCTACGGCGCGTGCTATAGTTAAGTTTGCGCTGTCGGTCACCTCGCAAGGTGGGCGCGAGCCCACCTTTTGTTTTTGGCGCGCGTGACCGCGCGCATCGGTGCAGCCCGGGTCGGCGCGGGCCGGTCGGCGGCCGCGCCGCTCGGCGCCGACCGTGCCGAAGCGATGGTCGCGGGTGGGATCGAGCGGGCCGGCCTCGAACACGTGCGCGCGATGGCGCAGCGCGTCGCGGCGAGTTACGGACTCGAGGTCTTCGACATCCAGTGGCGGCACGAGTCGGTCGGATGGGTGCTGCGCGTCGTGCTCGACCGCCCCGCGCCGGCCGACGGAGGTCCCGAGCCATTGGATGCACCGGGGGTGACGATCGCCGACTGCCAGCGGGTCAGCGAGGACTTGAGCGCGCTGCTGGACGTCGAGGAGGCGGCGATCGCCGACCTGGTGCGGGACCAGCCGTACACGCTGGAGGTCTCCTCGCCCGGCCTCGACCGGCCGCTTCGGCACGAGGCGGATTACCGGCGGTTCACGGGACGGCTCGCCAAGATCGTGGTGGCAGAGGCCGTCGACGGCCAGACGCACTTCGAGGGGCGGATCCGGGGCCTGACCGACGGGTGCGTGGTGCTGGAACAGGGACGGCGGACGCACCGGATCCCGCTGTCCGCGATCGTGCGCGGCCGGCTCGACGTCGAGTTTTGAGGGAGTCATGAGCAATCCGTTGCAACAGACCATCGAGGCGCTGGCCAAAGAAAAGGGCATCGAGCCCGAGGTCATCATCTCCGCCATCGAGGACGCGGTCTTGACCGCGTCGCGCAAGTACTACAAGACCAACGAGAACCTGCGCACCCGGTTCAACCCGGAAACCGGCCAGGTCGAGCTCTACGCCGTGAAGACCATCGTCGAGACCGTGACCGACCCGGCCACCGAGATCTCCCTGGCCGAAGCCCAGGCCCTCTACGGCGACGAGGCCGAGGTCGACATGGAGATCGAGTTCCCCAAGCGGACCGATGTGCTGGGGCGCATCGCCGCCCAGACGGCCAAGCAGGTCATTTTCCAGAAAGTGCGCGAGGCCGAACGCGAGAACATCTACAACGAGTACAGCCAGCGCGTCGGCGAGCTGGTGGGCGGGACGGTCAAGCGCTTCGAGAACGGCGACATCATCGTCGAGTTCAACCGCATCGAGGCCATCCTGCCGCGCAAGGAGCAGTCGCGGGCCGAGAACTACACGGTGGGCGACCGGGTGCGGGCCATCATTAAGGCCGTCAACAAGAACGCGAAGGGCCCGCAGATCGTGCTGTCCCGGACCGACCCGGCGCTGCTCATCAAGCTGTTCGAGCTGGAGGTCCCCGAAATCTACGACGGCACCGTCACGATCCGCGGCGCGGTGCGCGAGGCCGGCGACCGGGCCAAGGTGGCCGTCTACTCCCGCGAGCGCGACGTGGACCCGGTTGGGGCGTGCGTGGGCATGAAGGGGACGCGCGTCCAGGCGATCATCCGGGAGCTGCGCGGCGAGAAGATCGACATCGTGGAGTGGTCCGAAGACCCGGTCGTCTTCGTCACCAACGCGCTGAGCCCGGCCCGCGTCCAGCGGGTCACGATCCTGGACGAGGCCGAGAAGGTGATGGAAGTCGTGGTCGAGGACAAGCAGCTCTCGCTCGCCATCGGCAAGAAGGGCCAGAACGTCCGCCTGGCCGCGAAGCTGACCGGGTGGAAGATCGACATCAAGAGCGAGGAGGAAAAGCGCCGGGAGGTCGAGAAGCAGTTCGCCGGCTTCGAGGCCGCCGCCGCCCAGGCCGCGTTCCCCGTGCCGGACCTCGACCCGCAGGTCGTCGAGCGCCTCCGGGAGGCCGGCTTCGACACGCTCGAGCGCCTGCTCGCCGCGACGGCGCAGGCGCTGGCGGAGGCCTGCGGGATCGAGGCGGAGACCGCCGAGCACATCCTGGCGGCGGCCCGCGAGCGCGCGGTGTCCGCGGACGCGGCCGACACCGGACCTGAGCCCGCGGTGGGCGGGGCCGCGTTTGAGGAGCCGGCGGCACCGGAAGTCACCCGGGACGAACCGGCGGCAGCCACCGCGGCGCCGGAGCCGGCGAGAGAGCCATAGCGAGAGGGACGAGGGTGTCGACCGTTCGGATCTACAAGATCGCAGAACTCCTGGGCACGTCGAGCCAGGAGATCATCGATCGGCTCAAGCGCGAGCACGACATCGAGGTCAAGAGCGCCTCGAGCACGATCGAAGAGGTGGTCGCGCGCAAGTTCGTCGAGCGCATCGCGCGGGAACGGGCGATCCCGTTGCCGAGCGGCAACTGGTTCGCCGAAGCTCCGGCGTCGGCCAGGGCGAAGAAGGCGCACAAGCCCGTGGAGCCGCCGAAGCCCGTGGTCCCGACGCTTCCGCCGCCGCGCCTGGTGAAGACGGCGAAGGCGGCCAAGGCGGCGCCGGCCGCCGAAGCTCCGGCGCCACCGCCTGCCGTAACTCCCGGAGAGGCCGGGGCGGCGCTCCCCGCCGTCCCCGCCGCGGAAGCGGCGGAATCCGCCGCCGCGGCGCCGGCGGCGCCGGAGCTGACGGCGCCCTCGGCGGCGCCCGAGCCTGGAGAGCC
>CAYZKQ010000025.1:16434-27995 GCA_964478975.1 uncultured Vicinamibacterales bacterium | reverse complement strand
TCGGGTTGTCGGTCATCCCCTGCGCCAGCCGGTCCACCGCGACCACCCGAAAGCGCTTCGCCAGCCCCGGTCCGAAGACGCTCGATGCGGGCGCCGTCTCCGCCTTCGCAGGTCCCGCCGGGGCGCGGATGGGCCCCGTGGAATTCCTGCTCGACGTCATCCCCATGCAGGCCGTGGATGCGTTCGCCCGCGGTCACATCCTCCAGATCATGTTGTTCTCCATTCTCTTCGGGATCGGCCTGCTCAAGGTCCGCGAGAAGGGTGCCCGGGTGGTGGAGATCATCGAGCAGACGGCGTCGGTACTGTTCGCGACCCTCGCCGTCATCATGTTCCTGGCGCCCATCGGCACCTTCGGCGCCATGGCCTTCACGGTGGGCCGGTACGGCATCGGGACCCTCGTCCCGCTGGCCAAGGTGGTCGGACTCGTCTACGGGACGTGCATCGTGTTCATCCTGGTCGGGCTCGGGGCGCTGGCGCGGCTCGCCGGCTTCCGGGTCACGCGGTTTCTCGCCTACATCAAAGAGGAGATCTTGATCGTCCTGGCCACCTCGACGTCCGAAGTGGTCCTTCCGCGGCTGATGACCAAGCTCGAGCAGGCCGGGTGCAAGCGGAGCGTGGTCGGACTCGTCGTCCCGACCGGGTACTCGTTCAACCAGGACGGCTCGGCGATCTATCAGATGCTGGCGGTGATGTTCGTCGCGCAGGCGATGAACATCCACTTGACGTCGTCCGACATCTTGACGTTCCTGACGGTGCTCCTCGTGACCTCGAAGGGCGCCGCCGGCGTTTCCGGATCGGCCTTCGTCGTCCTGGCTGCGACGCTCTCGTCGGTGCAGACGGTGCCGGTCGCCGGGATGGCGCTGCTGCTCGGCATCGAGCGCTTCATGTCCATGGCGCGCGGCACGACGAACATGATCGGCAATGGCATCGCCACGCTGGTGATCGCCCGGTGGGACAACGCGCTGGATGTGGAGCAGATGCGCCGGGCGCTGGGCCTCCACCCCGCGCCCCCGCGCGAGGTACAGCGACCGGCCGTCGCCGGCGCGCTGGCGAAGCCACGGTCCGACGAGGGCGCAGGCGCACCATGACGAGGCGATACACGACCCCGCGCCGGAGCGGACTCGTTGCGGTGGTGGTGTGCGCGTGGTTCAGCGCCGCGACGGCCACCCAAGTGCCCTCTCCGCCGCGCGGCCGCCCGGAGACCGTGCGCGTCGTGGCGTTCAGCGGCGTCACGACGATGCCGCTGCGGGTCGCGCAGGGCCGCGGCGGCTTCGCGCGGCACGGCGTGGCCGTGAGTGTGGAGTTCACGCCCAACTCCAGCGTGCTGCGCGACGGCCTGGCCAGCGGTCGGTACGACATCGCCCACGCCGCCGTCGACAACGCGATCGCGATGGTCGAAACGGCGGGTGTGGATGTCGTCATCCTGATGGGCGGCGACGACTCGATGAACGAGCTCGTGGCGCAATCGGACATCGCGTCCATCGCAGAGCTCCGCGGGCGCACCGTCATCGTGGACGCCCCGAACACCGCCTATGCGCTGCAACTCAAGAAGATCCTGGGCGATCGCGGCCTGATCCAGGGACGGGATTACACGGTGCAACCCGTCGGCGGCACGCCCCAGCGCTGGCGAGCGTTGCGCACCGACCGGACCGCCGCCGCCTCCATGCTCAACCCGCCGTATTCGCTGTTAGCGGCGCGGGAGGGTTTCAGGCGGCTCGGGTCGGCCGCCGAGCTGCTCGGCGCGTATCAGGGCATGGGGGCGTTCGCGCAGCGCGCGTGGGCACAGCACCACCGCGAAGCCGTGGTCCGATACCTAACCGCCTATGTCGAGGCGCTGCGCTGGATCCTCGACCCCAGCCATCGACGGGAGGTCATCGAACTCCTGGCGGCCGAGCTCGAGGTGCCGCCGGACGTCGCCGAGCAGACCTACGCGCGGACCATGGCCTCGCCGACCGGGCTGGCGCGAGACGCACGCCTCGACCGCAACGGCCTGGCGCAGGTGCTGAAGCTGCGCGCCGAGCTCGAGCACCAGTGGAACGGGCCGCCGCCGCCGCCGGAGCGTTATTACGACTCCTCGTACCACGAGGCCGCCCTCGCGCGGCTGGCAGCCCGGAAGCCCTGAGGAGAAGCGATCGCGGGACCCACAGGCCAGCGTCGCCGAGGAGACCAGCCCATGACGAGATGGATCGCCACACTCACCGCCAGCCTTGTCCTTCTGTCCGCCCAGGCGGCGTCGGGCCAGTCATCAGGGAAGGCGTGGGGCGCCTTGAAGGTGACCGAGCCCTGGGAGGTGTTCACATTCACGGAGCCGGTGGCCGGTTCGGACATCCCGGTGGACATCACGCTCGTGGAAACGGTCGACGGGTTGTTCACCCCCATCGGCCTGCGCCGCCCCAAGGGATCGGGACCGTTTCCCATCGTGCTGTTCTTCACCGGCAATGGGGGGGCGGGTGTCGAGCAAGTACGCACCTACATCAACAACCACGCCTACACCATGGAACGCTTTCTGGCGAAAGGGTACGCCGTCGGATGGCTCAACTACCGCGCCGAGGCGTGGTTCGCTTACACGGGCGTGCCGCTCAAAGTCGGCCGCCAGCAGGCCAACCAGCTCATGAGCCGGCCGCCCCTCGATTACGACGACCTAAAAACGCTGGTCGAGTTCGTCAAGCGCCTTCCCTACGTGGACCCACGACGGGTTGGGCTGGTGGGCAACAGCCACGGCGGGGGCATGATTCTGCGAGCAGCCGCCGAGGGGATCGACGTCGCCGCCGCCATCGTGTCCGAGCCTGACGCGAGCGAGTTCCTGCAGATGAAGCGAGAGGCCTTCGAAGGGGACAACCCGTTGTATCCGACGGTGGAATCGGTCGTGCCAGTGCTCGACAAGGCCGTCGCGATGGCACGCATCCGGCGCATCACGATCCCGATTCTCTTCATGAACCGCGACCGGGACGAACTGCAGGGACTGTTCGAGACGGCCTACGCGTGGATGAAGGAAGGCGGGTGCAACGTCCAGCGCGTCTCGTACGACCACCCGGTGCACGGCTATCTCATCCGGGTCCCGAAAGACGAAAAGGGCGTGTATCACCCGGACAAGATCCAGCTCCGGGCGATCGAGGAGGCCCTGGAGTTTTTCGACAGGCACATGGGCGCGGCGTCCCGGTAGCGGCTGGGATCTCGACGCCTCGCGCGATGGCGCGGCCTGCGCCGAGCCGATGGTGGGCGCGGCTCCACGCGAGCGCCTGAGCCCTCAGAACGCGAACACGAACCCGACGGCCGCCTCGCCGTCCCAGTCGCCCCAGCCGCCGAGGCCGAAGCCGCACCCGCGGAACCCGCAGTAGAGCCCCGAGCCGCTGCGGCCGAACTGGGTCGCCGCGCGGAGGTCCATCCGCGCACCGTAGTGGCGGCCGAACTCGACCTTGACCCCGCCACCGACGGCCATCCCGAACCGCGTCTCGCTGCCCGCGCCCTCGACGTCCGGGCGGAAGCGGGTAAAACCGACGAGCGCACCGAGAAACGGCCGCACCGGATCCCGGCCGAACCGCCGCTGCGCGCCGACGAGAAACCGGTCCACCACCATGACCGGACCCGTCGGCCCGAAAAAGCCCGGAGACTCGACGCGCGCCCGACGCTGCCCCGCGAGCGCCTCGATGATCAGGCGCCGGCCGACCGGCACATCCACCACGACCCCATAGCTCGCGCCCGCCGCGAGGTCAAAGTCCCGCAACAGGGCCGGGTCGTAGGGCGCGGCCCGGTCAGCGACCAGACCGCCGCCGAAGCCGTATCCGACAAACGGCGCAATCTCCATCGTCTGGGCGGGGGCCGACGCAGCGAAGCCGACCGACCCCGACAGACAAACCGCCGCAACGAGCCGACGCGGACAACCGAACATGGCGGGGCGCTCCCTCGGCAGGGCCGGCGCCCCATGCTAACACGAAGCGGCCCGGCGGGCGGCCGACCGCGCCCAGCGCCGGCCGTGCACGCCCGGAGCCCTGGGTGGAGACGCGGGCCAACCCGATCATCGTCGTGTCCGTCTAAGGCTACGTGCGGGCTCACCGACGCTGCGTTGCGGCGTTGAGCTGCGCGGTTGTCTGGGCCGCGACTACGTGGGCGCAACCGAGCACGACGCCGGCGCCGCCCGCGGCTCCCTCGAGCACGGTAGCCGCCGTGCGCGTGGCGCAGCCGCCGCGCCTCGACGGCCGCCTGGACGACGACGCCTGGCGCGCCGCGGTTCCGGTGAGCGAGTTTGTCCAGCGGGACCCGGACGAAGGCCAGCCCGCCACCGAGCGCACCGAGCTCCGCCTCGCCTACGACGACCGGGCGATCTACGTGGGCGTGCGCCTGTTCGACCGCGAGCCGCACCGGATCGTGCGGCGGCTGGCGCGCCGCGATACGGTCGCGGACGCGGACCGGTTCACCATCTATCTCGATCCCCGGCACGACCACCTGACGGGCGTTCAGTTCAGCGTCACGGCCGCGGGCACGCTCGCCGACGCCGTGATCTACAACGATTCGTGGACGGACTTGTCGTGGGACGCGGTGTGGGACGCCGCCGTCACGGTCGACGAGCACGGGTGGACGGCGGAGATGCGGATCCCCCTCTCGCAGCTCCGGTTCTCGCCGACCGACGGCGGCGTGTGGGGCATCAACGCGTCGCGGTACATCCAGCGGAAAAACGAGACGGACTGGCTGGTGCTCGTCCCGAAGCGGGAGAGCGGGCTGGCGTCGCGCATGGGCCACCTGACGGGGCTGGCCGCGCTCGGCCGCCCCCGCACTCTGGAAGCGGTGCCGTACACCGTGGCGCGGGCGGAATTCGTCGCCCCGTCCGCGCCCGGCGATCCGTTCAACGACGGGTCCCGCGCCGTCGCCGGTGTGGGTGTCGACCTCAAGTACGGCATCGGCGCCGGCCTGACCCTCGACGCGACGATCAACCCCGATTTCGGCCAGGTCGAGGTCGACCCGGCCGTCGTGAACCTGACGGCCTTCGAGACGTACTACGAGGAGCGCCGGCCGTTCTTCATCGAGGGCGCGCAGATCTTCGACAACTTCGGGCGGGGCGGCGCGAACTCCTTCTGGAGCTTCGGTAGCGCCGCGCCGGCGCTGTTCTACTCCCGGCGGATCGGCCGCCCGCCGCAGGGATCGGCCTCGGGCACCTTCGTCGATCGGCCGGCGGCGTCCACGATCCTCGGTGCCGCGAAGCTGACAGGCAAGACGCGGAACGGGTGGAGTCTCGGCCTGCTCGAGGCGGTGACGAACCGGGAAACGGCACGCCTCTGGGACGACGGCCGCGTCGCCCGGGCCGAGATCGAGCCGTTGACCAATTACTTCGCCGGCCGGGCCCAGCGCGACGCCGGCCGCGGCGGCGTCGGCGTGCTCGCCACGGCGGTCGCGCGCGACCTGGGACGGTCGCCGCTCGCCGGCCTTCTGCCCCGCCGGGCGGTCGTGCTGGGCGCCGACGGGTACCGCTTCCTGGATGCCAAGCGCGACTGGGTGGTCACCGGGATGCTGGCCGCGAGCCGGGTGGAGGGCGCGGCGCCCGCCATCGAGCGGCTGCAGCGGGCCTCCGCGCGGTACTTCCAGCGGCCCGACGCCTATCGGCTCGACCCGGCGGCGACGAGCCTGTCGGGATGGACGGGCCGCATCAATCTGAACCGCAACGGCGGGCTGTGGCAGGTGAACGCGGCGCTCTGGGGCGTCAGCCCCGGCTTCGACTCGAACGACCTGGGGTTCACCTGGACGGCCGGCATCGCCGGCGCCCACGCCGTCCTCGTCTGGCGCAAGCCGACACCCGACCGCTTCAGCCGGCACCGCAGCCTCGCGGTGGCCAAATGGTGGACCTGGGACGCCGACGCCCGCCGGCAGGCCGACGGGTGGCTCGGCACCGGCGGTGTCCTGTTCCGCAACTACTGGACGCTGGACGGCTCGGTCGTTGTCTCGCGGCGGGCGTTCGATAGCTGGCTCACGCGCGGCGGCCCGATCATGGTCTCGCCCGCCGGCGGCAGCGTCTCCCTGTCCGGCGCCACGGACTCGCGCCGCGCCGTGTCGCTCGGCGCCGGCGCGAGCTATTCGTGGAACGAGTTCGGCGGCTGGGGCCTGTACCCGAACCTCTCCATCCTCGTCAAGCCGGCTCCGTCGTTGAGCCTCTCGTTCGGGCCGTCGCTCGGCCGGTCCCACGCGCTCGCCCAGTACGTCCGGACGGTTCCCGATGCGACCGCGGGGCCCACCTTCGGCGCGCGCTATGTCTTTGCCGACCTGGACCAGACCCAGGTTTCCATGACCACGCGCGTGAACTGGATCCTCACGCCCCGCCTGTCCTTCCAGCTCTACGCCCAGCCGCTGCTCGCGAGCGGCGACTACTGGGGTTTCAAGGAGCTCGCGCGCCCAGCCAGCTTCGACTTCCTCCGTTACGGCGAGCGCCCGAGCACTCTCGCGTTGGACGCCGCCGCCGGCCGTTACGACGTGGACCCTGACGGCGCCGGACCGGCACCGAGCTTTTCCTTCGTGAACCCGGACTTCAACTTCAAGTCGCTCCGGCTCAACGCCGTGCTCCGCTGGGAATGGCGCCTCGGCTCGACGCTCTACATCGTCTGGACCGAGCAACGCCGGGACTTCTCGCACCCGGGACGGTTCTCGCTGGGCCGCGACACCCGCGCGCTCTTCCGCGCCCCCGCGGACGATGTGCTGCTCGTCAAGGTCGCGTACTGGCTGAGCCGGTAGCCGGCGGCGCGGCGGGCGGCTCGTCCAGAAACTCGAGGACGGCCGCGTTGTACCGGCCGGGCTCGATCAAGTTGATCAGGTGGCCGCCGCCGGGGACCACGACGCGGTGCGCCTGCGGCATCGCGTAGGCGAGCGCGTCGGCGACGATCCGGAAGTAGGGAATTTCCTCGTCGCCTGTCAGGACGAGTACGGGAACGCCGACGCGCGGCAGGTCGTCCATCGCGGGCGCCGGGACGGGGCCGGACGGCGGCTGCGGCGCCAGGAGGAGCTTGCCGCGGTAGCCCGCCACCATCTCGTCCCGCCGGCGCCGCGCGCCTTCGCAATGCGGCGGCACGTGCATGAGGGGGTGCGCCAGCCACGCCCGCCGGAACGCCTCGAGGCCCTCCCGCCGGGCGATGGCGCGGTACTCGTCGAGCGGCCACCGGTCGGGTCCGTTCCACCGCAAGCCGAATCCGCGCGGCGCGGGCGCGCCGTGGAGGACGAGGCGCGCGACGCGGTCGGGGTACGCGAGCGCGAACGCGAGGGCCACGGTCGCGCCCTGCGACATGCCCAGGAGGTGGGCGCGGCCGACGCCGAGCGCGTCGAGCACCGCCGCGAGGTCGGCCGGATCCCACGTCACATCTTCGCGCCCGCTCGAGCGCCCGAACCCGCGGCGGTCGACGCGGATGACGCGGTAGGTGCGGCTGAAGGCCGGCACTTGATCGTCGAACATGCGCAGGTCGAGCGACCACCCGTGCAGGAGGACGAGCGGGGTGCCCGCGCCCGTCTCGACCACGTACAGGCGCGCGCCGGCCGTGTCGATCACGTGTTCAGCGCTCATTGCCGGGGGCCGCGCGCTTCCGCCAGTAGCGGGCCAGTCCGAGCCAGGAGTAGTCGACTCGGCCCGCCTGCTGGTAGAGCGGGCGGTCGCTCTCTGACACCGCGCGGCGCATCTCGTCGTCCGCCTCGCGGACGAAGGCCGCCATGCGCGCCACATCGTCGAGGTCTTCGCGCGCGAGGAGCGCCCGCGCCAGGGCCGCCCACGCCTGGAGGCGTGCCTGGAACTCGTCGAGGTGCCAGGCGGCGTCCCGCCACAGGCCGAAGTGTGTGACGAACAGCCCCGACGGCGCCCACGCGCGCAGCCGCTGGAGGCTCTCGTTCCACTGCTCGAGGTCGATGTCGGGCGGCGGCGTGGGCGGCATCAGGTAGCGCCCGCTGCCGCGGCGGATGCCGGCCGTATCGCCCGCGAACGCCACGCCGCTCGCCGTGTCCAGGTAACTCACGTGGTGCGACGCGTGACCCGGGGTGTACGCCACGTCGACCTGGCGCCCGACCACCTCCAGATGTTCTCCGCCGTCGAGCGCCCGGATCTGCGCTGGCGGCACGGCAGCGACGTCACCCCA
The DNA here is from genome assembly GCA_964478975.1 of uncultured Vicinamibacterales bacterium. Taxonomy (GTDB): domain Bacteria; phylum Acidobacteriota; class Vicinamibacteria; order Vicinamibacterales; family JAHECP01; genus CAYZKQ01. The sequence continues at coordinate 19,899 of CAYZKQ010000025.1, read as the reverse complement.
CAGACTGGACATCTGGTCGCCGTAGAGCCGCGCGGCGCTTTGCAGCAGCTTGCTCGGGTCCGCCAGGTGCGGCGCTCCCCGCGCGTGGACGTAAATCGTCGCGCGGGGACACTCGCGGGCGAGCGTACCGCTGGCGCCCGCGTGGTCGAGATGGATGTGGGTGAGCAGCACCGCGCGGACGTCCGCGAGGGCGACGCCGCGGCCGGCCAGCTCGGCCTTCAGCCTCGGCCAGGTCGACGCCGGTCCGGGGTCGATCAACGCCACCCCCGCCGGCCCGCGGAGCACCGCCGTCGCGATGACCTGAGGCAGATCGCGGAAGCGAAGGTCGATCCAGTCGAGCTCCTGCATCGGCGCACGCCGGCCAGCCGGCCGCACCCGGCGCGGCTGGTCTTTCCTATCCTACTCGGTCGGCGGTTCCGCAGACGGCTCGACTCGACGACGCCTAGCTCTCCGCCGGCGCCCGGGTGCTGAGCGTGGCCGATCTGCTCGAGCGGGCTCGACGCGAAGCGCCCGCCGGGGCGTAAGCGGCGCATCTCGACCCCGCCCGGCCGAACGGGCCCTGTGGTCCGAGCGGGCCGGACGCCGGGTCGTCCCCGGCGGGGAGCCTGCTTGCTATAGTAAATAAGAGCGGCGGCGGAGGATGGCGATGGCAGACGACGTGCGCCAGGGCGGCACCGAGGTCGTCGAGCGCACCGAGCGGAAGGTTCAGGAGCCCGACCTGTACCGCGTCGTGCTGCTCAACGACGACTACACGACGATGGACTTCGTCGTGGAGATTCTGGAGGACGTGTTCCACAAGAGCCCGGCCGAGGCGTACCGGATCATGATGCTGGTCCACACGCAGGGCCGCGGCGTGGCCGGCCACTATCCGTACGAAGTGGCGGAGACCAAGGTGGCGACGGTGGTCGCGCGGGCCCGGGCGGCGGGCTTCCCGCTGCAGGCCACGCTGGAGAAGGCGTAGTGTTCAGCGCGGCGCTGGAAATCGTCCTGACGGTCGCGTATCGCGAGGCGACGAGCCGGCGGCACACGCACCTGACGCTCGAGCACTTGCTGTACGCGCTGGCCCACGATCCGGAGGGCGAGCGCATTCTCGCGGCGTGCGGCGCGGACCTCGCGCGGCTCCGGCAGGATCTCGACGCGTTTCTCGAGCGCTCGGTCGAGCAATACCCGCGGGGCCGGCAGCGCGAGCCGGAGCAGACGCTCGCCTTCCGCCGGGCGCTGCAGACGGCGGTGCTGCACGTGCAGAGCGCCGGCCGCCAGGAAGTGCAGGCGGGCGACGTGCTGGCGGCCATGCTCCAGCAGCCCAAGTCGTACGCGGCGCAACTGCTCGAATCGCAGGGCATCACGCGCCTGGACATCCTGAACTACATCTCCCACGGCATCGCCAAGGTCCCGCTCCCGCCGCGGGCCGACGGCGACGCCGAGGACGAGGAACGCGCCGTCGGGACGCCGGGGCGCGAGGCGCCGGTCCCCGCGCGGGACCCGCTCGCCGCCTACACCGTCAATCTCACCGAGCGCGCGCGGGCGGGCAAGCTCGACCCGCTCATCGGGCGCACGGCCGAACTCAAGCGCACTCTCGAGGTGCTGTGCCGGCGGCGCAAGAACAACCCCGTGTTCGTCGGCGACGCTGGCGTCGGCAAGACGGCGCTGGCCGAGGGGCTCGCGCAGCGGCTGCTCGAGGACGACGTGCCGGAGATCCTGAAGGGGGCGGAGGTGTTCGCGCTCGACACGGCGGCGCTGCTCGCCGGCACGCGCTTCCGCGGGGACTTCGAGGAGCGCTTCAAGGCTGTGGTCGCCGCGCTCTCGCGCAAGAAGCTGCCGATCCTCTTCATCGACGAGATCCACTCGACGGTCGGGGCCGGCGCGACGACCGGGAGCACGCTCGACCTCGCCACGCTCATCAAGCCCGTCCTGAGCGCGGGCGACCTCCGGGTGGTCGGCTCGACGACGTTCGAGGAATTCAAGCACATCGAGAAGGATCGGGCGCTCGCCCGGCGCCTCCAGAAGATCGCCGTCGACGAGCCGAGCATCGAGGAAACGATCAAGATTCTCCAGGGCCTGCGCAGCCGCTACGAAGCGCATCACGCCGTGCGGTACACGGACGATGCGCTCGAGGCGGCGGCCAAGCTCGCGGCGCGGCACCTGCGCGACTATCGGCTGCCCGACAGCGCGATCGACGTGATCGACGAGGCGGGCGCGATGCTGCGGCTCGAGGCCGCGGCGGCCGCCGAGGGCGACCGGACGGAGGCGGGCGCGCCGGAGCGGGTCGTGACGCCGGCCGAGATCGAGACCGTCGTGGCCCGCATGGCGCGCATCCCGCCGAAGCAGGCGTCCTTCTCCGACCGAGAGCGGCTCCGCACGCTCGAGGAATCCCTGAAGCGCGTCGTGTTCGGGCAGGAAGAGGCGGTGCACCTGGTGGCCCAGGCGATCAAGCGCTCGCGCGCCGGTCTGGGCCAGCCGGACCGGCCGGCGGGGTGTTTTCTCTTCACGGGACCGACGGGCGTCGGGAAGACGGAGCTCGGCAAGCAGCTCGCGATCCACCTCGGCAACGAGTTCATCCGCTTCGACATGAGCGAGTACATGGAGAAGCACGCCGTGGCGCGCCTCATCGGCGCCCCGCCCGGCTACATCGGCTTCGAGCAGGGCGGCCTGCTGGTCGACGCCGTGCGGCAGCACCCGTACGCCGTGGTGCTGCTCGACGAGATCGAGAAGGCGCACCCGGACATCTACAACATCCTGCTGCAGGTGATGGATCACGCGACCCTGACCGACAACGCCGGGCGCAAGGCCGACTTCCGGCAGGTGATCCTCATCATGACCTCGAACGCCGGGTCGCGCGAGCTGTCCGCGGGCACGATCGGGTTCGCGCGCGGCGCCGGCGGCGCGCTGAGCGAGAAGGCGGCGCGGGCGCGGTGGCGGGAGGCGATCGAGCGCATCTTCAGCCCCGAGTTTCGCAACCGGCTCGATGCCATCGTGACGTTCAAGCCGCTCACGCCCGAGGTCATGGAGACCATCGTCGAGAAGTTCATCCTCCAGCTCGAGGCGCAGCTCGCCGAGCGCCGCATCGCTATCACCCTCGAGCCGGAGGCGCGGGCGTGGCTGGCGGCGAAGGGGTACGACCCCGTCTACGGAGCGAGGCCTCTGGCCCGTGTCATCCAGACGGAGGTGCGCGACCGGCTGACCGACGAGATTCTCTTCGGGCGGCTCGAGCGCGGGGGGACGGTGACGATCGGGGCGGCGGGTGACGGCTTGACGTTCCGGTTCGAACCCGCCCCGGGTGTGACCGAACCGGCCCCGGCGTGAGCCCCGCCGCGTGTGTCTGACGGATACCTCGGACGGCTCTCTTGGCGCGGGCCGAGCGGTCGCAGCCGCGCCGCACGCCGCGGTCGCATGCGTACGTCGGGCGGCCCGTTACGGGCCGCCGCGGGGGCCCGGGGGATGCCGTCCCCCGGAGTGACGAAGCAG